>JBEAQD010000001.1:0-2623 GCA_041164045.1 Candidatus Parcubacteria bacterium
ATAATAGTGATAATGAAATCTTAGAATCTGCTCTCGGAGCTAAAGTCAACCCAGCTCTTAAAATACTAGCTGATGCCAAGCTAGATTATAAAGATGGGCAGATTATAATCATACCTGAACAGCCAGGAGAAAGTCTAGATGTCTCAAAAATAGCAGGCTCTATAATACCTATAATTACACAAGATGAAGTTAAATTAGAAATTCCTTTAATCAAAGAAAGTCCTGCTATCACTACCAGCTCATGGGAAAGCCAGCAAAAAGAATTAGATTCTTTCTTGTCTAAATATGAAATATTCTTTAATGATACCAATATTATTATCCCCCCTGAGGAAATAGTAACTTGGATTACAATTGATCAGACTACTAAAAAAATTGATATTTCACAAGATACTATCAAAGAATACCTAGAATCAGTTCAAAAAACTTTAACCAGTCAACCAGTCAATGCCAAATTAAGATTTAACTCAGAAACTCAACAAATTGAAATCTTAGAGCCCGGCAAAGAAGGAACCAAATTAATGATGGAAGAGAGCTCTAAGAGAATTAGAAATGATATTCTAGCAGGGGTAAAAAGAACAGAATTATTTGTAGCAGTCACCTCCCCACTAATTGATGAATCTCAATTTGATGCTCTAGGAGTGAAAACCCTTCTAGGTAAGGGTGAGTCTAACTTTAGAGGTTCTAGTAAAAGTAGAGTTAAGAATATTAATGTAGCTGCCAATAAGATATCTAGTACACTTCTAAAACCAGGAGAAGAGTTTTCTTTTGTCAATACCTTAGGTAAAGTAGATGCCCGTAATGGATATTTACCTGAATTAGTAATAAAAGGGAATAAAACCATACCAGAATATGGAGGAGGGATTTGCCAAGTGTCGACCACTCTATTCAGAGCCGCATTAAATGCTGGCCTACCAATTACTGAGAGAAGAGCTCACTCTTATGTAGTTAATTATTATGGCAAACCAGGTCTTGATGCAACAATTTATCTACCAAAACCTGACTTTAGATTCCAAAATGATACAAATCATCATATTTTGATTCAACATTATATTGTAGGAACAATTCTATATTATGAAATTTATGGAACCTCAACTGGAAAAACAGCCAAAACCATCGAGCCAGTAATCTTAGAATCCAGCCCAGACGGATCAATGAAAACAGTAGCCTATAGAGAGATTTATGAAGGAGATGTGATGATAAAAAGAGATGCCTTTTACTCTACTTATCGACCACCAAACAAAGTAACTTCCAACCCATTACAATAACCGTATTATGATTAGACTTTATAATACCCCAGATCGAGCTATAGTACCATTCAAGCCAATACATCCTAAGAGAGTATCTATTTATAGCTGTGGTCCGACAGTATATGATAGACAACATATTGGAAATTTGAGAAAGGCTCTGTTTGACGACTTACTAAAACGAACCCTGCAATTACATAATTACAATGTTTACTCGGTTACTAATATTACTGATGTAGGACATTTGGTTGGCGATGAGGATGCTGGGGAGGATAAATTAGAAAAAGGAGCTAAAAGAGAAGAACTAACCGCTCAAGAAGTGGCTCTCAAATATACCAAACTCTGGCAAGAAGACTTGACTAAGCTGAATGTCACACCCTCCGACCACTATCCCAAAGCCACAGAATATATAAGAGAACAGATTAACCTAATCAAAAGATTAGAGCGCAAAGGCTATACGTATATTACTAGCGATGGAGTATACTTTGATACTACTAAATTTCCAGAATATGCTGACTTTGCTCATCTCAAACTTAATGCCCAAGAAGCAGGATCCAGAGTAGAGATGGGAGAGAAAAAATTCAACTCAGATTTCGCTCTATGGAAATTCTCACCCAAAGGAGAGACAAGACAAATGGAATGGGATAGCCCATGGGGTATTGGTTTTCCGGGATGGCATTCGGAATGTGTAGTTATGGCTGATTCACTACTACATTCACCTTTTGATATACATACTGGAGGGAAAGATCATATTCCAATTCATCATACCAATGAAATAGCCCAATTCAAAGCAGATACCGGTAAATCAATGGCTAATTATTGGCTACATAGCTATTTTCTGACCGTCAATACAGCCAAAATGTCAAAGTCGGCTGGGACTTTTATCACGCTTGATAATATTATTGATAAAGGCTATTCACCACTAGATTTAAGATTATTAGTTTTGATGGCACATTATCGCTCTGATATAGACTTCTCTTGGGAATCTTTGACTCAAGCCAAACAAACCCGTCAGCGAATTATCGACTTTATCAATAGAGTAAATTTAGTAAAGACACATCGCAAAAATCCAAAACTACAAAAGCTCATCCGAGATACTTATAATAATTTCAAAAAATCTCTATTTTCTGACCTAGACTCCCCCAAGGCTATAGCCTTTATGTTTGAATTTATAAAAGAAATCAACACCGCAATAGATGCCCAAGAGCCAATCCCAAGAAGGCATATTATCAAATTATTTCAGAGATTAGAGCGAGTGCTGGCTCTCGATTTACCACTTACAAAAACCACCATCCCCGCTGAGATAGTAGAAATTTTCAATCAACGCAATCAAGCCCGAGCTAATAAAGACTTCGCACAAGCTGACAAATTAAGGCAAG
>JBEAQD010000002.1:0-6930 GCA_041164045.1 Candidatus Parcubacteria bacterium
TATTTTGAGGGAGTTGTATATAGTATGTATAGGATTAGATATTTTACTTATCCACAGATTAGCTAATTTTGTAATTTTAGCTCATAGATATATGGCCAGAGCTTGCCTGTGATAAAAAATGTATCCGTACTAGCTCGATAGGCTATTCCATTGAGTTCGGCTATATTAGAATTGTCTTTACTTAGTTGATTTACTAATTGGTTTAGGTCTAATATTCCTATAATCTCACCATTTGCAGGATTTATTTTGACAATTTTGGTAGTCTGATAAATATTGGTGTATATATAGTCAGAGACATATTCTAATTCATTGAGATTATATTGAGGGCTATTCTGATACTTCACTGAGAGCTGTCTTGTAGCTGTAAAATTATTAGGATCAAGATAGGTTATTCTATCTGTTCCATCACTCATAATGAGATTTTTTCCATCATTGGTAAGTCCCCAACCTTCCCTACTCTCAAAATCAAAAGTCTGAATTTGCTCAAATGTTTTAGCATCATAGACGAAACCTTTTTGATTCTTATAAGTTAGGTGATAGATTTTATCTTTTAGAATTGTGCTCCCTTCTCCGAAGTATATATCCCTATCTAATTTGACTTTAGTATCTATCTGACCAGTTTCTAAATCTAAAATCCCCAATACTGACTCGGTCTGAGGTAAATAGCTTGGAGAGCCAGTACTCTCATATAAAGTGTCTCCATCAAAAAATAGACCTTGAGTATAGGAGTTTGTACTATGGGGGTATTTGTTTATAATACTATATTCTATATAATCAATAGTATCACTTTCCATATCTACTTTCCAATATGCCCAGAAGCCTAGACTTATGATCATTATAAATATCCATATCAATAATGGGGTTTTCATATATTTTGTAGTGAAGTATTTAGTTTAACTATAGCATAATTTTATAAAATATATACAAAATATACAAGATGAGGATATAGTCGACAAAAGAGATTATTATACATTACTAGACTAATAATAGTAAATTGGATAGTAATTGTCCTCCTTTAGAAGAGGTGGGTGGATTGAATTTTTTAACTTGTATTTTTGTCTCCCTTTTTAACTGCCGTAGGTAGTTGGAGGGAGTACCCGTAGGGGGAGGGTGGATAGGGTTAAGGTTGAGAGTTTAAGCTAAATATCCACCCCCGCCTTTCAGGCTTCCCCCTCCGAAGGGGGACAAAATTAAGGCCTCTTTTTTATAAATATACAAACCACGATAAAGTATCACCTACACAAGTCACAACTTATCTAAAATGTTTATCATCTTATTCACAAAATTAATAGATATGGTAAAATATTTTAGTGAATTTAATGAAAATATATGCAAAATACCAAATGCCAACTGATTGTATACCCTAATAGTTTAGGGAATAATTTAGCTGATTTAGATTATGTTTTAACAAATTACTTTAGTGATATTATTGGAGGAGTACATATTTTACCTTTTTATCCTTCATCTGCTGACAGAGGTTTTGCTCCTATCACTTATGATACTGTAGATAGCTCATTTGGGTCTTGGGATGATATTCATAAAATAGCTAGTAAATTTGATATTATGGTAGATTTTATGGCCAATCATATTTCAAAACAATCTATCTATTTCCAAGATTTCCTAGAGAATGGAGAAGTTTCCAAATATGCAGATATGTTTTTACCAACTACCAAATTAGCTCCTAATGGAGACATACCCGATTCAGATATCGCAAAGATTTATACTCGAAAGCCTCGAGCTCCATTTGTAGAAGTTATGGGCAAAAATGGCACTAAGCATATTGTATGGAGTACTTTTGAGGAAGAGCAAATTGATGTAGATATATATTCTCCTGTGACTCGTCAGGTATTTGGTAAATATTTAGAGTTTTTATGCCAGCAAAAAATAAAATATATGAGAATTGATGCTTTTGCTTATGTGACAAAAGAACTCGGTACCCATTCTTTCTTTTTGGAGCCATATGTCTGGGAAGTTTTGGATTGGATTCAAAATACAGTTGCAGATTATGGAGTCACAATATTACCAGAAATTCATGAACATTATTCAATTCAACAATCCATTCAGTCAAAAGGATTCTGGGTCTATGATTTCGCATTGCCAATGTTATGTCTCGAGGCTATTTTCCATAATAATGCTATCAATTTGAAATATTGGCTCAGTATATGTCCAAGAAATCAATTCACTACTCTAGATACTCATGATGGAATTGGAGTAGTAGATGTGGCAGACTTATTATCTGATGAACAAATCCAGAAAACTTCAGAACAAATTTCTATCAGAGGTGGTAATATCAATGAGAGATTTAGTAATAATGCAGAATACAAAAATGTAGATATATACCAAATTAACTGTACTTATTACTCTGCTCTGGGTGAGGACGATAATGCCTATATTATTGCTAGAACAATTCAAATCTTCACTCCTGGGATTCCACAAATTTATTATGTAGGGCTATTAGCAGGAGCTAATGATGTAGATTTATTAGAGAAAACAAAAGTTGGACGAGATATTAATAGACACTTTTATACTTTAGATGAGATTAAAAGTAATATAGAAAGACCAGTTGTACAAAGATTATTCAATCTTATGAGATTTCGTAATAATTGTGAAGCTTTCTTGGGAGAATTAACTATTTTAGACTCAGAAAATGATATTCTACACCTAAGATGGGATTATAATGAGATTTATGCCATCGCTTATATTGATCTTACCAATTATACTGCTAAAGTTGAACATAATAACTATTTAGGTGAAGTTATTGTATTTGATGTATAGAGATAGGTATTAGGTTTGTTCGAATGCAGGGACGTCGAGTTTTTTAACTCTCCCCAAAACCCCTCGGTTTTGGTATTTCCGCCACGGGAAACTTTCGTTTCCCGACCCCTTCCTGTCCCTGCATTTTTAAATAAAATTAAATTTTTGAGTGCTTTGTTCGAATGCAGGGACTCGAACCCCAATTGCTGGTGCCAGAAACCAGTGTCCTACCGTTAGACGACATTCGATTTACATTGTTTATTATACCTTATATATTGCAAGTATTCAAGGAGTGGGGGGTGGTTCGAAAATTCCCCTCTCATCCCTACGGGAGATAAATTGAGGGGTGGACAGCTTCGCTAAAGACTGAAAGTCTGGGAAAGGGGTCGGGAAAACGGGAGTTTTCCCGTCGAGGAAGGTTGGAAAACCGTGAGGTTTCACAGGAGTAAATCCCATTTACGAAGGATAGGGTGGAATCTTTTGCAACTTGAACTTATGTCTCCCTTTGGAGGGAGTACCCGCAAGGGGGAGGGTGGATAAAGTTTAATCTATAAATCTTATGTAAGAATTTTAATCTAATTATATTGTACTAGCTATCCACCTCCGGCCACTCCCGTATAAATACGACAGTGCCCACCTCCTCCAAAGGAGGACATAATGAGTGTAATTAAAAAACCTCATCCTTTAAAAGAGTGGCCAGAGAAGAATTTTTAACACCCATAATTTTATACTTTTGACCTAATTTGATCAAAATAGATATTCAATGCTTTATAAAACTCGCCATTGATTGATAAGTCTTCCAAAAATGCTTCTTCATAATTATCAAAGTCCATTATATCAGCACTGGTAATCACATCTAATATCTCAATTGGGTTTACGGCTAGATTGGTATCTGAGATTCCATCCCAATAATTTATACTGAATATTCCAGCAAGCCCAATATCCCAACTAGGATCTAATATAATCCATTGATTATTTATCAAAACCTCAAGCCAAACATGCTCTCCCCTATCATTATGTTTGGCTTTCATTATTTTCTCTGGGAGATTTAACTGACTCCACAAAAATATACCTATTCTATATCTACATTCCAAACCTTCTGCTTCTAATAACTTTTTTAGTAATTCAACTTTATACAGACAACTCCCCCCATACTCACCTTCTGTCTCATCTAAGGATAGAGGTATTCTATAAGGTATGTCTCTGACTTGATGAAAAATTTCTATTAAAGTCATAATGTGATTTTCTTTACTATAATATTATCAGGGTCTAGGTATAGTCTACCGATTCTATAATCAGCATAGCCTTCGGGTCTATTGTTATTGACTGCATATTTACCTTCTGGTGGGTTGGGTAAACTCTCAACTGTTTTGAATTGATGATATAACATTACTGTTTTATCCTGATTATAATGTTCGTGATAATAACTAGCTGGACCTTTGATTTTATGATGCACGAAGTTATCCCAATTAATTTGATCTGAGATAAATTCTATATAGGGGGAATGATCTCCATACACTATTCTCTCATATCCTGTAGCCAGAACTTGCCCATTATGATCATAAAAAATATAATCTTGTGAGCCTTGTTCTGGTAAATGATGCTCTTTTTGTATTCTTGACCTATCTCGCTCACGATTCTGACTATCTACTGTGGAATAGAATTCACTAGGCTTAGGTGTATATATAGGCAAAGCCACCCCAACCGATTGCCAAGATTGGGATAGTAATTTATCAAATTCCTTTTTAGATGTATTCTCCAGCTCAATGTAGAATTTATGAGGGTTTGTATTATCTGATTGCATAATTATTATAGTTATTATGTATAATTATAGCGTATTCTGTGGTAGACCCTATGTTATTATTATCTCATATTAGAAATTCCCCTCTCTGATCTATACCATATTCTGTGGGAGACCCCTTTTTTTTCCGAACTTTCATTAGCAGCACTGATTTACAATGACCATCAACGCCCAACAACTATACGAATTATAACACTAAATCAGAGTTTTTGGAAGTATATTTGTGTATAGTATTTAGTTGTGTGATGTCGCATAGCGAGGAGTCTAACAGTGACGGAGTCGCAGCCCATTAGCCAACGAGCAAAGCGATGTTGGCTAACACGAGTTTTTGCGAAGTTCGACTATTAATCGCAAATTAACAGTATTTATATAATACTATATTTAAGAATTTATAGTATATTATGCTATTATCACTTGACATTTTTAGAATTTTATGGTATAATCCTTTTGCAAAATTTTGAGGAAACTCAAATGTTCCTTACCGAACAACCTGCTTACCACTCAATGATTCGTGGTATTCTCAAGAATGGACCACTCTCACCAAAAGAACTGCTCGACAAAGTAATGCTGGATGAAAGTGAAGCTAATCCAAGTCCAGTTTTTGTTCAACATGCTTTAGAATCATTTTTGGGATTCAAAATCCCAGAAAGTCGAGCAGGGTTTGTTTTCCTGCAAGGAGATACTATTAGAGCAACTACTGAAACAAACGACATTATTCTGAAAGACGAATAGTCAATATTGAATTATTTCGTAGATTGTTGATTTTGAAGGTCATAACTTCCCCCCCCAGTCAGAAATGGCTGGGGTATTTTTTTATAAAACAAAAAAGTCCTTGCAATGATCTACTTTCCCCACGAGGAGTATCATCGACTCACAGAGGCTTAACTTCTAGGTTCGGAATGTAACTAGGTGGACCCCTCTGCGATAAATCACAAGGACATTTTTGTTCTCGAATATAAAGTTATAAATATAACTCTATACTCCAGAATTATTGTAAATTTAGGTAATGCAAATTGCTACAGTTTTGATAAGTATCAATCAAAAGTTAAAAAGATGAGTTTTAGCGACATTAGTATCACTCGACTGAACACATTACTATGCTTACATCTGTGACCTATCAACGTGGTAGTCTTCCACGGTCGCATGAGCTACCTAATCTTGAGTACGGCTTCCCGCTTAGATGCTTTCAGCGGTTATCCAGACCAAACTTAGCTACCCAACAGTGCCATTGGTATGACAGCTGGTACACCAGAGGTTTGTTCATCCCGGTCCTCTCGTACTAGGGACAAATTCTCTCAAGTAGCAACGCCTACAGAAGATAGAGACCAACCTGTCTCACGACGGTTTGAACCCAGCTCGCGTGCCCCTTTAATTGGCGAACAGCCAAACCCTTGGGACCTTCTCCAGCCCCAGGATGGGACGAGCCGACATCGAGGTGCCGAACCTGGCCGTCGCTATGGACGCTTGGGCCAGACTAGCCTGTTATCCCCGGGGTAACTTTTATCTGCTGATCTTCCACCTTTCTACAAAGGATGGTCGGTTCACTAAGTTCCACTTTCGTGACTCAACTAAAGTATTCATTTCTAAAAGAAACATATACAATAGAGGTGTAATGAAAACCATTACAGCGCGACATACACGTCTTGCAGTAAAGCTAGCTTATGCCTTTGCACTATCTTCCGAATTTCCATATCGGAATAGCTAACCTTATAAACACCTCCGTTACTTTTTAGGAGGTGAGCGCCCCACTCAAACTACCCACCAGGCACTGTCTCTCATAGTATTAGTATGAGGTTAGTATTCTCATAAACCAAGGGTGGTATCTCACTGGCGACTCCTTCTTGTCTAGCGACAAGCTATCATAGTCTCCCACCTATTCTGAACAAAATAAACAAAAATACAATACCAAGCTATAGTAAAGCTCCACGGGGTCTTCTCGTCTTTCTGTAGGTAAACGGCATCTTTACCGTTATTGCAATTTCACCGGGCAGTTGGTTGAGACAGTTTCCCAGTCGTTACTCCATTCAAGCGGGTCTGAATTTACCAGACAAGGAATTTCGCTACCTTAGGACGATTATAGTTATCGCCGACGTTCACTGGCGCTTCGGACAGTCAGCTTTCACTGCCATCGTTAACGTTCCAGCACTGGTCAGGAGTCACCCCCTATACTTCCTTCTTGTGAAGTTAGCAGAGAGCTGTGTTTTTGATAAACAGTCGCTGGGAATCTTTAGCTGCGGCCTATATTGCTATAGGCAGACCTTATCCCGAAGTTACGGTCGCTGTTTTGCCGAGTTCCTTAACCAACTTTCACCCGTTCACCTTGGTCTTCTCGACCTACCCACCTGTGTCGGTTTTCGGTACGGTCGACAATGGAT
>JBEAQD010000003.1:0-12639 GCA_041164045.1 Candidatus Parcubacteria bacterium
ATATAGTATAAATAAAAATATGATTACAGAACAAATTATCTTAAGTCTATATGTAGTACTTCTCTTGGAGGTTGGGTTATTATTGTTGATTATTATATTGATTGTTCTAGATATAAAGAATACTGTAGATTCTGTCAAAAATCTAGTCAATAAATTCGTAAAATTAGGTCATATTACTGTCGATACGGCTGAAGAATTCAAATCCAAATTAACTTCTCTTTCAGGACTTACATCTATAATTGGTGGTATCCCTACAATAATATCTCTTTTACAAAAATGGAATAATAAATCAACAGAACAGAATACAGAGCAAAAAGAAGAGGAGGATGACTTGAATGAAGCCTTATCTAAGGTTACTCCCAAGAAAAAAAGGAGAATTATATAATCAATTAAAATTATAAAACTATGAGTACAAAAAATTTATTCAAAGGATTATTAGCTGGTCTTGCCATAGGAGGAATATTAGGGGTTTTATTAGCTCCTAAATCAGGTAAGCAAGTCAGGCAAGATTTGAGAAGAGCTTATAAATCTACTAGTAAAGATATTGCTAAAAGGATTAATAATATTGAAGACATTAGTAAGTCCAAATATGACCAAGTTGTAGAAGCAGTGATTAATGAATACAAAAAATTAGACCCAATGACTCAGGAACAAATAGAATCTCTAAAATCAACTTTACAAAATAAATGGTCTGAAATCGTAGGTAAAAATTCTCGATAAAATCTGTTGACAAAAATGTCACTAATTGACAAAAAATAATAATTATGCTATAAGTAGTGCATAATTATTATTTTTTGTATGGCTTATAATATATTGTATTGGCTTACTTTTTGGAAGTATCATACAATTATGCGATTGTTTGTGAAGCAAGCAAAAATTCAAGGTTTAGATATTTTACATAATATATCTAAACCAGTAATTGTTGCATCCAATCATAGAGGTAGATTTGATGGTATTTGGATTTGGTATTATTTTGCAAAAATGAATAGGAGGAGACTTGTAGATATGCGAATTGTGACTGGAGAGATCTTCTTTAAAATTCCAATCTTAGGTTGGTATCTTAGAAAAATGAGATGTTTCCCAGTTGAAAGGGGAAGAGGAGTAGAAATATTAGATCCAATGGTAGAAGTTCTATCACAAGATAAAATTGTTACTATATTCCCAGAAGGTAAAATGCAAAAAAAACCACATCATAGAAGCGATGCCAAAAGGGGGGTTGGTTATTTGGTTTGGAAGTCCAAAGCTCCAGTTTTACCAATTTATATTAACTATATAAAAAGATATAAGTATCTACCAATTTGGGATATGACTTTCAAAGTAGGTAAATTAACTACATATGATATAAAGTCAGAAAATGAATTACAGCAATATTCAGATAAAATTCTCGACTCTGTATATCAATTAGCTGAAAAGTAGGGAATGAAATAAAAAGCTCTGATAAACTTTCCCTCTTCAGAGGGTGAAGTCTGAAAGGCGGGGGGATAGGTTTGAGGTTGAATTTTAGAGTCTAAGTTTAATCCACCTCCGGCACTTCGCCACCTCCTCCGAAGGAGGATAATTTAGTGTAATTTTAATGTCTCCCTCCAAAGGGAGACAAAAAACTCAAATATACTGTCCTCCTTTGGAGGAGGTGCCCCCGAGATAGACCGAAGGTCTGGGAAAGGGGGCGGGAAAACGGGAGTTTTCCCGTAGAGGAAAGCTTGGCCAAACCGTGAGGTTTCACAGGAGCAAATCCCATTTGCGACGGGGGGGATTTAGCTAAAGATTATTTTTAAATAATATTAAACCTTAGAATTTTTACTAGCCAAATAAATTTCCTTGGCTTGCTGATACCTCATAACAGCTTCTTGTCTGGCTTGAGGGTGGGGGATAATCGGCTCTAATACTGTATTATGATACTCTTCATCTAACCATTTATCCTGATATAGCCCTTGTTTATCATAATTCTCAGCTTGTAAATAAGGATTAAAAATTCTGATTGGCTTCGGGTCTGCTCCAACTGAAGCTCCCCATTGCCAACCTCCATTATTAGAAGGCTCATCCAAATCAATCAAACTAGCTCGGAAATATTCCTGCCCCCATCGCCAATCAATACCTAAATTTTTTGACAGTACACTTGCTACAATCATCCGAGAGCGATTATGCATCCAGCCTGTACGAGCTAATTGTTGCATAGAAGCATCCACAACTTTATAACCAGTTCGCCCTGTCATCCAAGCTATGAATCTGTCTTGCGCCTTTTTACCTTGCACCCAGTCCATAGTCTGTCTATACTGAGCTTGGAATTCTAAATCCAATAAATTCGGCTGATGATAAAGTAAATAAGCATAAAATTCTCGCCAAATTAGCTCCGAGATATAAGCACTCGCCCCGTTGCTAGTTTTATTATCCATAGATAACTCTTCAACACTAAGATTGAGATATTTAATAATCTCATCTTTGAGCTTACGAGCCGAGACAAAACCCCAAGCCAAGGCCAAGCTCATCCGAGAAGTCTGTCCATTGTCTATAATATCAAGTTCCAGACTATTCCGATTAAGGCTATAATTCTCTAATTTACCAGAGACAAGATAATGATTGAAACTCTCCAAAGCCTCAGTCTCAGAAGTATACCAATTAGATAAATCAGGTAGATCAAAATATTGGTCTAAATCATAAGTTATATCTAGAATTCTGAACTCTCTCTTAGGATTGAATAGCGATTCAATAATATTAGTTTGGGGCTCTATATATTGCCAAGATGAGATGAGTGGAGTAGGGGCATAATTGACAGAATTTAGGTCTGGTTTAGGAAGAGCCTGTAAATTCAAAAATTCCTGCCAGACAGATTTTTTAAAAGGGGTGAATACAGTATACAGACTGCCATTTTGGCTTCTAGTCTCGGGATTAACAGTTAATCTATCAGCAAATATATTAACTGTGATCCCAGCTTCTCTTATTTTGCTAACTTGAGTGTCAAAATCAGGATATATATCTTGATTGACGAAAATTTCTATATTATAAGTTTGAGATAATTCAATTAGAGAACGAGCACCTTTGCCACTAATTAGGTGAAATTGCGGGAATTGCTCGGTGAGCTTAGGTATAGCTTGGGCCAATAAAAACCTCTGTGGATAGCCAAATTGAGACTCAGGACTGGCCTCCAGCATATAATCCTCTAATATAAAGACAGGAGCAAATATAGTCCCAGTCTCACGAGCTTTAGCAATAGCATAGAATAGGGCAGAATTATCCTCTAGCCTTAAATCTCTCCGTACCCAATAAATAATTAGATTAGATTTCATATATTTTATTATAGCATACTTTTGGGGAGGTGGTGGGAATTGTGAATTAAGAATTAGTAGTTATAAATTATATCCACCCCCGTCTTTCAGACTTCCCCCTCCTAAGGGGGACAGATTATCCGAGCTTTTTGTCTCCCTTTGGAGGGAGTACCCGTAGGGGGAGGGTGGATAGGTTTTAGGTTGAGTTTGAGAGTCTAAGTTCAATCCACCTCCGGCACTTTGTGCCACCTCCTCCGAAGGAGGACAATTTAGGGCAATTTTACTGTCTACCTTAGGAGGGAGTACCCGTAAGGGGGAGGGTGGATAGGTTTCAGGTTGAGTTTGAGAGTCTAAGCTCAATCCACCTCTGGCACTTCGTGCCACCTCCTCCAAAGGAGGATAGTTTACACACTTATACAAAGAAAAAAACCCGTATGCTGTGCTGCATAGGGGGTTGGGATGATTTACTTCAGATCTCGACGATCTCTTCTTTTGGTGTTTTATTTAAAAAAGCTATTTGAATCAGTTTATTACGACGATTCTGCATTATTGTAAGAATCTCTTTTTCTTGGTTATTTCCAAAAGTGGAACTGTTAATCGTGATTCGATCTAGGTTAGTACTGACATTAAACCTCCATACATATGTATTAAATTTTATGCACACTTTTTCTATAGCATGAACACATCCAACAAGCTCATGGCTAAGATAGGTGTCTTCATGGTCTTCGTTGCCTTTGAGAATCAAGATAGTCATTTCTGTTTCTGAAAGTGGCTTGGGTCTACCTTGTCAGGTGACTCTGGCAAGATGGAGTGTAGCACATTTGAAAATTTTGAGCAACTTAAATTAGAATTTATTATTTGAACCAATTTGTGCGCCATTCTTTCATTAAATCGATCTCATTTTGTTGAGTTGAAATTATGTCTTTTCCTAATTTTATTAATTCCTCTCTATTTGAATTTTCTACTATAATCTCAGCCATTTCTATAGCTCCTTCATGATGTATAATCATCTCATCGATAAAGGCTTTATCTAGTTCATCACCTTTTTTACCTTCTAAATTAGCATTCATATTATGCATCATATCTGACATACTCATAGAGCTATGGTCATTGCTCATCATACTGCCGTCCGGCATCATATGCATATCGTCTTTATCAGAGGTAGAGTTCTTTTGGTCAGCTGTATAGTCGGTGTCATTGCTGGTTCCAGCTATATAACCAATGGCACCACCTACACAAAGAGATACAATTATTATGATTAGACTCAAATTTTTCATAAAAAATATAATTTAATTTTACATAAGTTATTATACTATAAAATAAAAAACTTGTATATTTAATTGCTTAAAACTTTAAATTATGCTATAGTATATTTATGGCATTGTTATATTTTGCTGTCTAATATGAAAGTTATTCAACAGTTTATTGAGTACTTTGAGGCTAAAAAGCATATTTTGGTGGCCTCTTCCTCTTTATTACCAAAAGGGGATTCTTCGGTTTTGTTTACTACAGCTGGGATGCAGCAGTTCAAATCTTATTATCTCGGGACTCCATCACCTTATGGAAATCGGGTAATTAGCATTCAGAAGTGTCTGAGAGTGGATGATATTGACGAGGTAGGGGATGAGACTCATAATACTTTTTTTGAGATGTTGGGGAATTTTTCCTTTAATTATCCTCAGGGTGAGGGTAGTTATTTTAAGTCTGAGGCAATTAGATTTGGCTATGAATTGATTGCTGAGACTTTGGGGATGAAAATTGACTATGTGACAATCTTTGCAGGGGATGATAAAAGTCCCAAGGATACAGAATCTTTGGCTATTTGGCAGGATTTAGCTCGTGAGAAGGAGATTGAGCTTGAGATTAGAGAATTAGGGAGAGAGGATAATTTTTGGGGCCCTACTGGAGCGGAAGGACCTTGTGGTCCGACTACGGAAATTTTTGTAAATGATGTGGAGGTTTGGAATATTGTGTTTAATCAATATTATTCTGAGATTGGTGGTAAACTTAGAGATCTGCCCCAGCAAGGTGTGGATACAGGAGGAGGTCTGGAGAGAATTATGACTCAATTAGAGGGTGTGAATTCGGTGTATGATACTAGTGTTTTTGCTCCTATTATGGCTGATTTGAGGGCTGAATTTGTAGGACAGGATGAGTCGGTGTATAGAATTTTATTTGACCATATTCGGGCTATTACTTTTCTTTTGACTGAGGGTGTGGTGCCGTCTAATAAAGAGCAAGGTTATGTCTTGAGGAGATTATTACGGAAAGTTTTGAGCTTGACTTCTTCTTATGATAGACCTTTGGAGCTAATTTTCTCTACTATTGATGAGATGATTGAGATTTATAAGGGGCGATATATCGATTTGGTTGTGGCTCGTGATAGTATCAAAACTTTGATTCAAGATGAGTATGCTCTGTTTCAGGATGCTTTATCTCGAGGTATGAAATATGCAGATAAAATTCTGAAGAAAAAAAGAGTACCTCATATGTCTGGTGAAGAGGCTTTCTTGCTGGCTTCTACTTATGGATTGTCTCCTGAAATTTTGAAATTACAAGGCTTGTCTTTTGATGAGCAGGATTTTGAGAATTATAAGTCTGAACATCAGACTATTTCAAGAGCCGGAGCTACCAAAAAATTTGGTGGTCATGGTTTGATTCTGGATAATGGAGAATTAAAAGCGGCTAATGAGGAAGAGTTAGCTATAGTAACTCGATTGCATAGTGCTACTCATTTATTAAATCAGGCTTTACGAGAGGTATTAGGACCAGAAGTGGAGCAGAGAGGATCAGATATTACTGCTGAGAGAACTAGATTTGACTTTAGTTTTGATAGAAAACTCACTCCAGAGGAAGTACAGATGGTTGAGGATAAGGTTAATAATTATATTCAAGCAGGAGCTGAGGTAGTGATTACTAATATGTCATTAGAAGAGGCGAAAAAATCAGGGGCTTTTTATCTAGCTAATCGTAATTATCCACAGAAGGTTGATGTATATAGTTTTGGAAATATCTCCAAAGAACTATGTGGAGGTCCACATATTAAGAATACAAGCGATATTGGAAAGTTTAAGATTAAAAAGGAAGAAGCAGTAGCCCGCGGAGTTAGGAGAATTCGTGGTATAATAATATAATATGAAAATAAAGCATAAAATTTTACTTAGAAAAGCCTTACATCTTAGCTTGATTATACCTTTTGGAATTTATCTTTTTTTATCTTTGCAGACTTTTGCTTATGCTCAGGAATATGCTACATGGTTTCTGATTGCTTTTGTATCTTTATTCTTGATTTATGAATATCTGAGATTAGATACAAAAATTTGGGTTCCTTTTGCCAAATTAGTCAAGCCCAAAGAGTCTGAAACTAGTGTAGATGGGTTTAATTTGGTATTATCCTCGATTGTGGCTATTAATTTATTCTCAGCAAAAATTGCAGTTGTAGCTATTCTCATTGCAATCATTGGAGATACTTTCTCTACAATTGGTGGAATTTATGGTACAATGAAAGTATTCCCAAAAACAAATAATAAAACTACTTGGGAAGGTGTGTTCTTAACACTTTTAGCTAATTTCTTCATTGCTGGTAGTATTTTCGAGTTTGGACTATTGCCTTTAATACTGGCTGTATCAGGAGTTGTGATAGAAATTTATGCTACTAGGCTCGATGATAATTTAGCAATTCCTCTTGGAGTTGGATTAATTGGGGAACTTATCTTACTGATAACAACATAAACTCATTCATATGTTTGGAAAAAAAGAAATATTACAACCTTTAATCATAGATATCTCGGAAAATAGAGTGTCAGTGATTGATTACACTATAGACAATAAAACTGGTAATACTATTATCCAAGCTTTGGGTGAGACCAAATTACCATTCGGAGTGGTTAGTACTGATTTTGTTGAGCAGGAAGATATTTTGACCAAAGCTATTGAGGAGGCTATTACTCAAGTTAGACCAGATAACTCTAATGCCAAGGAACAGTCTAGTGTGGTATTCGGGGTTTCAGGGCCAATGGTTGAAGTTATTCCTAGAGTGATTGAATTGCAAAGAGAAAACCCGAATCAAAAAATTCGTTCTAAAGAGTGGGTTAATTCCATTGATAATGTATATGATAAATTTGACTCAGAAGTTTACAATAGTGTACAAGGTCATAACTTACCCTTGTCTTTAGTGCAGATCTCACTGAATAATATTATATTAGATGGGCAAGAGTTTTTATCTCCAATTGACCAGTCGGCTCAACAAATTACTCTAGATACTATTAACACTTATATTCCTACTAGTTATAAACAATCTCTTATCAATATAGCCCGAGCCAATGATTTACAAGTAGAAGGAGTTTATCATTATGACTATGGAGTTGGCCAATTAATATTAGATTATAATACCAATAAGGATATATCTATAATTTTAATAGATATTAGATTTGGGCATACAAGTATCAGTGTAATTCAAGACCAGAAAATTAAATATGCCAATTCATTTAGTGTTGGTAGTCATAGTTTTACTCAAGCAATTGCTAATACATTCCAAATTACTATTGATGAAGCTGAAACAGTCAGGCAAGAGTATAGTATGTTGCAGCTTCCAAGAGATATGTCAAGGAAGATTACTGATGCTCTGGAATCAGAAATTTCTCTTTGGCTACAAGGTATAATATACTCTCTCAAATCTCTGAATATTGCGAATAGTCCTACTCATATTTTCTTATACGGTGAAGGATCTCAGTTATTGGGAGTAAAAGAGTCTTTGGAATATAGTACTTGGTATAAATCTTTGAATTTAACTCAAAAGCCTTCAATTTCTGTTTTAACTCCAAAACAATTTGCCCATATTGTAGATATGACTAGCCACATTGAGGGTGCTAAATTTGTAGATATGTTAGGGTTAGTACATCTATCTAGTATTCCTCTAGACATTCATTTACCTTATCGTATAAGCGAATAA
The DNA here is from genome assembly GCA_041164045.1 of Candidatus Parcubacteria bacterium. Taxonomy (GTDB): domain Bacteria; phylum Patescibacteriota; class Minisyncoccia; order SW-4-49-11; family SW-4-49-11; genus CALRBF01. The sequence goes on from JBEAQD010000003.1 coordinate 8,215, forward strand.
ATATGAAATCTCATACATCTAAAAAATCTATAATTCTAAATCCAAAGGATAGCTTAGCTGATATAATTTATCAGATTAAGACTTATTCTAATCAAAATAAGTCTACCGAGATATATATACCAACATCTATGTATATATTGTATAACTCTGTCAATAGAGAATTGTTTACCAATAATATAAAGCAATTATCCAATAAATATGATATAGATTTATATAGTACTGATAGTAATTTGATAAATCTATTGATAGATAATGATGTAAAAGTTAAATATTTAGATAATATAAACAATATAGAAGATGATAGTAATTCTCTAGAAGATGAGACTTATACAGATTTTCTATCATATAAACAAGCCATTCAAGATAATCCTATACAACACTCTATTCAATCCGAGCCAGTCTTTCAGGCATCAGCTAATAATATTTCCATTCCATCTTCCAAAAAACATACCAATAATAGCTCCAAGCCTATTTCTAAAGGTTTATTATATTTTAGTAGTGTTCTAGGTATAGTTTTTGCTTCTTTATTGTCTTTGATTTTGGTTCCAAAAGCTGAAATTACAATTAATACCAAAACGGAGGAGTTATCAAAAGATTTTGAGGTTACTTTTGACCCTAATATTACGGATATTAGTCTTGAGAATAGAGTTATTCCATCAGTTGTAGATACCATTTCAGCTTCAGTAGATGGTACATATGAAGCTACTGGTTCACAAACTGGTGGAACTAGAGCAGAAGGTGTCATTACTATTGTCAATAAAACTTCATCTCCGCAACAATTGGTATCTAATACTAGATTTCGTTCGGATAAAGGTAAGCAATTTAGATTGACAGAATCGGTAATAGTTCCAGCTAATGGAAGTATAGATGGTAATATTAGAGCAGAAGCTGTGGGTACAGATTATAATATTCCAGCTGGTAAATTAACTATTCCTGGGCTAGAAGACACTCCCATTAAATTTGCAGGAATCTTTGGAGAGTTAAAGACAGATTTAACAAATGGAGCGACTGAAGATGGAACGGTAGTTACTAATGAAGATATAGATAAGGCTAGATTAGATTTACAGAAGAAACTAACCGAAGTAGTCAACACTCAAGTAACCGAAAAAGAAGGTATGAAGGCCTTGGCTATTCAAAGTAAATTAAATGATATCAAATACGAGGGACTACCAAATGTAGGAGATGGAGTAAGAAGTTTTAATGTAAAAGCTAATAGCAGTCTAGATGGAGTATTCTATAAGGAGGAGGATCTTGATCAATTAATTAAATCATTATTAGAAACACAAGTGCTAGAAACTCAAGAACTAGGAGAAATTACTACCAGGTTTGATAGGCAGCAAGAATTCCCTGATAGAAAAGCTGTAAAGCTAAGAGTGTATGTAGATTATAAAATTCAACCAAAATTTGATCAAGATAAGCTATCTAAAAATATTAGGCTTAAGACAGTCAGTCAATCTAAAGCCTATTTAGAAAATTTAGATAATGTTGATACGGTAAACCTCAAACTCACCCCTAGCTTTAGCCCAATTTTACCTGTTTTAAAGTCTAGAATTAGTATCATAATAAAATAATATGAATATTATTTGGCCTTGGTTATTACCACTAGTACCATTAACATGGGGGTTGATTGATGTGGTTAGATTGAAAAACTTTTTGGAGGATAGAGGTTGGCTGAAACTAGGTTTAGAGAGAAGTGAGTTAGAAAGATTAAATATAATCAGAGGAATTATATTAGCTTTGATTATATTTTTTACGATTTTAGCTTCAGGGAGAACACAATTAATTGTTGGAATGATAGGTATGATAATGGGAGGATTAATTATGTATTACTCTGAATCAATTCACAGAACCTTTGGTATTGGTGGTGTAAATTCAAAATTGAGAGGTGATACTCAAGTTAAATTAGTGGGATTAATTATGTGTATATTATCGGCTCTTTGGATGTCAGGTATAACTCAGGGGATTTTAATTTGGTTCCTTCAGACGGCTAATTTATTACCATCAGCAGATTTATAATATTTGACGAAAAGCCTCTAATTAGAGTATAGTAGAGGTGTAAATTATATTTTATTTATGTCAAAGACTGTATTTGTAGGAATGTCTGGAGGAGTAGATTCCTCAGTTTCTGCCTATCTATTGCAACAGCAAGGTTATAAAGTGGTGGGAGTATTTATGAAAAACTGGTCTGGTAAGCTAGAGACTAGTCGTGGGCTTTTTGATTTTCCTTGTTCCTCTCAGGCTGATTATGAGGATGCAAGACAAGTGGCTGGTCACCTTGATATCCCATTATATACCTTTGATTTTGAGGCAGAATATCGTAATAGAGTAATAGAATATTTTATAGCTGAGATTAAAAAGGGTAGAACCCCTAATCCAGATATTATGTGTAATAAAGAGATTAAATTCAAGGTATTCTTGGATAAATGTCTGTCTTTGGGAGCTGATTATATCGCGACAGGGCATTATGTTAGAGTGAGTAAAACTGAAGATGGGATATTTCATTTGCTAAAAGGTGTAGATAATACCAAAGATCAGTCATATTTTCTAGCTACTCTTGGGCAATATGAACTGTCCCATACTTTATTCCCAGTTGGAGATATACCCAAGACTAAAGTGCGTGAAATTGCCGAGCAAATTCAATTACCTAATGCCAAAAAACCAGATAGCCAGGGAATTTGTTTTGTCGGGGAAATAGATGTGAATGCATTTATTGAAGCTTTTGTAGGAGAACAGCCTGGAGAAATTGTAGATACTGAGGGGAAAGTTTTAGGACAGCATAGAGGTTTGTATTTTTATACCATAGGACAGCGAAAAGGTTTGGGTATTGGCGGTGGTATTCCATATTTTGTCAAAGCTAAAGATTTAGAGAAAAATCAGCTCATAGTCTCCAAGGGTGTAGACCCATTAGATTTATATCAATCAAAAGTTGTGATTAGTGAATTGTCTTGGACTAATCAAATTCCTAATTTGCCACAAAAACTCAGAGCTAAAATTCGCTATAGATCTCAAGATGTAGAGTGTATAGTCAATAGAACAGAAGATGAAAATACACTTGCAGTAGAATTCACAGAACCTCAAAGAGCCATAACACAAGGACAGTTCTTGGTACTATATCAAGGTGATGAACTAATAGGTAGTGGAGTAATGGGGTAGGGAAAGAAATTAAGAATTATTTTTGTCCTCGTAGCGGAGGGTTTATCCCGCCATTCGTAAGGGTGGCGACTTGTGAACTATTGTACTTCTTTGGAGGAGGTGGCACGGAGTAGACTAAAAGTCTGGGAAAGGGGTCGGGAAAACGGGAGTTTTTCCGTGGAGGAAGGCTTTGGAAACCGATAGGTTTCACAGGAGCAAATCCCATTTGCGACGGCGGAGGTGGATAGAGTTAAAAATTATATCTTACTCACTCTCTCCAAAGTGCGACAAAAAACTCGAATAAACTGTCCCCCTTTGGAGGGGGCAGTTTGAAAGACGGGGGTGGATAATTTACCATTCACCGTTCACAATTACAAACCAAACATATACACAATTGCAACCATTGCCAAAACCCAAACTAAGATATATAACAAAAAATATATATAAAAATCATTCAAAAAACTTGACAAAATTCCGGGGGGGGGTAAAATAATATAAAGATACAATATAAATTAACACACATATATGAATAAAATTCATAAGAGAACAAGAAAAGGCTTTACCCTCTTAGAGATACTATTAGTAATAGCAGCGATAGGTATATTGGCTAGCATAGTATTAGTAGCAATAAATCCAACAAGACAAATAAATCAAGCAAGACAAGCAGTAATAAATATCGATAAGAATACAATAGAGAAAGCATTACAACAGAGACTAATAGATACAGGACAGTATCCAGCAGGATTAGATGGAGTACAAAGGAAAATATGTAGTAGTACAGTAACAACAGACTGTGTAGACTTAAGTGGACTAATTCCAGACTATGTAGCAGCAATACCAAGCAGTACCACATACACAGTAGCAAGAGGGAATGATGGGAGAGTATATGTTAATACCACAGAGACAGCCTCCAATCTAACTTGTCCAACAGGATATATCCGAGTACCAGGTAATAGTCTATACCAAACCAAAGACTTCTGTGTAATGAAATATGAAGCCAAGACTGGATCAGGTACAGTAGCAGCTACAACACAAGCATCAGGAGCTCCAGTAGTAAATATAAGTCAAACTAATGCAATATCAGCATGTAATGCTAATAATACAGGAGGAGCAACAGGCTATGGGTTAATAAACAATCGAGAATGGATGACAATCGCAAGGAATATAGAAGGACAGTCAAGTAATTGGAGAAATGGAGTTATAGGTTCAACAGATGCATCACCAACAAACGGAGGCCTATATAGAGGACATAGCGATAATAGCCCAGCAAATGCACTCGCCGCCAATACAAAT
>JBEAQD010000004.1:0-20802 GCA_041164045.1 Candidatus Parcubacteria bacterium
ATTAAAAGAATGGATGAGTGATGAGAGCGACTTCATATTAAGTATAAATATTGTCAAATTTGATGATAATACAGATATTAGTAATTAGTAAATTCTAAAGTAACGGGATAACCTTTGCTTATTTTTTGTTTATTATTGGTGTCGATATACTTAATTTCTTTGATATTTATTAGATAACAGAATGCAGCATATGTCAAAAAATCAGAGAGTTTTCTTTAAAAAATCAGTTGATTTGGAGTTACCAAATTTGATTGAACCGCAATTAACTTCTTATAAATGGTTCTTGCAAGAAGGTTTGCGAGATTTATTCGAAGAGCATTATCCTGTTTTGGACTGGACTGGCACTGAATATAGATTGGAATTTGCAGGTTATAGAATAGATGAGCCTAAACTCTCTGAGGTTCAATCTAGAGCTAAAAATGTTACTTTTGAAGCTCCGCTTCGAGCTAAAATCACTCTTGTCAATAACGAAACTAAAAAGAAAACTACTCAGGAAGTTTTCCTCGGTGATGTGCCTATGATGACTGAGCGAGGTACTTTTATTATTAATGGTACTGAAAGAGTAATTATTGCTCAGATTTTACGCTCTCCGGGAGTTTTCTTTACTGAGAATATTACTCGTGATAAAAGATATTTTGGGGCTAAGTTGATTCCTACTCGTGGAGCTTGGATTGAAATTGAGACTGATGGTTCTGGAGTAATGTGGGTCAAGATTGATAGAAAGAGAAAGGTGGCTTTGACTGCTTTGCTTCGAGCTTTTGGTTTGAGTAAAAATCAAGACCTTATTTCTACTTTTGCTGATGTTGATACTGGTAATGTAAAGTTTATCAAAGAAACTATTGCTAAGGATATTGCTACTGACCAAAAATCAGGTTTTGTAGAGGTTTATCGTAGAATTCGACCGGGTGATTTGGCTACTGATGACAATGCTAGGCAATTAATTGAAAGTATGTTCTTTAACTTTAGTCGTTATGACCTTGGTAAGGTTGGACGATATAAGGTTAATTCTAGATTGGGTGTTGACCTTACTGAAGAGCCAAAGCATAGAGTGTTGCAAGTTGAGGACTTTATAATGATTGTAAAAGAGATTATTAGACTTAACAATACTCCTGAGGCTATGCCTGATGATATTGATAATCTTAGCAACAGAAGAGTTCGTTTGATTGGTGAGTTGGTTCAAGAGAGGGCAAGAGTTGGGTTTGCTCGTATGGAGAAAATTATCAAAGATAGAATGAGTACTGCTGATCCTGAGACTATTACTCCTACTAGTGTTATTAATGCAAGGCCACTTGTAGCGGCTATTCACGAGTTTTTCTCTTCTAGTCAATTGTCTCAGTACATGGATCAGATTAATACTTTGTCTGAATTGGAGCATAAGAGAAGAATCTCTGCTCTAGGGCCAAATGGTCTTGCTCGTGATAGAGCTGGGTTTGAAGTTCGTGATGTTCATCCTACTTCTTTTGGTAGAATTTGTCCTATTGCTACTCCTGAGGGACCTAATATTGGTTTGATTGGACAATTGGCTACTTATGCTCATATTAATGAGTATGGATTTTTGGAAACTCCTTTTAGAAAAGTTGTTAAGGGTAAAGTAACTGATGAGGTTGTTTACTTTGATGCTGCTACTGAGAAGAATCATCTTATTGCTTCTGCTGTGGTTGAGATTGACGAGAAGGGTATGATTCAAAATGAGAGAATTATTGCTCGTAAGGATAGTAATGTTATTGTAGCTGATAGAGATGAGATTGAGTTTATTAATGTTTCTCCAAAGCAGTTGATTTCTGTTTCTACTTCTTTGATTCCTTTTGTGGAGCATAATGACTCTGCTAGAGCTTTGATGGGTTCAAACATGCAAAAGCAGGGAGTGCCGTCTATTAAAAGCGACTCTCCTATGGTGGGAACTGGTATGGAGAAAGATGCTGCTATTTATAGTGGTCAATTGATTCTAGCTCCTGAGGATGGTGTTGTGATTGAGGCTGATGCTGCTCATATTGTTTTTGAATCTGCTAAATCTAAACAAAGAACTAGGTTTGAGCTTACTAAATTCTTAAATTCTAACCAATCTACTAGCGTTAACCAAAAAGTTAAGTGTGTTCCTGGACAGAAGGTTAAGAGAGGAGATTTATTGGCTGATGGATCATCTATGCAAGATGGTGAATTGGCTTTGGGTCAGAATTTGAGAGTAGGATTTATGTCCTATGAGGGAAGTAACTTCGAGGATGCTATTATTATCTCTGATAGATTAGTAAAAGATGATGTCTTTACTTCGGTTCATATTGAAGATTTCTCAATTGATGTGTCTGATACTCGTCTTGGAGAAGAGCAAGTGACTCGAGATATTCCTAATGTATCTGAGGAGAGATTGAAGGATTTGGATGCTGAGGGTATTGTTAGAATCGGAGCTACTGTTAAGGCTGGAAGTATTCTGGTTGGTAAAATTAGTCCTAAAGGGGAAACTGACCTTACTGCTGAGGAGAGATTATTAAGAGTAATCTTTGGTGAAAAGTCTCGTGAGGTCAAAGATACTTCTCTAAAGATGCCAAATGGTCATCAAGGTAAAGTAGTTGGGGTTAGAATTTTTACAAGAGCTAATGGAGATAAACTTCCTAGCGGTGTTATCAAAAGAGTTCAAGTTAGTGTGGTTCACTTGAGAAAAGTCAGTGTTGGAGATAAATTAGCTGGTAGGCATGGAAATAAAGGTGTTATTGCCAAAATTCTACCCCAAGAAGATATGCCATTCTCAGCTGATGGAATGCCTTTGGATATTCTATTGACTCCTCTTGGAATTGCTTCTCGTATGAATCTAGGACAGGTTTATGAGACTCACTTAGGACTTGCTGTAGCCGCTCTTGGTATGAAGGTTGCTACTCCTGCTCTAAATGGAGTGAGCTTGGATAAGATTAAAGAACTCTTGAGAGAGGCTAATTTACCAGAAGACGGAAAAATTCAGTTATTTGATGGTAAAACTGGTGAACCTTATAGAGAAAAGACTACAGTTGGAGTTATGTATGTAATGAAATTAAATCACTTAATTGAAGATAAGTTGCATATGCGATCAACTGGACCTTACTCTCTTATTACACAGCAACCTCTTGGAGGTAAAGCTCAAATGGGAGGTCAGAGACTAGGAGAAATGGAAGTCTGGGCTTTTGAAGGTTATGGAGCTTCTCATATATTACAAGAAATGTTAACTATCAAATCTGACGATGTAATTGGACGGTCAAAAGCTTATGAGTCTATCATTAAGGGTGAGACTATTCAAGCTCCATATATTCCTTCTTCTTTCCATGTATTGGTAAATGAATTGAAAGGACTTGGAATTAATGTCAAATTGAAAAATGCCAAAACACTCGTAGAAGCACCTAAAGAATAATCATCATTTAATAAGATATCTCTATGAATAATCAAATTACCCCTAACAATACTCCAGAGACCATATCTATGAATGTGGTTGACTTTGACTCTATACAATTAAATTTAGCTTCTCCAGAGGGTATTCTATCTTGGTCTCATGGTGAAGTTACAAAACCTGAAACCATCAATTATCGTACTCAAAAAGCTGAGAAGGATGGTCTTTTTTCTGAGAAGATTTTTGGACCGGTTCGTGACTATGAATGTTCTTGTGGTAAATACAGACGAATTCGATATAAAGGAATTGTCTGTGACAAATGTGGTGTAGAGGTCACTAAAGCTTCTGTCAGAAGAGAGAGAATGGGACATATTGAGCTTGCTGTACCTATTGCTCATATTTGGTTCTTGAGAAATATTCCTAGTCGAATTGCTTTGGTGCTAGATCAAACTTTGACCGATGTAGAAAAAGTAGTATATTACTCTAGCTATATTATTACTGAAGTTAATGAAAATCTCAAAAAAGATTATATCAGGCAAGTAGAGGCAGAGTATAAGTCCAAACTAAAAGATTTGACTAGTACCGGTAATGATAGTGAAGAGGCTTTGAAGGAAATGTTTGATTCCAAACAACAGAATTTAGACTTCCTTAATTCGCTTGAGAAATGGAATATAATTTCAGAGATTGATTATAGATTGATGTCTATGAAATTTGCTCCTGTATTCAAAGCTGAGACTGGATCTACTGTATTGCGAGAAATTTTTGCTGGTATTGATTTGGAAGCTGAATTAGCTAATCTTGATAAGGAATTAGAGATTGCTGATGGAGTAAAAGCTCAGAAGATAATGAAGAAAATCCGATTCTTAGGAGGACTTCATCAAGCTGGAGTAAGACCAGAATGGATGTTCCTTACACATCTTCCTGTTATACCTCCAGATTTAAGACCGATGGTGGCCCTTGATGGAGGAAGGTTCGCTACTTCTGATTTGAATGACTTGTACAGAAGAGTTATCAATAGAAATAATCGTCTCAAGAAATTGATGTCTCAAAGAGCTCCTGAAGTAATTGTTAGAAATGAGAAGAGAATGTTACAAGAGGCAGTAGATGCTTTGATTGATAATTCAATGAGAAAGGGGCAATCTACTACAGTAGCCTCAACCGGACAAAAAAGAGCTCTCAAATCTTTGGCTGACTCTCTTAAAGGAAAGCAGGGAAGATTTAGACAGAATTTGCTTGGAAAAAGAGTTGATTATTCTGCTCGCTCTGTAATTGTGGTTGGACCTAATCTCAAAATTAATGAGTGTGGTATTCCAAAAACTATGGCTTTGGAATTATTCAAACCATTTATTATCAACCGCTTGATAGATGATGAATTAGCTCACAATATTAGAAGTGCTACTAGACTGATTGAACAAGGAATTGATATTGTTTGGGATATTTTGGATGAGGTAATTGAGCATAGATATGTGTTGTTAAACAGAGCACCTACCTTACACAGATTGAGTATTCAAGCTTTCAAACCAGTTTTGATTGAAGGTAAGGCTATTCAATTAAATCCAATGGTATGTAGCCCATTCAATGCTGACTTTGATGGTGACCAAATGGCGGTTCATGTACCTCTATCTGAGGAAGCTGTGAGAGAAGCTGGTGAATTGATGGTTTCTGACCATAATCTTATCAAGCCTTCTGATGGTAGCCCTTCATCTGCTCCATCTCAGGATATGGTATTAGGAATCTATTATACTACTCTTGTTGATGATGCTAAGAAAGAGCTTAAGGTATTCAAAAACTTTGATGAAGCTGTAGGAGCTTATGACCATGGACAAATTGAACTAAGAGAATTAGTAGAAATTAGAAAAGAACCTAAACTTAATGGGGAAGTAATTCAGACTACAGTTGGGAGAATATCATTTAATGAAATCTTGCCCGCTAACTTTGATTATATCAATGAAGTAGTTGGTAAAAAGCAACTTAAGAGTATTCTGAACAAGGCTTTATATGAATTCTCTCAACCAGAAGTTGGTGAACTATTAGATAGAATTAAGAAATTTGGTTTTGAAGAAATGACTAAATCAGGATTATCTTGGGCTATTAGTGACTTCACTGTATCTGATGAAAGAGATAAACTGATCAAAAAAGCACAAGATGGTGTTGAGGAAGTAACTAATCAATTTGCTGATGGACTTTTGACTGAAAAAGAAAGATATGCGCAGATCATTGATGTCTGGAGTAAGGCTTCAACTGAAATAGGAGCATTGGTTAAATCAGAAGTTAATGTTAAGGGACCTGTATTTTCAATGATTGATTCTGGAGCTAGAGGATCTTGGGGACAATTAACTCAGATGGCTGGAATGAAGGGATTGGTTGTATCTCCATCTGGTAAAATTATTGAAACTCCAGTTACTTCTAGTTTCCTCAAAGGATTAACTGAGTTAGAGTACTTCATCTCAACTCATGGAGCTCGTAAGGGACTTGTAGATACCGCTCTTAAAACAGCTACTTCTGGATATTTGACTAGAAGATTAGTAGATGTAAATCAAGATGTAGTAGTCAAAGAGGCAGATTGTGGTGATACTGATGGATTATTATTATCTAGAGTAGATGCTGAATATGCTGGAGATAGTTTTGACAATTTCTTATTTGGAAGAAAGTCAGTAGAGGATATTATTGATCCTAAGACTAAGCAAGCTATTGTAAAGGCAGGAGAAATGATTACTCATCAGCAAGCTAAGACTATTGATGAGTCAGGAGTAGATAATGTTAGAATCAGAAGCTTAGTTAGCTGTAAAACTATTCGTGGAGTTTGTCAATCTTGTTATGGAATTGACTTAGGACGAAATGAATTAGTAAAAATAGGGGAAGCTGTAGGAATTGTAACCGCTCAAGCTATTGGAGAACCTGCTACTCAGTTGACTATGAGAACTTTCCATCAAGGAGGTTCAGCTGGAGCTGCCGATGTAACCAAGGGTCTTCCTAGAGTGGAAGAGGTATTTGAAGCTCGCAATCCAAAAACTCCTGCTATTATGTCAACAGTTAATGGAGTAGTAGTAGATGTGATTGAAACTGCTGGAGAGATTAGAGTTAAGATTAAAGCTGATGACACTAAAGCTGTCAAATCTAAAGCTGAGATTAAAGAAATTGTGGCTGATCCAATTGTAGATATAGTGATTGTAAAGGTAGGAGATAGAGTTTCTTTAGGACAACCTATAACAGAAGGACATCTTGATCTAGAAAAACTCTATAAACAAGCTGGTATTGAGACTTTGACCAAATATATTATCCAACAAATTCTAGAAATCTATAACTCTCAAGGAGCTGGAATTGCTATTAAGCATGTTGAGATGATTGTAAGACAGATGACTTCTAGATATATGGTTACTGAATCTGGTAAATCTAATTATCTAAAAGGTCAGACTATTACTAGAGATCAGTTATTAGAGTTCAATACTCAGACTGAAGTCAAAGAAGATCAGATTCAAGTTGAGCCTCTTCTACAAGGTATTACTAAGGTTGCTCTTAATACAGAGAGCTTCTTGTCAGCTGCTTCCTTCCAAAATACTACAAAGGTATTGATAGAAGCTGCTCTATTTGGTAAAGAAGATCACTTAAGAGGACTCAAAGAGAATGTCATCATTGGAAGATTAATTCCAGCTGGTACAGGATTTGAGACAGAAAGATAGATTTCACAGAATTAAGTTATTAGTGTATACTAATTATAACTTAATAATAAAATAAAAAAGTATGAGCAGAAAAGCCATTATAATATGGGGTGTAGTAATAATAGTAGCTATAATAGGTATTATTATTACTTCTATACTTCTGAATAATGGCTCTTCTGATTCCAATAGCAATAATAGTCCAACAGAAGATAATAAAAATAATAATGTTAATACCTCAGATTTGCCAACTAAATCTGAAATTGTATCTATTGAAGCAGGTCAGGGTAGTGACGATTATTATTATTGGAGTATTATGCCACTTAGATTACAGTCTCAATTACCTAACCCAAGAAGTTCTAGTACAATAGATCATTATTATTCTAAAGAATTAGGTATAGCTTTTTCTTATGAAGTGATAAGCCTAGTAGATAAAGATAAATTTTTAGCTATAACTCCACCAGAAGATAGGAGTAATGACACCACTATTTATTTGCATAATTTTGAAGAGACTAAAGAATCTGGACAATCTATTGAAATTATAGATATAGAGGATAATCTTAGATTTAATACTATCCCTGAAATTATTAATCTACAAGTATTAGATGAGAAACAAAGAGAACTCTGTAGGATAGAGGAGCAAAATAACCGATATAGTATAATTGCCAAAGATATTAAAGTCAAAGATTCTACTCCAATTTGTGGTAAATATGCCAAAGGTAATAATAGATTTTTTATCAAACCAAGACAAGAAGGTTCTAGTATTACTAAATTAATATTTGTCAGTGCTGGTAGCCAAGAATTAAGTTATGATGGTACTATGCAGGGTCAATATTGGTATGAATCTGTGCTAGTAGAATAGTTTATACTATACATAATTTGTATATTTATGATATACTAAAAGAGTATACAAAATATACACTTAATTTATTATAGAATATTATATGACTACAATACCATTATTGTGGTTTGGATTAAGCTCATTAGCAAGTATTGGAATAGGATATGGTCTGAGATTATATATTGTTAAAAAATCTATTAATGCAAAAGAAGCTCAAATTCAATCACTACAAAAGCAATTTGAAGAGAAATCAGCTGAGCTCAAAAAAGAAGCTGAAAAAGATGCCGAATCTATAAAAGACAAAGCTAGACAAGAAGCATCAGAAATTAGAAAAACAGCAGTCTTATTAGAAGAAAGTGTTCTTAGAAGAGAAAAAGATTTAGAAAAACAAACAAAAGAATTAGAACAAAATCGGCAAGAGTTAAAAGGTAAAGCTGAAAAAATCAAAGAATTATACCGTGAGGTAGAGGATTTAAAGCAACAACAAGTAGATAAACTTAGCACAATAGCCAACCTAAATAAGGAGCAAGCTAAAGCTGAGTTATTAGAAAAAGTAGAGGAGACTTCCCATGAAGAGTTGCTATTACAAATTGAAAGGTTAGAAGGAGTTCGTCGCAATCAACTAGAGCAAAAAGCTAAGAATATTATGGTTTTAGCTATGCAAAAATATGCTCAAGGACAATCCGCTGAGTTTAATACTGCTACTGTAGCTATTGAAAGTGAGGAGGTAAAAGGAAGAATTATTGGGAGAGAAGGGAGAAATATTAGAGCCTTAGAAAATGCTACTGGAGTTCAGGTAATTATTGATGATAGTCCGGATAGTATTGTCTTATCTTGTTTTGACCCAATTCGTAGGCATATTGCCAAATTATCTCTGGAGGCTTTGATTGAAGATGGGAGAATACAGCCAGCTCGTATTGAAGAATTTGTAGCTAAGTCCAAGGAATTAGTGCAACAGAATATTAAAGAAGCGGGAGAGGCGGCTCTTTATGATACAGGGATTACAGGGATAGACCCTAAGTTAACCTATATTCTAGGAAGATTACAATTTAGAACTAGTTATGGTCAAAATGTTCTTATGCATAGTGTTGAGGTAGCTCATTTAGCTGGAGCTATAGCAGCGGAATTAGGGGCCAATGTAATGATAGCCAAAATGGGAGGATTATTCCATGATATAGGCAAAGCTCTAGATCATGAGGTTGAAGGTACTCATGTGGAGATAGGAAGGCATTTATTGGCCAAATATGGGATTAAAGATGAAGTTATCAAGGCGATGCAGTCTCATCATGAGGAATATCCTTATGAGACTATAGAATCAAGAATTGTACAAGCAGCTGATGCACTTTCAGCCTCCAGACCGGGAGCTAGACGAGATTCTGTGGATAACTATATCAAAAGATTAGGTGAATTAGAGGCTATTACAAATAATTTTTATGGGGTGGAGAGAAGCTATGCTATTAATGCTGGTAGAGAGATAAGAGTATTTGTAAAACCATATAAAATTAGTGATATACAAGCCAAAAAAATGGCTCGTAAGATTGCAATGAAAATAGAAGAAGAGCTAAAATATCCTGGAGAAATTAAGGTTACTTTAATCAGAGAAACCCGTATAATTGACTATGCAAGATAAAAAACTCTTTACAATTCCGCATATATACTATATGATTGAAATAGGATAAATAATATCCAACTAAAAAATAACTTAAATATATGAGAAAGGGGGTGTGTGTAGATGGCAACTAAAGCAGAATTAGTATCAGCAGTAGCTGAGATGGCTGGAACTTCAAAGAAAGATGCTGAGGCTGTACTTCAAGCTTTCCTTGATGTAGTAACCAAAACTCTTTCTAAAGGTGATACCGTAACTTTAGCTGGATTTGGAACTTTTTCAGTAACCCAAAGACAAGCAAGAGAAGGTGTTAACCCAAGAACATTAGAGAAGATTAAAATTGCTGCAACCAAAACTCCTAAATTCAAAGCAGGAAAGAAGTTGAAAGATGCAGTGAAATAAATTTGTACTTTGCATTCATAAAAAAGCGTCTACACGGCGCTTTTTTATGTTGGGGAGTCATATATTTATCCCTCCATTGTGTTTTATATTCGTAGAGGCGATCTTTAAGTCGCCTAAAAGTCCTCCTCCGTCACCTACGGTGACACCTCCTCCAAAGGAGGACATTGTTTTTAAATTCCAAACATTAATATTCTATGCTACAATAAAGCTATATGATAATCCCAATTAATAAGCCAGCTGGTATTACTTCGCATACTGTAGTTAATAAACTACGGAAACATTATGGTATCAAAAAAATTGGGCACGCTGGTACTTTGGATCCTTTTGCAACAGGAGTCTTGATTTTATTAGTTGGTAGAAAATCTACCAAAAGAAGCCAAGAATTAATGCAGCAAGATAAAATTTATAGAACTAAGCTCAAATTAGGCTATATTAGTGATACTTATGATAATGATGGTGTAGTAGAGGAGTATAATATACAAAAAGTGCCTACAAGGCTAGAAATTGACCAAATTATAGCTTCTTTTATCGGAGAAATTAGCCAAATACCACCAATGTATTCAGCAATCAAGATAAATGGTAAGAAAATGTATGAATTAGCACGAAAAGGGCAAACGGTAGATATACCTCCTCGGTTAGTAAATGTTTATAATATTACAGTTTTAGATTATACTTATCCCTATCTGACTATGGATATTAGCTGTAGTAGTGGGACTTATATCAGGTCGATCGGATATGATATTGGGATGAAACTTGGAACAGGAGCTTATCTCGAGGAATTGGAACGCAGACAATCTGGAGAATATAATATTGATAATTGTTATAGTCTGGATAATTTACCGGAATTAAAATAAAAAAGCCGACACTAGGTGCCGGCCTGGGGGGGATGGAGCTGGGTGGTCAGTTAGGATTGTGGTCGTTTTGATTACGTAGCCAAAATAAGTAGATCACAAACAGTAATAATATAGTAAGTGCAACTATGTTGGCAGAGTTAGCTAGAGTAGACGAAATCATGACTGATAAGTCAATTGTCAAAAAAAATATATCATATTGTAATTACTTTAGCAAGAGCAAATACTTTATATTTTGAGGGGGAATGAAAAAGCCGGAGCGCGCAATGCGTTCCGGCTAGTGGATTCTGTTCGAGAGGATGTCTATTCGACACCAGGGTACCCGATGGGATCTCCAGTCTGATCACCCCATAGAGGTTGACAACGAAGCCCATTAGGCTTGTCGCAGTTGTTGCTTTTAGCAACCTGCCCCCCTGTGGAGTAATCCCGGATTATTGTCGGGAGAGAAGACTTCTGGACATAGAAGCATCCCTTAGGACTGCCTTTGCTGTCCATCTCACATAGACGAGAGATCTCGCCTGCCTGTACTGGAGTAACAAGCGTTGCAAGGAGAAGAAAAGAACGAATAGATTTCATGGTATTAGTGAGGGATTACTCCCTCTGAGGGTCGACAAAACTATAGCATATTTCTTCTATTTTGTCAAGGGTAGTAAACATCACTTTTTAAGGGGGTGGAAATTATCATGGGTGTCTTTGGCATAATTATCAGAGGCATGCACATATTTGGTGGTGGTCTCGAGGGATTCATGTCCTAGTAGGACTTTGATAGCGACAGGATTGGCTCCTGATTCAGCTAAATAAGTGGCAAAACCGTGCCTCAGGGTATGGGCAGAGATAGGGTAGGGGATATTGAGTAATAATCTATAAGATTTGATTTTGGATTGGAGATAATTCTCGGATATATGGGAATTAAGTAGGGAAGAGGGGAGTGTATGGTCTTGGATTTGCTCAGCTAGGGTATCAAAAGTTTTTTTGGTGATGAATACATATTTGAATTGCTGTATATACTCCCCTGTTTGATATTGAGAGGGGAGAGATTGTTTGATAATTTCTGATCTAGTCTGTAAGTAGGTATTGAGAATATTCTGAGCCCTAGGGGTTATATAAACAAATCTTTGCTTATTACCCTTTCCATAAATTAAAATTTTGGAGTCGTCTTGTTTAATTTGTTCCATTGTCAGATGTGTGACTTCAGAAATTCGCATTCCTGAGGCAAAAATTAATTCTAAAATGGTCTGATTTCTAAGTCCTATGAATTTATTAGCTTCTAATTGGCTGGGAGCTTCTATAAATTGGATTAAGGTGTCTAATTCTGGTAAATGTAATTTGTACTTCCCTAGTTTCATCAATTTGATTTGCTGAGGTAATATTGGGCAAGGATGCTCATTGTCTATCAGATACACAAAATATGACCTGATACTGGTTAGCATACGGTTTATAGTTTTTGGCTCTAGGGGTTTGACTTTTTGATTATTTTTTTTGAGTTTGAATAATTCTCTATCCTCAGCTAATAAATCAGCCTGGTATATGGTTATGGTTTTTTTGTTGATATTCTGAAATTCAAAATTATTATCATTGAGAAATTTTTCAAAAACTAATAAATCTCGCTCATAATTACGAATAGTTGCCTTTGAGTAGTTACTAGTAGTCAAAAAAAGTAAAAAGTCTTCTAATAAGGGCAATTTTTGGGATATTGGCATATATATGCTATTTAATTGGTATTTAGTTTGGGATGAGCCGATTTTGAATTGATAGACATTATATTTTTACTTAATCTCAAAATCCACCCTCGCCTTTCAGGCACCCCCTCCAGAAGGGGACCCAAATAACTGTCCTCCTTTGGAGGAGGTGGCACGGAGTGCCGGAGGAGGACATACAAAAGGGGAGAGTGATTAGGTCTAAATTTATTATACTCTAAGATTTTTTTATCTATAACGGAGTATAATAATAATTATACTCTGTTTATTTAATATAGTCAAGAGGGGTAAGTATTTGTTTTATTCTGTTCTCTACTAACTATATATTTTAGAGAATAAGATAGTACTCTTATAATATCTTATTCTCTATTTATCCCTATCAAACTAGTTCTTCTGATTATATTCTTCAGTCCATACTATTTCTGGGATTGCTGATATAATACCAAATATAAGCCATATAAATCCCATTAACAAATTATCATTAAACATTCCTGTTATCAAAACAGCCAACATACTACCAAATAATATAGACGCCAAAGTAGACTCATTTTTGATAATCAAGAATCCTTGCTTTGTAATAATATATAAAAAAGATAAGAATAATGTAATTGCAAATATTCCACCAGCCACAGCTATAGCTAATAAAATATTATTAGTATTATACCCATCCCCTACTCTATTCTCATATCCAGCTAAACCAACTCCTGTAAAAAGATTATGATAAATGATTACTCCTGCGTTAATATATCCATCTTGCCTGCTGATTACATTGACGTCTGTTTGCTGATCTACTATAATATTATCTTTATTTTTCACCTTATTTATATCTGTAACTTCTTTCTGTTCTCTACTTTGCTCATCTATCTCATAATAATAAGTTGTATTTTGACTAATTATAGATGTTAATCTATCCTTTAGATTAAAGTCAGTAAGTCCTAATTGACTCATGCCAGCAGCTCCGAAACTCACTGCAAATAATACTATAGCAAAGTTTAGTAGTTGAATATATTTTCTAACAAAAATTACTTGATATATTAAATATAGCCCTGTAATGAATATAATGGCAACCCAACTAGCTCTAGTAACCGATAAAATAGACATTAAGATTATTCCCAATAATAAGAACCATAATAAGAATTGTTGTTTAAAGCCTTTAGCCACAAAAGCTAATGGCAAGGCAATCGCATAAACTATAGCTAGCCACATTCCAAACCAATTTGGTTCAGGGAGAAGAGCATCTACTCTACCTGGAAAAACTTGGAAACTATTCCATCCTAATTGAAATGCTATAGCCTCATATAAGCCAATGAGTATCAGTATACCTGTACTGATGAATACTAAATTAAAAGTTTTATACAGTCGGTCTCTAGTATTAAGATATCTATAAATAGTATAGAATACTATAATATACCCCAATAATACTATATTTTTAACAATGGTTGTTTTTAAGTCTCCACCATTGATAATCCCCCCAATCAAAATTATAATCCACATTAATGATAATAATACTAAATGAATATTATTATAATACCAATCAATTGAAGTTATATTTTTCAATATATCTTTAGTTGGATCTTGTTTGATAATTTTAGGAATTAATAATAATACCGTAATTGCTAAAATAACTTGATGTAATCTAATATCTAATCCATATATTGAAAATTGTAATATTTCAAATGGTAATGTAAATATAAGTAGTGAGATTAGTATTTTTAACATATTGATTAAATTATATTCTTAATAATATCATAAGTTTGTTGAATTTCTTCCTCAGTGGTAAATTGGGAAAGTGAAATTCTAATACTTTGTTTAGCTTTCTCTTGTTTGTTGGGGCTAATAGCTTGTATCACTTCTGACTTTTGAATAGCTCCACTATGGCAAGCCGAGCCAGCTGAGATAGCCAGGCCAGCTAAATCAGCAGCTATGACAATTTTCTCAGAGTTTTGATTTTGAATAGATATATTTATATTTTGAGGTAGCCGATTTGCTCTGTCTCCATTGAGAGTGATACCTTCGATTTGTAATAATTTATCAAGCAAAGTATTCCTTAAATTTTTAACTTTTGAAACCATTTCTTTATGTTCTGATAAAGCCAATAAATTAATGGCTTCTCCCAGTCCAGCAATCCCGGGAGTATTGAGAGTTCCTGACCTTATTCCATATTCCTGTCCCCCACCATACATTATTGGATTAATTGGGGTGTTTCTCTTGATATACAAAGCTCCTATTCCTTTAGGTGCATACATTTTATGTCCAGAAATACTATATAAATCTAAATTAGAATAATTAAAGTTAATTTCCTCCGACCAAACTGCTTGAGCACCATCAGAGTGAAATATTGGATAAATTGAATCTTGATTATATTTTTTAAGCATTCGGCCTATATCTCTTATTGGCTGAATTGTTCCAATTTCATTATTAGCATGAATTATACTTACAAGCACAGTATCGGGAGTAAGTAAATTTTGAATATCCTCAACTTTAACTATCCCGCTCTCATCAATGGGAGTAATTTTATGAATAATTCTATCAGGATATCTGTTGAGTAAAGCTTTAATCGGAGAGATTACAGCACTATGCTCTATTGGAGTGGTAATAATTTCTATCTTTTCTTTTGTCTCAAGAGCCTGTAAAATAACTCCTTGAATAGCTATATTATTACTCTCAGTAGCCCCACTGGTAAAAATAATCTCAGAGAATTTAACCCCTAAATACTCAGAGATAATTTTTCGGGCATTGTCTATAATATGCATAGCTTTTTGACCCAATATATGCTGACTATGTGGATTAGCAAAATTCTCCTGCATCACTTGAGTGACTACTTTTAGCACTTCAGGGTGAATTGGAGTACTGGCTTGATTATCTAAATAAATCATAAACTAGCTAAAATTTGCTCAAATTTAGTCTTATCACCAGCTGAGATATTCCCAATCAGAGCTAAACTGATATGCTCTGCTAGCGTATATTTTTGCATAAAATCTAAAATCTGCTCTTTTGTGACTGCTTTATACTGTTCCATTTCATAATCTAGGTCAAAAGGCTTCTGTAATAATAATTCATTCATACCAACAATAGCTGCAATCTCATCACTAGATTCAAATCCCATAACTGTTTGACCTTGAATATGTTCTTTAGCGATATTTAATTCTCTATCACTCACTGGATAAGATTTGATGTCTTTTAATTCTTTTAGAATAAGTTTTAATGTTTCTTCAACTTTAGTATTTTGTACTCCTGTATTAATATTGAATACACCTGTGTCATCAAAATGGTGGCTATCTGCTCGAATATAATAGGATAATCCTCTTTTTTCTCTAATTTCAGTGAACAACCTAGAGCTCATATAACCTCCCAGAATTGTACTAGCAATAGAAGCTACATATCTATCTTGAGTATGGAGAGAAGGAATATGGAATCCAAGCATCAAATGGGTCTGATCCGTTTTCTTATACCTAATATTTACTTTAGGCTTATCTTGCTCAATTTCTATATTTACTTTTTGAGGGGATTCAGCTTGTCTAGCATTATTAAAAGAGGCTTCCACTTTATCTAGAATATTAGTATCTACCTCTCCAGCTATAATAATATAAGTATTATTAGTAACATATTTATGATTAAAATAATTTACAAAATCTTGTCTACCAAAAGAATTAATCGATTCTTTAGTCCCAATAATTGGTCTTCCTAGAGGGGTGTTATCCCCATATAATAAAGTTTGGAAATCACTATGAATTTGCCTAGTTGGCATATCTAGATACATATTCAACTCCTCGATAATAGCTCCTCTCTCAACTTGTATATCACTTTCTTGTAGAAGAGAATTTTGGAATATATCAGTAATGACATCAAGAGCAATATATTTTTTCTGATTCCTAACTTTGACCCAATAACCTGTATATTCATAACTAGTAAAAGCATTATAAGAAGCTCCCAGTCCATCTAATTCTTGAGCAATAATTTTAGCATTTGGTCTCTTTTTTGTACCTTTGAACATCATATGTTCTAAAAAATGAGATAGTCCCTGTTCCTTATCTGATTCATATCTGGATCCAACTCCTACTAAAGTCAAAACAGTAGTAGTCTTAGAATCCTTGAGAGGAATCCCTATTATAGTAAGTCCATTATCTAATTTACGAGTTTTATATACCATATTCTAATCTATCTAATTACAAAGGAATCTAACATTCTTTGATATATTTCCTGATAAGTTATAGTT
This sequence comes from Candidatus Parcubacteria bacterium, assembly GCA_041164045.1. GTDB lineage: Bacteria > Patescibacteriota > Minisyncoccia > SW-4-49-11 > SW-4-49-11 > CALRBF01. Next base: position 16,619 of record JBEAQD010000004.1, read on the forward strand.
TTATTATAGCATAAATACAAAGATTTACCATCTATATCTAGTCTTCTTTCACAAGTACCAGCTGTATAATTTGGTGTGGAATTTTGCATATATAGTACAAATTCAAATCCATCACTATTACTAAATTTGACTGGATAAGTATTTCTATCACTCACTGTTATAAAATCTGGATATTGTAATTCAAAATTAGGATTATCAAAATTCTGCCAAGATTTTACTTCGGCAAAAGATTTGACCGCAGGATTAGTATTAGAACTCTCTGTAATATTACTTGTCTTTGTAAGCCATGGTTTACTTGGATATTTTTTAATTAAATAATCATATAATTTTATAGACTCTCCTGTGGATTCATCAAATAATGGATTTCCTCCCATATAAACTGTATCTGGTTTATCTCCATATTGATTGTATCCGTTTTTTTCTAACCAAGCTTCAATTTGAGCTTTTTCAGCTTCTGGAAGGTCTAGGTTTAAGTCTTGTTTATCCATATTAGGATCTTGAATTTCTAATTCTGTATCTTCCAAATAAGTAACTCCCTCATAGACACATTGAGGGGGATAAATTTTAGTAATTACTCCACCATTAGCTTCAACACAAGACTTAAAATCTGTCACTTTAGGTTTAGGATTATCTAGCACTATAAAGTATACATACAAAGCCCCTATAGCGATGAATACTATTAGCCCTAACGGGAATATTAGTTTAGGATTTTTATTTAGCCAGTTTTGCATAGTTTTGAATTTAATTATTATTTACCGTGACATTTTTTATACTTTTTACCACTTCCACAAGGACAAGGGTCATTACGACCAACTCTAATTACGGTCTCTCCAGTCAGCATATTTTGTGGTTGCTCTAATGGTTTAGTACTCAAAGTTGGCTCTACTCTTAGAATAGTATTAATATAATTAGTTTGAATAGAAGTTAATAATTTCTCAAAAAGCATAAAAGCTTCATTTTTATATTCAATCAAAGGGTCTCGCTGAGCATAACCTCGAAGCCTGATTCCAGTTTTGAGATAATCTATAATTTCCAAATGATCCATCCAGAGATTATCCAAAGTCTGAATATACACAGAATTCATAATAGACTGATATTGCTCATCCGATACTGATGCGAATCTATTAGTCAAAATATTTTCTATCATCTGCACTAAATTAGTAGTAATAGCTTCTTTTTTGCCATCCATTGTACCCTCTTGATCTCTAATAGCTTCAAGATTAGAGCTAAAATCTAATTTACTACCAACAAGACCATTAATATCTTCTTTGATAGCATTCAAATCCCACTCCCTAGTACTTTCACTAGCAGTATAAAAAGATACAATCTTATAGACACTTTCTTTTATTAAATCCGTAGTTTGAGACTTAATATCTGTTTTTTTCATCAATATATTTCGTCTTTTTCGATATACAATTTCTCTTTGTTTATTCAACACATCATCATATTCTAATAAATGCTTACGAGAGTCAAAGTGAAATCCTTCAATTTTAGTCTGAGCCCCCTCTATAGATTTAGCAATCAACATATTTTCAATAGGCTCATCTTCTGGAAAATTAAATCGCTCCATCAATGACTTAATTCTCTCTCCACCAAAAATTCTCATAATTTCATCATCTAGAGAAAGATAAAACTGAGTAATTCCAGGCTCTCCCTGTCTACCAGATCGTCCTCTAAGCTGATTATCTATGCGCCTGGCCTCATGCCTTTCAGTTCCAATTACATATAGTCCACCCAAGCTCAGAATTTCATTTTTCTCCTCCTCAGTAGCATTGGCTCCACCTAATTTTATATCTACTCCACGACCTGCCATATTAGTAGCTATAGTAATAGCTCCTTTTTTACCAGCATCAGCAATGATAAGACCTTCAGCTTCATGCTGTTTGGCATTAAGAATTGTATATTTGAAGTTAAATTTATCAAAAACCTTACCCAAGGCCTCGCTTTTTTCAATTGAGGCTGTACCTAATAGCACTGGCTGTCCTTTTTGAGATACTTCTTTAACCTTTTGAGCTATAGCTTTAAACTTAGCTTTCTCATTTTTATACACTACATCAGGTAAATCAATTCTTTTGATTTCTCTATTAGTAGGCATAATCACCACATCCAAATCATATACTTTATGAAACTCCTCCGCACTAGTAACCGCTGTTCCGGTCATACCAGCTAATTTGTCATACATACGGAAATAATTTTGTAAGGTAATAGAAGCCAAAGTCTTAGATTCTTGTTGAATGTTCACTCCTTCTTTTGCCTCAATAGCCTGATGCAAGCCTTCGGAATATCTTCTTCCAGGAGTTAATCTACCAGTAAATTGGTCAACAATAATAATTTCACCATCTTTGACTACATATTCTTTGTCTAAGTGAAATAAAGCTTGAGCCTTCAGAGCCTGTTCTAGATGATGTACAAAAGCAATCCCTTTTTCTTCATAAATATTACTAATGTTAAGAGCCTTTTCTACTTTATCAATTCCAGATTCGGTAATATTAACTGTGCGCATTTTCTCATCCACAGTATAATCAACCTCAGGCTTCAAAGTTGGCACAATAGAAGCAAAAGTCTTGTATAAAGTCGGAGATTCAGTATCTGGCATAGATATAATCAGCGGAGTTCTAGCCTCATCAATCAAAACACTATCCACCTCATCCACAATAGCAAAATAATATTCTCTTTGCACCATATTAGCCTTGGAAGTCGCCATATTATCCCTCAGATAATCAAATCCAAATTCATTATTAGTTCCATAAGTAATATCAGCCTCATAAGCCTCTTTACGAGATACCGGAGTCAAGAATTCAGCCTCTACTTCATAAGACCCTTTTTCATCTCTATCCTTATCTTCTGCTGGAACTTCTCTATACAAATAAGAACCTTCCGCTGTGACAATCCCAAGAGAAAGACCTAAAAAATTATAAATCTGCCCCATCCAAACAGCATCTCTTTTAGCTAGATAATCATTCACCGTCACCACATGCACTCCCCTACCAGTCAAAGCATTCAATACAGTTGGCAAAGTCGCGACAAGAGTCTTACCCTCTCCAGTTCTCATTTCAGCAATTTTACCCTGATGCAAAACAATCCCTCCAATCAACTGTACATCAAAATGTCTCTGTCCTAAAGTCCTCCGAGAGGCTTCCCTGACCAGAGCAAAAACTTGAGGTAAAACCTCATCTAAACTAGTACCATTTTCTTGAACACCTGATTTAATTTGAGTAATCTCAGCTCTAATTTCATCATCAGATTTAGCTTTATAAGACTCCTCTAGAGAATTAATAGTGTCTACAATAGGTTGAATTTTAGATAAAGTTCTAGCATTTGGGTCTCCAAATATTTTTTGTAAAAATGTCATATACTATATTTGCTATCGATTAATTTATTTATATAGTATACACTTATTTGAGGTAAAGTTCAAATTAAGGTTTAAAGTCCAGCACAACCTGATCTAGGGCTCCCTGTAGTTTTGACCTTTGAAGGATCTGGATTACGGGAAGAGTCTAATAAGATATTGGCTGGATTCACTGCAGCTCCATTCACATAGACTTCAAAATGTAAATGAGCAACAGCAGTAGCTACATTCCCTACACGAGCTATTTCTTGCCCAGCCTTAACATTATCACCAACTTTCACAAGATTTCTACTATTATGTACATATCTAGTTTTTACTCCATCAGCATGTGTTATACCTAAATACCCGGTGGTTGATTCGTTTACGGTCCCATCTCTGAAAGCTAATATAGGTAGGCTTTCCCATCCTGCTCTAGTATATGGAGCTCCTCCAGCAATATCCCAACAAGGAGTAAAATCTAGACCAGCATGTATTCTACCAGGTCTAGGTGCCCCATAAGTTTGATTCCCAGATGGTCCTTGATATAAATAAGTCACAGGAAACACACTTTCTCCCGGTTTTGGGATAATATTAGATGGTCCAGCTGGACCCCCAATCGTAGCCCCACTCCCAACTGAAGGTATACTACAATTCCCTTGCAATAAACCTGGATTTATAATATTTATAATTATAAATATAGATAGCCCTATAATAAGACCAGTAATAGTATTAGTAAATATTTCTTTAGCCTGATTAACCTTACCCGCATTTACTCCTGCTGTAACATAAATATATCCTCCATATAAGAACATACCCAAGACTGAAGTTAACAATACTGCAAAACCTAACAACCACA
>JBEAQD010000005.1:0-6315 GCA_041164045.1 Candidatus Parcubacteria bacterium
GGTTCAGGCTATGAACTGTTTATCGGCAAATGGAAATCTACCGATACTACGCGAGACCTTAACGCCTACATCGACGAATATCGCGTCACCCCAGGCATCGCCCGCTACACTTCCAACTTCACCCCACCAACAGCTGAGCTACCAACATCTGGAAATATATTAACTTATTAAAAAGGTATATATAAATTATAATAGTATTATAGAGTACTATTTGTAACTCAATTTACCTTTGTTGTAAGGGTAACCTGAGATTCACCTGATGTATATATTGCCCTCCTTTGGAGGAGGCGGTCTTTAGGCCGGAGGTGGATAGAATTTAAATCTTATTTCTAATTTAAAACTATAGTTTACTAACTATCCACCCTCCCTCGTCGCAAATGGGATTGACTCCTGTGAAACCTCACAGGTTTGGCCAGCCTTCCTCCACGGGAAAACTCACCATTTCCACTAATCCCCCTAAAACCCCATCTCGGACACCCTCGGTTTCCGACACTCGGAGCCATAGCTCCTCGCTACCTTCCTACTTAGGGGAATTACTTCCCCTTTCCCAAACCTTCAGTCTATTTCGTGTTCCCCCCTAAGGGAGACAGAAAACCTAAATACAGACGACTGAAAGATCGCCTCTACGATTCACAACTCACAAATCATAATTCAAATAAAGGTAGCTATACAAAGGCACTTATACTAGTTTACATAGTTCAAATACCACAACAAGTCAAAAATAAATCATAACTCCTCCAAAATCTCTTGACAAAAGTCTATATTTCAATTATTATATACATACCGTCTTAAATACATAAGACAGTTCGTTAATAATTCAATCAACTTACAACTAAAAATTGTAAGGTTCAATAACTATATCCTGAATATTTAAAGAGTAGATGTTTTTTAGAAACAATCTGACGTTTTCAATGAGAGTTTGATCCTAGCTCAGGATGAACGCTGGCGGCGTGGATAAGGCATGCAAGTCGAACGGATATTTTTTTATGCTTGCATTTAAGAATATTAGTGGCGAACGAGTCAGTATAACCTTGGTAACTTACCCCAAAGTCTTGGATAACCTGCGGAAACGCAAGCTAATACAAGATGGTCAATTTATTCTTAAGAGTAAATTGTAAAGCTTCGGTGCTTTGGGAGAGGCCTTGGACGTATCAGCTTGTTGGTGAGGTAATGGCTCACCAAGGCTATGACGCGTAGGGGACCTGAGAGGGTGACCCCCGACGATGGAACTGAGACACGGTCCATACTCCTACGGGAGGCAGCAGCCGAGAATCTTCCGCAATGCGCATATTTGCGTGACGGAGCGACGCCGCGTGGAGGAAGAAGCCCTGTGGGGTGTAAACTTCTGTCGAATGGGAGCAATTCAAGAGAGAGTACCATTCTAATAGAGGCTGCTAACTTCGTGCCAGCAGCAGCGGTAATACGAAGGCCTCAAGCGTTATCCGGATTTATTGGGCGTAAAGCGTCTGCAGGTTGAATAAAAGGTCTTTACTTAAATTCTCGGGCTCAACCCGAGGTCTGGTATTGAAACCATTATTCTAGAGCATGTTAGAGGTAAGCGGAACTCATGGTGTAGCAGTGAAATGCGTTGATATCATGGGGAACACCAAAGGCGAAGGCAGCTTACTGGGACATTGCTGACACTCAGAGACGAAAGTGTAGGTATCGAAGCGGATTAGATACCCGCGTAGTCTACACCCTAAACGATGAACACTAGACATTTCGAGTATCGACCCTCGGAGTGTCGAAGCTAACGCGTTAAGTGTTCCGCCTGGGAAGTACGATCGCAAGATTAAAACTCAAAGGAATAGACGGGAGCTCGCACAAGCGGTGGAGCATGTGGTTTAATTCGATATTAAGCGGGGAACCTTACCAAGGCTAGAAATCTAACTGTGGGTCTCTAGAAACAGAGACTGTCTTCGAGATCGTTAGACAGGTGATGCACGGTTGTCGTCAGCTCGTGCTGTGAAGTGTTCCGTTAAGTCGGGAAACGAGCGCAACCCTCAGACTCAGTTACAAGTGTCTGTGTCGACTGCCTGGGTTAACCAGGAGGAAGGAGAGGACGACGTCAAATCAGCGTGTTCCTCGACGCCTTGGGCTACACACGTGCTACAATGGGAAGGACAATGAGTTGCGACACTGTAAAGTGAAGCTAATCTCCTAAACCTTTCCTCAGTTCGGATAAAGGGCTGAAACTCGCCCTTTTGAAGCTGGAATCGCTAGTAATCGCAGATCAGCCTCGCTGCGGTGAATACGTTCTCGAGCTTTGTACTCACCGCCCGTCAAGTCAGGGGAGTCGGTAATACCCGAAGCATGTCCATCTAGGGCATACCACGGTAGGATCGATAACAAGGACTAAGTCGTAACAAGGCATCCGTAGCGGAAGCTGTGGATGGATCACCTCCTTTCTAAGGATATGCCTGTTGAAGCAATTCAACAAGGAATGGTCGGTCAAGATTTATATCTTGATAACTTTTACACCAACAAATCCTTGTCTTTTGAGACAAGGTGCGTCAGATTGTTGCTAAAAGATATTTACAATAATCAGATATAGTTATTAATTGATTGAATAAAACAGATTTCTCCACAGTGAGGAGTCTGTTTTATTTTATACTAAAATAGTGTATAATAATTCTATTATGTTTACAGTCAAAAAATTAAAGCAATTTTTGCCTAAATCAGCTATTATACATATTACAGGATATTTAGTTATCTTGAGTATACTTTCTCGTATTTTAGGTTTATTTCGAGATAGACTGCTGACTAGTAATTTTGATACTACAATTCTCGATGCCTATTTTTCAGCTTTTAGAATACCAGATTTTTTATATAATATTCTAATTTTAGGTACACTATCCAGTGCTTTTATTCCATTATTTAGCAAATTAATACATCACAAAGATAAGCAAAAAGAAGCTCAGAGTTTAGTAGATGATGTTCTATTAATTGTAGGTGCTATTATGGGGATAATATCTGTCTTAATGATAATTTTTGCCCCATATTTGGTTAAATTAGTAGCTATTTCTTATGAAGGTCAGAAATTTACAGATACAGTTACTTTGACCCGTATTATGGCATTCTCTCCATTTATATTCAGTATATCTAGTGTTCTATCTAGTGTGCTTAATGCTTATAAAAAGTTTATCATTGTAGCTTTGGCTCCGATTGTTTATAATGTTGGGATTATTGTTGGAATTATTTGGCTATATCCAATGTGGGGAATAGTTGGGTTGGGGTATGGAGTAGTCTTGGGTGCAATTTTACATCTTTTGATTCAAATTCCAAGTGTACTCAGGCTCAATATTAGCCTCAAAATTGATACCAAATTATATCTAAAGAATCTCAAAAGACTATGGGATTTATATTGGCCAAGACTCTTGGTGATAGATACGGCCATGCTAAGTCTGTTTATTGGTACCATTATTGCCTCTACCAGACCAGATGCGGTGACTTATTTTACTTTAGCTTTTAATCTCAATGCTCTACCATTAGGAGTAATAGCTATATCTTTTGCCACAGCGATATTCCCATATCTGACCGAAGCCTATGCTAAAGAGGATGAAGAGGCTTTTCGAAATTATGTTATTAGTGGAATTGCCAAAAATTTACTATTATTAATACCTATAATGATGTTAATGCTAAATTTTAGAGCTCAAATTGTTAGAATAGTTTATGGTGGAGGAGGGTTTGACTGGGAGTCTACTAGAATTACTTTTGAGACCTTTACTATTCTAGCTTTATCTATCCCATTTCAAGGTCTAACTCCATTACTGAGCCGCGCCTTATTTGCGAGGCACGATACCAGAACTCCAATGATAGTAGGAATCATTGGTATGCTTATAAATATAGTCTTAGCTTTAGTCTTAAGTCATTATTGGCAAGTTTTGGGAGTAGCAGCTGCTTTTTCAATCACTATGGCAATTACCTGTCTAATATACGGAGTAATTATATTTAGAACTATTAATCATGGTAGTGTTATCAAAACTATTATATACGGACTACAAGTCTCACTTTGGGCATTTGGTATGCTTGGTATTGCTTATCTCTTCAAACATATTATTGGACTTATTCTAGGTACTGATACATTCCTATCTCTTGTAGTACAAGTTATAGGAGCATCAGCTCCGGCTCTAGCTATCTATATTCTAATTACTTGGAAGCTTGGACTAACTAAAGTCCTTTCTAATAAAAATAATTCTAAATTATAATTTGACAAAATCTAGTTTTTTAGTGTAGTCTGTATTATTGTCTAGTTCTTTTTCTAAAATGTCTAAATCCTTAGTTTATGCTCTTTTTTTCTTTTTTATATTGTCTCCCATTATATCAGTGATTATATTTACCTTTTTCAAAGAGAATATATTGGGGCAGATAATGTTCTTAGCTTTGCAGGTAATTAATATTGTAGTAGGAATTATATATTTGCTTCCAGATAAAACTAATAACCGAGGCTCTTGATAGGTCTCGGTTTTTTCTTTAGTTGTAAAATATCCAAATTTTAGCTATAATATAATACATATGCAATATATTCGAAACTTTAGTATTATCGCTCATATCGATCATGGGAAGTCAACTTTGTCTGACCGTATTTTGGAATTGACTCAAACCGTTGAGAAGAGAAAAATGAAAGAACAATTTCTCGACTCTATGGAATTGGAGCAAGAACGGGGGATTACTATCAAAATGCAACCAGTGAGGGTAAAATATCCATATCAGGGGCAGGAATATATTCTGAATCTGATTGATACTCCTGGACATGTTGATTTTAGTTATGAAGTTTCTCGTAGTTTGGCGGCTGTAGAGGGGGCAATACTACTAGTAGACGCTACACAAGGAATACAAGCTCAGACAATTGCTAACGTATATCTTGCTATAGAGCAAGATTTAGTTATTATACCAGCTGTTAATAAGGTAGACTTACCGCACGCTAGAGTTAGTGAAGTCAAGCAGGAAATTTGTGAATTGCTAGGAGTGGAGGAGTCAGAAATATTAGAAATTTCTGGCAAAACTGGACGGGGAGTACCAGCCTTATTAGAGCGAGTGATTAATGAAGTCCCAGCTCCAGTGGCAAATTCTATAGAGGGAGACCATTTCAGAGCTTTGATATTTGATTCGGCTTTTGATTCTTATAAAGGAGTTATTGCTCATATTAGAGTGGTAGATGGGAATATCTCAACCGCTGATACTATCAAAATGTTAGCCAAAAAACAAGAGGCTCAGGTCTTAGAGCTAGGAGTTTTCACCCCCCAGATGACCAAATTAGAGACTCTCTCAGCTGGGATGATTGGCTATATTGCAACGGGGCTTAAAAATGTGGAGAATGTGAGAGTAGGAGATACTATTATTAAGTTTCCAGCAGGACAAGATTTAGCACCGCTAGCTGAGTATATGGAGCCTATTCCGGTAGTATATGCTAGTATTTTTGTGGCGAGTACTGAGGAGTATCCAGTATTAAGAGATGCTCTCAATAAACTAAAATTATCTGACTCATCTTTAGTCTTCGAACCTGAGTCCAAAGAAGCTCTAGGAAAAGGTTTTAGATGTGGATTCTTAGGTATGTTGCATCTTGATATTATTACTGAGAGATTGCGGCGTGAATATGATCTAGATTTGATTATTAGTACACCGTCTGTTGCCTATATTGTGGAGCAAACTAATGGAGATAAGTATACTATTTATTCGGCAACAGATTTCCCAGACAATACCAAATTAGCTAGAATCCTAGAGCCCTATGTGAGATTAGAGATAATGACTCCTAAGGATTATATTGGCTCTGTAATGGACCTATTACAAAAGAGACGCGGACAATTTATTAATACCAAATATATTGGAGAGGATAGAGCAATTGTAGAATATCAAATTCCATTAGCTAAAGTGATTGTGGATTTTTATGATGTACTAAAAAGTATTACTTCTGGCTATGCCTCGGTCAACTATTATCCACTAGAGCCTCAACAGGCAGATTTAGTGAAATTAGATATTATGGTAGCAAGTGAGGCTCAAGAGGCTTTATCACATATAGTTTATAAAGATGAGGCTCATGATGAAGGTAAAAGAATAGTGCATAAATTAAAACAATCACTTCCAAGACAACAATATGCAGTAGCTCTACAAGCAGCCATTGGAGGAACTATAGTAGCCAGAGAAACATTATCGGCTTTTAGAAAAGATGTAACAGCTAAACTATACGGAGGAGATAGAACTCGTAAAGATAAATTGCTCAAAAAACAAAAAGAAGGTAAAAAAAGAATGAGAGATACCGCCCGTATACATATCCCAAAAGAAGTGTACTTAGAAGTTTTAAAACATTAAAGAAAA
>JBEAQD010000006.1:0-16117 GCA_041164045.1 Candidatus Parcubacteria bacterium
TCCCTAAATCATGCCATATTTTCCTCCGCTCCGCAAGCTCTTAGCTTGCTATAGCTCCCGGAAAATTTTGACATTCATCCCCGCCCTTAAAAGGGCGGGGTTTTCTGTCTTTTTAATAAAAAGAGCCTAATTACAGACTATCTTCTTTATAATCTAGACTATAGATTATTTTTTCATCTCTCGGTGTAGAGTATGTCGTCGCAAATCAGGGTTAAATTTCTTTAACTCTAATTTCTCAGTATTCTTTTTCTTATTCTTACGAGTATAGTATCCAATTCTACCGGTTTCTGTACACTGTAATTTGATTAAGTTATCTTGACTCATAGTATTATGATCTTAAATATAAATTGATATAGGGAGCCGATAATCAGGATTGAACTGATGACCTCACCCTTACCATGGGTGCGCTCTACCGACTGAGCTATATCGGCTATAATGTAATATTAAAATATTATACATTAATATTACACTTTTGTCAAAAGTTTAGGTTAGGTATAAATAATTTTACACCAAGAACATCTGTATAGATTCTCTATTTTGTTCGGTAATATCTACCACTACAAAATAATGCCCATCTACTCCATCATCAAAGTACATCTGCTGAATATTGCTAATAATTTTATAAATATCTTTATCCTCTCCATTGAGCATAGCTGTTACTCCCCAAGTCAAAGCAGTATGATAAAAATACTCTCTATTCTCTGTAATCACAAAGACAGGAATCTCAGCTCTAAATTGTGACATATATTCTGCTATTCCTTTACCTTCTTTATCTATTACAATAATTCCATCTACTTCACTGGCTCTGGCTAAATGCTGTGCTCCATAAGCTAATTCTTTATAAATATTTTTCATATCCTCATCTGAGATATATTCATCAAAAAAGTTATCATAGGCTGATTCCTCAGTAGATAATATAATTTTTTGCATCATAGAGACGGCTTCTAGTGGATAATCTCCCCCTGAAGTTTCTCCAGACAACATCACCGCATCAGTATGATCAATCACCGCATTTGCTACATCGGAGACTTCAGCCCGAGTTGGACGAGGATTTCTAATCATAGAATCTAGCATTTGAGTAGCAACAATGACTCTTTTACCTTTCAGTAAAGCTAATTCTATAATATGTTTTTGGATAATTGGGACTTTCTCTGCCTGGACCTCAATTCCCAAGTCTCCTCTGGCTACCATAACTCCATCTACCTCCCTCATAATACTCTCAATCTGAGATACTGCATCTGGTTTTTCAATTTTGGCAATCACTAATGGATTACTTGTTTTATTAGACTCTAATTCAATCAATTTTCTAAGCTCCCTGATATCCTCAGCTGATCTTACAAAAGACATAGCTATGAAATCTACTCCCTGCTCCAAACCAAATTTCAAATCAGCCTTATCTTTATCTGTAATTACAGGAAAATCTACAGCACTACCAGGAAAGTTAACACCCTTTCTACCCTTAATCTGTGAATTAGTCTTAGCCTCAGCAATTGTATAATGTTTTTCTGGGATAGCTTCTTTAACAAAAAGCTCTATTAACCCATCTTCAATCAATACAGTCTCTCCTGTCTTTAGAATTGGGCTAAGGTCATGATCAATTGGCAAAACTTTGACTCCGTCTGCAAAATCATAATTATATTCACTATTGGTTATATACACCATATCCCCCACTATGATATCAAGGGGAGTATCGAGAGCCTCTACTCTTACTCTTGGTCCTTGTAAATCTTGAAGTATAGCTACTGGAACTGCTAAATCTTGTCTCACTTTTTTGATAGTCTCAATCATCTGAGCATATTCCTCATAACTACCGTGAGAAAAATTAAGCCTAAAAACATTAGCCCCAGCTTTTATGAACTCTGTTAAAGACTCTTCTGTTGCCACTCTAGGGCTAAGAGTACTTACTATTTTTGTTCTTTTTAATTTGGTAGCTTGTTGCATAATTATAATGTTAGTTAATTTATTTTGATACCTCTGAGGGCTTCAATGCGCTTCGATGTAGGAGGATGAGTAGACATCCAGTCTTTAACCCTGCCTCCTTTTAAGGGATTAGAAATAAAGAGATGAGCTGTAGCACGATTCGCAACTTCTAGAGGTTCAGTATCTTGGCTAATTTTCTCTAAAGCACTAGCCAAACCTTCAGGATAGCGAGTTAACAAAGCTCCACTAGCATCAGCTAAATATTCTCGTTTGCGAGAAATAGCGAAATGCAATAATTGTACAAAAATTGGAGCTAAAATTGCTAACACAACCGCAATTATACCTACGATTAACCCGAGTTTACTATTATCATCATTATTATTATGTTTCCCACCACCCCAAAAACTAATTCGCAAGAACCAGTCAGATAATAAGGCTACTAGACCGACCAAAACAACAGAAATTGTCTGTATTAAAGTATCTCTATTCCCAATATGAGATAATTCATGAGCAATTACACCCTCTAGCTCAATTTGTTCTAATCTATCAATAATCCCAGTAGTCAGTGCAATAGCTGAGTGTTCAGGGTCTCTACCAGTAGCAAAGGCATTCATCGCCGTATCTTGAATAATATACAGTTTTGGCATAGGAAGACCAGCAGTAATAGCTAAATTCTCTAATAATCTATATATTCTCTTACCCTCAGAAGTAGAAGTGTCGACAAGTTTTGCATTAGAAATGGATAAAACAATACTATCTGAATACCAATATGATATAAAGTTCATAAATAAACTTCCAATCAAAGCCCAGACAAAAATCATCTGATTATCAAGAGTATAGCTAAAAACCCAAGCTATACCAACTACCACCACTACAAAGAAAAACATTAATATCCATGTTTTACGAATATTTTTATCTTTTTGCTCATAAAGATTCATATTGTATAATCTAAAAAACTATTTAGAATGAAACTTTGACATTTTCTTTTTCAACCTCAGCAATTTCAAAGTATTCTTTTTTCTCAAAGCTACCCATAGAGGCAATAATACTATCTGGAAAACTCTCAATTTTTGTATTAAGAGACATAACTACACTATTATAAAATCTTCTAGAAGCTTGAATTTTATTCTCAGTATCACTAAGCTCTCTCTGTAGTTCTAAGAAATTCTCATTAGCCTTTAGCTCTGGATAACTCTCAGATACAGCGAATAAACTTTTAAGAGTCCCTGATAGCATATTCTCAGCCTCAGACTTATCATGCAAGCCACTAGCATTTATAGCTTGACTACGAGCCTTGGTTACATCCTCGAATACAGTTGATTCATGAGTAGCGTAACCTTTGACTGTCTCAACTAAATTTGGGATAAGATCATATCTTCGCTTTAACTGAACATCAATATCAGCCCATGCTTCAGCAACTTTTTGTCTTAGAGAAACAAAACCGTTATAAACTGCAATTCCATAAATAGCTATTACAGCTACAACACCTACGATAATCCAAATTGTGAACATTTCCATATATTTTATATTAAACTTATAAGTACAAAAGGTCTACAAATAATTATATATCTAAACTCCAAATAATACAATAGCAAGATTAATCCTCAAATAGTTTGATTTTATAATATAGAAATCTCCATCAAGAGAATATCTGTCTTCTCTTCAGCTAATATAGACACTTCTCCCTCTATGTCCCAAATTCCAACCGCATCTCGAGACTGTAATTCAATATTATCCCCAATAATAATTTTTCCCGAAATTACAAACAAATATATGCCATTTTGGGGCTTGTTAAGATTATATTCTAATCTTTTATCCTTTTCTATTATTGCTCTTTGGAACCAAGCCTCCTGATAAATTCCAATACCTTCTCCATCGCTATCAATTGGCTTAATAATTTGGTGAAAAGTATTCATTGAGTTTTGAATATCAAAATATTTATGCTCATATCTTGGCATAACATTCATTTTATTAGGAATAACCCAAATCTGTAATAAGGTTAGATCAGTATCAGGGTGAGCATTAAACTCACTATGAAATACCCCTGAACCAGCACTCATCACTTGCACATCTCCAGCTTTGGAGACTGCAATATTACCCATATTATCCTTATGTTCCAAGCTACCAGACAAAGTGACTGTGATAATTTCCATATTATTGTGAGGATGAGCACCGAACCCTTTACCTCCAGCAATCATATCATCATTTAATACTCTCAGAGATCCAAATCCCATCTTATCTGGATTTATATACTCAGCAAAACTAAAACTATAATTAGTCTTCAACCAACCATAATCTGCTGAGCCTCTAGAATTTGATTTATGAACTACATATTCCATATTAATAAAATTATAGCATAAAAAACAGGGCTCTGCCAGTAGAGAGCCCTTATCGTATAAAATATGATTAACTATTGATTGACTTAAAAGATTCAGATTCTATGATCAGCCTATGAGCCTCTTTATAAGACATACCACCAAAAAGGTAATTATTATCTTTAGGAATTATCTCTCTACTAATATCCATAAAGATATTATATTTACCATCAGGGATAGCAGATATTGCTGATTCATATCCCATACCAGCCAATCTTTGCATAAGGGCAATATATATTTTTTTCTTAACATAGCCCCACCCATCCTGTTGATTGGCAAATTTTGTAGCATTTCTTGCAACCAATATTCTATCAGGATTTACAATATTAGGAATAGGATTTTGAGAGTACATACTTATAGACTCAAACTACTATATAAAAATATAACAATAAACATATTTTGTCAAAATAAAAAGAGAGACCTATTTATTGGTCCCTCTCCCCACTATAGATAACAGTTGGGTGCAATGCTGCTATTAATATCTGAGCTGCTTCAATATCATCCAGATATTCATATTCAAAATTATTCTGCTTCCAAACCTGAGCATGTTCTAATTTAATTGGACCATAGCAGTCTTTTGATATTAAATTGACCACCTCATCGAAGCTAAATTTACCAGGAGCTCTAAGTTTAAATATTTTATTAATCGCTACAAAGGTACGCATGGTCTGGATTACAGTATCCCTTCTAACGCCCCCAATGCACCCAAATTGTACCACAGAAGCAAAAGCATGATGATAAATCTCTGGAGCTTTGGGATAATGTTGTTTTCCCCACTCCAAGGCTTGTTGATAGACTTCAGAATCTACCATGTGGGTAAAAGAGCAACAACTTCTATAAAGTACAATATTTATATTCTTATGTCAACCAGACACCCTTCTCACCTTCCTCAAGCCCCAAAATTGTGGATAATTCAATTAGACAAAGTTTATAAATTATGTTATAATACATTTACAGATAGCCCAATCTATACCCTTTCAAACAATTCAATCGTCAACCAATATTTCCATTCCCCATTAGGCTATCTTCCACCTTAATCACTTTAGCTCGTACACCTTGTATGAGCTTTCTTCTTTTTTATATTTGATAAATACTATAAGGTAAATATTTGGTTATACACTCACTTTCATTATTAATCGTTTTCTTCCTCTAAAGGATAACTAAATTCCTTAGCTAATTTTCTAAATTCTCCCTTTCCCAACACTTCTTCTACTATTCTGGCAAATGGTAAATAATTACCAGAAAAATGAGAATAGGCTAGCTTATCAAAAACCTCACCATATTCAAATTTACCATTAGACTTTGATACTATATTATCCAAAAGCTCATACATTTTTTGTCTTTCAAGATATCTTTCTAATGTAATAGCTTTTTCTTTATCTTGTTTTATCAAATTATTATACATCCCAGAGGAATACCCTTGCCTTTCCTCTTCTATCTCAGAATAACTTATTATCTCTTCTAGTATTTTAGGTGAGTTTTCGATATATTTTAATTCTTTCTCAAATAACTTTATTCTTATTTCGTCTACTCCAATACTTTCATAATACTTGCTAATATAATCTCTAATCTGATTGAATGCAATAAGTTCTTCGTTAATAGCATTTTCTTCAGCTAATATATCGAGAAATTGTCTTACACACTCAGATACAATAGCCTCCTCTAAAACTGTAAAGTATTCTTTTTCTTCTCCAACTTCTGCCTCTATATCTTTTCTATTCACCATAGTTATACCAGATCTATAAAGATGTATATCTGACCCTGATTTACCAATACGAGCTGACTTATATCCTTTTAGGTGAAACATTTCATGAGCTAAAGTACTTGCAAAAACTACCGTAGACTGATTTCTTTCTACAATAATTTTAGAACTTAAAGGATTATGTAGACCTCCAGCAAATTTACCTTTAGTATACTCTAGTAATTTATTAGGAGTCAATAAGTAAACATTATCTATTGGTAAGGATTTAGGCTTGCCACCATATTCTAAGACAATCCTATCTACTATTGACTCCGTAATCTTGATAATTTCTAAGTCTTCTTGAGTTTTCTCTAATTCAAATTCATCAATATCTGATAACTTGCTCTCAAAAAGTCCTTGTAATCTATCTTCAGACTGTGCACCTTCCTCCTCAGTCTGTACACCAACTATATGTTCATAATGATGTCTTTCTTTTTCCATATTGTTATTGTAAATTTAAACCAATTATACCATAATACCTTCAAATCCCAAAAATTGTGCATAACTAACTTCATAAAATATGCTACAATTAATTTATAATTCTTAAAAATAATCAAAATATGGAAAATCCTCAGTCTATACCCAATAATCCTGTTCCCGCAACCTCTACTGTAGTCAAAAAAAGACGATTTCCTAAATTCCTGACTTCGGCTTGGTTTATAATTCTGACTACTATTGTACTATTAGCTATCTGGATTGTGATTAGCATACAGTCGGTGGCGAATGAATTCTTAGGTATGGGTGGAGAGGATGCTAGTAGCGAAGAATTGATTTATGAATATTATAAAGGAGATAAAGAATCGGAGATAAAAGTTGCCAGATTGGAATTAAATGGGCCAATTTCTAATAGCCTGAATGAAGGTGACCCTTTATCTTTTGTTGTACCAGATATGGTTGATGGTAAGGCTGTAGCCTATAAATTAGAAAAGTTAGCTGAGGATAAAGATATCAAAGCCGTCTTGATTGACCTTACTACACCAGGTGGTGAAATTGGAGCTTCTAGTAATATTGCCGATGCAATTGAAGCTTATCAGAAAAAAACTAATCAAAAAGTTTATATCTTTGTCAATGAATTGTCAGCCTCAGGTGGAGCTTGGGCATCTGCCCCTGCCTCTACCATTATTGCCAGCCCCACAGCTATAGTCGGTAGTGTGGGAGTGGCTGGAGGTTATGCTCCTAAATTTACCAATGTTAATGGTTATTCTGAAGGACTTCTTGGAGCGACAATTAATGGGAATATTAATTTCACCCCTATTTATAGAGGTAAATGTAAACAACCAGAGAATCAACTGAATATTTCAGATGAGTATATTAAAGATTGTATTAATCCAGATATCGATGCCTTATATTCAACTTTTGTGAATCATATTAGCAAATACAATAATATACCAGTAGAGACAATCCGAGATGAAATCGGAGCTAGAGTATTCTTAGGTAATTCAGATGAGGCTACCAAATATGGGTTTGTCGATAAAGTTGGCAATGAAGAATTTGCTATCAACCTCATTAATCAAGAATTAAATCAAGGTAATCCAGTAGATATTATCAATGTAGCAGAGTACACCGGAGGATTATTAGATTTATTATTCGGACCAATTTTTTATAAAGATAAAGCTAAAGTAAGCCTAGCACACACCAGCTTCTGCCAGAGCCATACTCCCCTTCTACTCTATGGAGACATAACCCAAATCAGAACTAGTATTTGTGGGAAGTAGATAAGTTGTCTGTATTTTGTCTTCCTTTGGAGGCTTTAAGTCCCTCCTATAGTAGTTATTTAGGAGGGGGAGTACCCGTAGGGGGAGGGTGGATAATCTTTAACTACCTCCACCTCCGGCACTCCGTGCCACCTCCTCCAAAGGAGGACAGTTTTTATCCTAATTTACTTTTATTAGACTGGAAATATATAACTCATCTCATATATATATAATTGTACAAAATAAGTAAAAGTTGTATAATATATTTATTATTAAACACTTAATACTATGGCAAAGACTTTGCAAGAGAAGTTTGAGACCAAAAAGGTAGAGCATATCAAAAGATTAGATTCTAATTTTGCTGATATGAAAGCTGGGGATTTGATGTTAATCTCAACCCCTCAAAAAATAGCCGATTATATAAACTCAATCCCAGAAGATGAGAATAGAGATCTT
Source organism: Candidatus Parcubacteria bacterium (assembly GCA_041164045.1). Lineage (GTDB taxonomy): Bacteria > Patescibacteriota > Minisyncoccia > SW-4-49-11 > SW-4-49-11 > CALRBF01. The sequence continues at coordinate 8,187 of JBEAQD010000006.1, forward strand.
TCCCAAATGCGAATTGACCTTGCCAAACAAGCCAAAGCAGATATTACCTGCCCCGTCACTACTGGGATATTCACTAGGATTATAGCCGAGAGAAGTTTAGAATTGATGTCCGAAGGCAAGGATCCTATCGCTCCTTTTTGGAAAGTAATAGATCCCAAAAGCTCACTAGCCAAAAAACTATCTTGTGGATCTGAGCTTATTGAGAGTTTAAGAGAAAATAAAAATTAAAGATTTTGCGGAGAGTAAGAGATTCGAACTCTTGATACCTTGCGGTATACACGCTTTCCAAGCATGCGCACTAGACCAACTATGCGAACTCTCCAATTGTTTATGTTTTATAGTTTAGCAAATTTTTGTTTTTTTGGCTAGTGCTTAGATTAATTTTGAATTTTGAGTTATGAGTTATCCACCCCGTCAGGTAAAACCTGCCACCCCTCAAAGAGGGGAATTTAACTCATTCCATACCCACCCTGCGATCACCCTCTCCTCCGGCCTGACGGCCACCTCCCCAAGGGAGGACAGAAGACTCAAAGATAGCACTCTCACACTTTATTTGCCAAAAAGCTATTTTTTAGCTATAATATATAAGATTTTGAATATTATTTAAGTAATATAGATATGGATACTTCTAGCAAACCGGATGCATTGACCAAAATCTCGCTTTTCTTCGTAAATAAATGGCGAATTAGTATTTTATTATTTATTGGAATCTCGGCTTTAGGGGTTTTTGCTTATACTACTTTTCTCAAAAGAGAGGGATTTCCTACTATTGAGGTACCTGTGGCAGTGATACAGACCCCTTATTTTGTAGATGATAAGGCTCTTGTAGACAAAGATGTGACTCAAGTGATTGAATCTAGCATCAGTGACATTACTGAGATTAAAAGTATTAACTCCACTACTGCGGATAACTTTTCTAATATTCTAGTTGAGTTTAAAGGAGATATTACTTCCAAAGACGGAGCTGAATTACTAAAAGATGCAGTATTTGAGGCTAATTTACCAGAACAAGCCAAACCTAATTTCCTAACCTTTAATGCGGCTGCTTTTGATGGAGAAAATGATTTGGTGTTTAGTTTAATTGGGGAAAATAAATCTATTACTGATTTACAAAATAAAGCTAACTTTATTGCTAAGGAAATCGAATCTGTACCAGCTGTAACCAAAGCTAATGTGACAGATTTACAAGAATTACAGACCAATCCTATTACAGGTCAGTCTACTCTAGAACAGGTACAGTTTGGAAGATCAGCTTATCGGGATGAGAATAATAAATTAGTATTCAAAGACGCTATTCTGATTGGAGCGGTAAGAGACACTAGTGTTGGTACTATTGACTTTTCTAAAGCCATTCAAGAAAAAGTACAAAAGCTCAAGGATGCTGGAGATTTAGATGGGTATGAAGTTATCTTTGGTGGTGGAGACACCTCACAATCTCTAACTCAGCAATTATCTGTCTTACAAGCAAGTGCTATTACAGGGCTATTGGCTGTGATGACGGTATTGCTATTAGTGGTGAACTGGAGATCATCTGTAATTATTGCTCTATTTATACCTGTTTCAATTTGCTTTACCTTGATTGGATTATATGTAATCGGGTATTCTCTCAATACACTATCTCTGTTTGGTTTGATTCTGGTGATTGGACTGATTGCGGATGATGCTATTCTAGTGATTGATGCTATAGATAGCTCACGAAAAGCTGGTTATAAGGGTAAGCAAGCTGTAATCCATGCTATTAATACAGTAGGACTAGCTGATGTATCAGGTACCGTTACTACTATACTTGCCTTTGCTCCACTGGCTGCCGTATCTGGAATTTTAGGAGAGTTTATAAGACTCATTCCGATTACAGTTATTCTAACTCTTTCTCTATCTCTGATTATTGGACTTACTTTGGTTCCATTTTTTGCTAATTATATTTTACCGCATTATGAGGCTGAGACTGGGATAAAACCTAATCGAAAGGGAATAGCTAAAATTTGGTATAATATACTGTATTTTGTACCCCATATCATAGACTGGATTAATGTCCAAGTTTATAGATTTATACATTGGTATCTAGATAATATTTGGCGAAGTATTGCCGTATTCATAGTTACGATTGGACTTATTGGAGGAGGATTTTTCCTAGCGACCAAATTAGAATTTTCTATTTTTGCTCCAGCTAAAGACACTAATGAAATTACCATCACCACTTCCCTACCAGATAATCTGGATATTGCAAAAGCCGAGTCTAAAATCAAAGAAATTGAGAAAATTGTCAAAGATACTAATGCTGAATATATCCAAGATATAGCTTACTTTAATACAGATGCCAAAGGTGCTCTGATGTATGTGACATTGACCCCTATTAATGATAGGGATAAAAAAGCACCTGCCATTGTAGAGGATTTACAAAAAGCTATTGAAGATAATAAATCTCTCAAAGACACTAGAATCAAAGTGCAAACTGCCGGAGCTGGACCTCCAACTGATGAGTATCAGATCACTTTCCAGATTTTCTCAGATGACCAAAAAACTTTGGAAGATAGTACCAGAGAAGTCTTAGAGTTTGCTAAAGATATAGATTTAGCTGATGGGGAAATTAAAGATACCGTGATAAGCAACATAGACACAGTTAGCAAAAAAGATGGTAGACGCTATGCTGCTGTCAAAATAGCTGTCTCAGATGGAGAAAATACCGCCTTAGTACTAGAAGCTCAAAATGCTATCAGGAATAAATTCGAGACCGATGAATTCAGAGATAAGTATGATTTAGCTAAAGATGGAGTATCATTTGACCTTGGACAACAAGGAGAAAATTTAGAATCCTTTAATTCTGCAATTTTTGCTCTTATTCTAGCTATTATCATAATGTATGTACTGCTAGTATTACAGTTTAATTCTCTGACCCAACCGTTCCTAATTTTAGTAGCCGTACCATTCTCCTTCCCTGGTCTATTCCTAGGACTATATTTGACAGATAATCCTCTGAGCTTCTTCTCGATGATTGGAGTTACAGGGCTAGTAGGTATTGTAGTTAATAATACAATTCTGCTACTAGATTATGCCAATGTAATCAGAGAAGAGACTGGCTCTATCAAAGAAGCCATCTCTGAGGCTATAAAATACCGATTCCGAGCTCTTATTACTACAACTTTATCAACATTGGTAGGAATTCTACCTCTAGCCTTCACTGACCCATTTTGGGAGGGACTGGCTTATTCCATAGTCTTTGGATTAACCTCTAGCACAATTTTGGTAGTATTTGCTTATCCCGTATTCTATGCAATACTAGAACATAGCCGAAGATTTGCTTGGAGAAAAGTATTCAAAAATAAGCAATTCAAGTAAACTCTTCCCATTTAAAACTAAAATATATTGATAATATTATAGTATCAGCATTTGATAATTCTCTTATTTTATGCTATTATATAATTATATATTCAAAATAATTATATGAGTGAAAAAATTTCCCTAGATACCAAAAGGCATACTGGAGCCCATATTCTGGCCACTGCAATTTATGATATGTTCCCAGAGGCTCAGTTTGGAGTTGGTCCTACTACTGAGAATGGATTTTATTATGATGTATTACTACCACGAACTTTGATCCCTGAGGATTTAGCTATTCTAGAGTCTAAGATGAAGGAGATTATCAAGGCTAATCTACCAGTTGAGCGAGCCGAGATGGGTATTGATGAGGCCATTGAGCATTTTAGAGAAGCTGGTCAAATGCTAAAGTTGGAATTATTACAAGATATCAAAACTCATGGAACTACTAATTTTGCTGAAATTTATGGTTCTGATGAGACCAATTCAAGTCAAGATAAGACTGCCGATATCCATACTGTGAGTGTATATAAAATTGGTAATTTTGTAGATTTATGTCGTGGTCCGCATATTGAGTCTACTGGTCAAATTGACTCACAGGCTTTTGTTTTGGACAGTATTTCAGCTTCTTATTTTCGTGGAGACCAGAATCGTGAAAGTATGCAGAGAGTGTATGGGATTTTGTTTAACTCTAAAAAAGAGTTAAAAGAATTTTTACATAATCGTGAAGAGGCCAAGAAAAGAGATCATAGAGTATTGGGGAAAAGTTTAGGTTTATTTACCTTCTCAGAACTAGTAGGTTCTGGACTACCGCTTTATACTCCAGCTGGTACTACTCTTAAAAACAATATTGCCGGATTATTGAGACAAATTAGTAAAAAATATGGCTCTCAAGAGGTATCCATACCACATATTGCTAAAAAAGAATTATATGAAATTAGTGGACATGCTCAAAAGTTCACAGAAGAATTATTGAGTGTACATAGCCACTACAAACAAGATTTTGTATTAAAGCCGGTAAACTGTCCTCATCATACCCAGCTTTTTGCATCTGAGCCTCGTAGCTATAAGGACTTGCCTATTAGATATATTGAATCTACTATGCAATATAGAGATGAAAAGCCCGGACAAATTGGAGGACTGACTCGTACTCGTGGTTTTACAGTGGATGACGGGCATACTTTTTTGGCTGTAAATCAGATCAAAGATGAAGTTAGTTTATTGATTAAAACTATTGCCGATTTCTATACTAGTTTTGGGTTGTGGGAGAATAAATGGGTTTCTCTCTCAGTGAGAGATTATAGTGATTTGACTAAATATACTGGTATTACTGAGGACTGGGATAAAGCTGAACAAATGCTAGAGGAAATTGCCAAAGAAAGCGGACTGGAAGCTAAAAGATGTGAAGGTGAAGCGGCTCTTTATGGTCCAAAGTTAGACTTTATGTTCTATGATGCTTTAGGAAATGAGAGGCAATTAGCTACAATTCAATTAGATTTTGCTACTCCCAAAAGATTTGAATTAGAATATATAGATGAGGCTGGTGACACTCAAACTCCAGTAATGATTCATAGAGCTATCTTGGGATCTTATGAAAGGTTCTTAGCCATACTTATCGAGCACTTCGCAGGTCGATTTCCTTATTGGCTTGCTCCGATACAGGTGAATATAGTATCGGTCAATGATTCGTCTGAGGTTCTAGAATACATAGATTCTATCAAGCAAACTCTTGATACTGTGGTATTATCCTCTCCCCTCAAATATAATGAACTTAGATATAATCTAGACCTCTCATCCGAGTCTCTTGGTAAGAAAATTCGAAATTCCGAATTACAGAAAATTCCCGTAACTATAATTGTCGGACCAAAAGATGTAGAAGCTAAACAAGTTAGTATCCGCACTCACAGTGGTGAGAGTAAAGTTTCGCTTGATGAATTGCAAGAATTTTTAGAAAATTTTGAGTAATTTTAATATAATAAAAATACTCCAATAGCAATTAGAATCAATCCTATCCCTAGATTGACATAGGGTTGTTTGGCATCTATTTTTGCGGCTAATTTATGTAATTTGTCCTTTAGGCCATTTAACATTTCTTGATTTTCGGTAATTGCAATGAACCAAAATACCATAATTGGTAAGTGAAAAGCTATATTAAGTCCAGTATTGGCTATAATTCTATATATTGTTTTATCAAATAAAACATTGATTTGAATTGCTAAGAATACATATTCTACCAAAGCTGGGAAGTCTACAAAAGGAGCTATTATTCCCATCACAAAGGGTAGGGTGCCATAATATTTTGGATAAGTTTTGACTTTTTGAGCTTTCGGTTTTTTAGGAATTAAGGCATAGATTATCAAAGCTATGCCTAATAGAATTAATACATAACTATTTATAAGTCCAATATATTGTTTCCATTGATCAATAGTATCTTCTAGTCCCCAAATTATCACCCCTGAGATTATAAAGTGAATCAAAAACAACCCAACCAAAAACCAAAACATATTTTTGGCAGCCTTAGAATGTGCTAAATAGTACAAGCTAAGGATAACTGTCATAGATTATAATTTAATGATTAAAATTCAGCAAAAGTCTCTGGATTGAGATAAGCAGATATATCCTCAATATCTATTCTGAGCTGCTCCATAGTATCTCGATGTCTGATAGTGACAGTACCTTCAGATAAAGTCTCATAATCTACTGTTACACACCAAGGTGTCCCAATTTCATCTTGCCTACGATATCTCTTCCCTATTGAACCTGCCAAATCTATGTCCGCTATAATCCCCTTTTTTCTCAAATTAGTATAAATCTGATGAGCCTCTTCGGCTAGACCATCTTTCTTCATCAATGGTAAAATTGCTACTTTGTAAGGAGCTAAAATATAAGGAAATTTAATCACTATTCTAGCTTCTTTGCTGTCGGCTACACTTTCTTCATTATAGAATTCAAAAAGGCTAGATAATAATAATCTATTTACTCCCAATGAAGTCTCAATAACATAAGGAAAATACTTCTCATTAGTCTGTGGGTCGCGATATTGTAAATCTTTACCACTGAACTCACTGTGTTGTTTGGTGTCATAGTCGGTACGATTATGAATTCCTTCCATTTCTTTAAATCCCAAAGCCCCAAACTTATAATCTATATCCCAAGCATCTTTAGCATAGAAGACTAGCTTTTCATGCTGCCTAAATTCCAGATTAGCCTGATTATAACCAAGATATTCTGTGTAGAATTGATAACGATAATTTTTCCAAAATTCATACCACTTATCTTCCTCTCCTGGTTTGACAAAGAACTGTAAATCAATTTGCTCAAATTCACGAGTACGGAAAATATATTGTTTAACAGTAATTTCATTCCGAAAGGCTTTGCCTAGTTGTGCAATTCCAAAAGGCAATTGTCTACGACTAGTCTCTTGTACTAATTTCCAATTAACATAAATATTCTGGCAGGCCTCTCCTTTGAGATAAGCTACAGTAGATTCATCAACCGTAGGTCCAAGATGGGTACTGACTAATAGATTAAAATGTTTGGCACTGCTCAAGGGATTACCATCTGGGGATAAAATATTATTCTCTTGAATCACTTTATCGGTCTCCTCAGGAGATAGGCTATCTGCATTCTCCATAATCCCAGCTTCTTCTATCAGATGATCAGCCCGATATCTCTTATGAGTAACAGTATCCTCCACCAAAAGGTCTGAAAACCCCCCAATATGTCCGCTCGCTTCCCAAACTTTTGGATGCAAGAAAATTGCTCCCTCAATCTCTACTACATCATCTCTGAAAGTCACCATCCAATTTCGCCAAGCCTGTACTAGATTATCTTTGAGTAATTTACCTAAAGGTCCAAAATCATAAACGGCTGAATATCCTCCATAAATTTCGGAGGATTGGAATATAAAACCATTCCGATGAGCATATTTTACAATCGTATCTAATTTAATCGACATAATAAAATTTATAATTTATTGATTATATTTTGTATTATAGCATATTTTGATATAAATGTAATTATTTCTTTACCTTTGCAAATCTGAGCTTCAATATACCAAATAATAGCTCAAAATTAGTCAAAAAAGTAATATTACTTTTACCATTTTTCCTTGAATCAAATTGAATTGGAACTTGGCTGATTTGATAGCCTTGATTTTTTGCTTTATATAAAAATTCATAATCAAAACCCCAAGGAGTTGGGTTTAAGTCTATCTTATTCAAAATTTTCTTTTTAAATACTTTCATTCCTGATTGTATATCATAAGGCAGTCCAAGCAGTATTTTTACAAAAATCTTAGAATATATTCTACTTAGTAGTTTTCTATACCATTTTATATTCTGTACTACCCTATTAGCCACCACGATATCATAATCTTTCATCTTGACTAACATATCATATAGTAACTCTGGTGGATATTGTAAGTCAGCATCAATCATAGCTACTGAAGCATATTTTGCTTTACTAAAACCTTCCAGTAGTGATTGAGCCTTACCTTTTGCTCCTTTTTTGAGAGTTACTTTTAGAGGATATCTGCCATTCAGATTTCTTAATATATTCAGAGTCCCATCTTCTGAGAAATCATCAACTACTATAATTTCATACTTAACTTTATT
>JBEAQD010000007.1:0-2591 GCA_041164045.1 Candidatus Parcubacteria bacterium
GCTAATTGATGAAATTCAATATATTCTACCTTAATCTGATTGTGCTCTAAATAGTGCTTATATTTTTGCATACTAGCTCGATGTAGAACTAGCTTTTGTTTATGAAACTTAAATTCACTAAAATATAAAGGCTCTTCTATTAAAAATACTATATCACTAGACTTAAGCCTCGTAACATCCTCAAAAAGTTGATGTGGATAAATCAAAAATGCTGTTTTCATATACTATATCATAGCATAATATAATATATACTACGAGTTGATCTGTATAAAATTATACAAAATATTAAAATTATACTATAATACAAATATAATTAAGTAAAATAAACTATATAGAAAATTCCAATAATAAGAACGTTTTGTTAATCGTTATACTTGTAATATTTATTCTGATTAATTCTGTTGTTGCTTTTCTATTCTTAAATAAAGATATAAAATTTAATAAAAATATAGAAAATGTTACAAAAAACAGAGATAACCAAGAAGATTCTACCATACTTGACCAAGAAAAAAATATTATAATTAGGTCAAAGTTCATAGATAAAAATGAAGGAACATTCAACTATGTAACTATTGAATATACTCCAGATAATAGTGCAGAGAGTTATATACTGAAAACTTTTTATGATAATAATTTCGTACTAGATAGAACAGATCCAGAATGGGACCAATTTCTTGATGAATATGAAATAGCATATCTATCTGATAAATATCTAGCTGTTAGAGTTACGGGTGGTTATGAGGGGATAGCATCTGATCTATTATTTGATTTATCTACTCTTAGAGAAGAAAAACCAAGTATTGATGAGCCCGGAACATATAATTTTTTTGAAAATGATAAATACGTAATATTCAGATTTATACCAGGAATTAGTGAGTATTTCGGTGGAAAAGATTTTATAACTGTAGAAGTGGTTAATGGAGATTCCATACCCTTCGTATCACCAAAATCAAAGTGAGTACTTACTGAAAAACCGACTACAGATGATATAAGCATTAAAGATGGAGTTATTTCATTCACTGAAATTACTTATGCTGAGGATGAAAAAGAAATTTTGCATAAAAGAGATTTAAAAATCAACGATTTCTGTAAAAATTAAAGATTATAATAATTTAATATTACAATATAATCAAGCTAACTCAAAGTCAAGCCAGCATCTAATACAAATTTTATTTGCTCATTTCCTCCTCCGTCACCTACGGTGACACCTCCCCCAAGGGAGGACAGTTTATCATATTTAGGGATCATAATACCAATATAATATAATTCTAATCTTATTAAATTGTATTTTAAATTTCTAAACTACCATTAACTTCCCTTGGTCTATCTTGGATATTATTTATAATATCAAGGCAAGCAACGACTCCGATCATAATAGCATTGTCAGTAGATAAAATTTTATTTGGTACTATTAAATTCACTCCATTTTGTGTGGCATAATTCTCAAAGGATTGTCTCAATTTGAGATTGGCTGTCACTCCTCCACCTATAATTACTTTCCTTACATTATAAGTGTTTACCGCCCAGTTTAGCTTAGATACTAATAAATCTATTACAGCCTGTTCAAAGCTAGCACAGATATTAGCTATATCCTGTTCATTTTGAGGTGGATTATCTTTAATATAATATAAAACAGCGGTTTTAAGACCAGAAAAAGACATCCTACCATCTCCTGAATTTAGCATTGGTCGGGGAAATTGAATAGCCTCACCATCTCCACTCTCAGCTAATTTGGACACTTTTGGTCCTCCAGGATATGATAAATTCAGCATTTTTGCTACTTTATCAAAAGCCTCTCCAGCTGCATCATCTTGAGTAATTCCAATAATCTCATAATCATTGTAGGCTTGTACTAGAACTAATTCTGTATGTCCACCCGAGATTGTATAAGCAATAAAAGGGTATTCTGTGGGTACCGAACCTAATAGATTATCATCTAGTAATCCTGAGAACATATGTCCATGCATATGATTGACTGGAATTAGTGGCACTCCCAACGCTTCAGCTAAAAGATTTGCTAAATTTACTCCTACATATAATGATGGCTCTAATCCTGGGCCGACTGTTACTGCAATTGAATCAATATCTCTACCGTTACGATTTATAAATTCTTGTAACATAACTGGTAATTTTTTATTATGTAATCTGGCAGCCAGAGCCGGGACTACTCCACCATATTGACTATGCTCATTAATTTGAGAGTATACAATATGATCAAGTACCTGAAAGTTCTCAGCTTCCTTATCTAAGTTTAATAGGGCTAAAGCCGTTTCATCACAAGATGTCTCAATTGCTAAAATTTTCATATATTTATATTGTGCCAAATTATACCAATTAAGTCAATCTAAATCTACAAATACAGTATTGTTACCAATACTGCATTGTGAATTTTATCAGATAAAGTATCTATGGATTAACTTCTCTAATGGTGCTACTTCCAAAGTTAGTGATGGTTCCACAACTCTTCTTACCCGTTGTTCTATTATCTCCTCCAGATTTTGTTACTTCTATCCATGGACTATATCTTCCAAAATCTAGTCCTACATAACTTAAATTTTGTGTCAAATTTAAATTACTAGTAGCTCCATTTG
>JBEAQD010000008.1:0-6461 GCA_041164045.1 Candidatus Parcubacteria bacterium
TAGTCAAAATTTATGATAGACAAAAGAGATTTCCAAGTCTAAAATCTGGTAGTATAGTAAGAATCAAAGCCGAATGGCATAATACCGATACCCAGCAATATATCAAGACCAACTCAGCAGATAATATAGAGCTAATCTCAGAGCAAACAATTACTATTAAGCCAGAAAAAATCACCAGTCCAGATAATTCCGATTGGGGTAAAATTATCTCAGTTAGCGGAGTATTAGACACCAATACCAAGACTAAATTGGTGCTCAATAATAAGAATAGCAATGCCACAATCAAATTATATAGCAATAAAATCACCAAACCCAAGATGAAAAAAGGAGATATAATAGGTATCACAGGCTTTATAGAAGTTTATGATGGAGAAATTAGATTAATTCCATGGAATAATAGTCAGATTAAATCCACTCCAATCATCAAAAAGGCTAGTGCAAATAATGTAGAACCATCAAAAATATCAGCACTAGATAATAATCCATCTAATCTGATCTCCACCACAACCACAGAGTATAGAGGTTTGGATGAGTATAAGATTTCAGAATCTTCAGATATTAGACTTAAGAATAATAATCAGTTACAAGAATTCCTAACTAAATATGGAATATTTATCACTGCTATTGCTTTCAATCTAATTTGGTGGGGATATAGGATATGGAGTAAGTATAGGAAGGAGGTATAGTTATTATTGTAAATTTTTCCACCCTCCCCCTACGGCTACTCCCTCCCTGCCTACCGCAGGCAGGCAAAGGGAGACAGTAAGCTCGAATAATTTGTCTTCCTTCGGAGGAGGTGGTACTAAGTGCCGGAGGGTGGACTGAGCTAAAGTTCTCTTACAACAAATTTTGAGGATTTATTTCAATATCCTGACCTCTTTCTAGAATTGGCACTAATTTGCTTTTGATACTCTGAGCTTGTTTTGGTGTGGTTTGTATAATTAAGGTAAATTGATATATTCCTTTTCCTTTAGCCAAATACTTTTCTAGGGGTCCTAGAGCTTTGATATGTATATTATTTAGGGCAGTTTTGACTCTTAGAGCTTGGTCTAAGGCTTTGTCTCTATAGCTATGTTGTGAGTGAATAGCAATAATCTCATAATGTGGAGGATATTGATATAATTGTCTATTTTGGTATTCTTGTTGCCATAATTCAGCTATAGGACGATTGATTATATTATAAATATGGGTTGGTAATTCTTCTTCTTTATTCCAAGTGGTGAAGGTTTGAATTAAAGTTTTATGGCTATTCTGGATTAGCTCGGTAAGTACCTGAATCGATTTTTCTCGGATACTATAATCAGGAAAATTAATCAGAGATTCAGCGGAAGGGATGATGGTCAGAGTTTTGGGTATAATATCTAAAAATTTATGTATCATACTAGTACTCAATAGTATGGCTGGATTACTATGTATGAATTTGTCTATGATATCTTTTTGGGTGCTAACATCAGAGGCAGTATCACTAGATAATATAAAACTTGTAATCTGAGGGTATAACTCTTGTATCATAGATTGAATCTTTTGTATACCTATGCCTCCTTGCTTGAGATTATAGGACTTGCATTGAGGGCATTGATGTATCATTTTGAACCATTTTCTGGAAGTATGGGACATTAAAATTTGACTTTCAGTATAAGTAGGTACTTTTTTGGCTAAAGTATCTACTCTATGTACTGTGAGCAAACTACCAGACTTAGGGTCTCTCAAATGATATCCACAATCTCTGCAAGACATATATAGTGACTCTCCTCGACGATTGATATATATAATTATAGATTGATTTTTATTTATAGCTTTTCTAATAGCTTTTTGAGCAGGTATTGATAATAATTCTTTATTACCTTTAATGAATTCTATAGGCATTTCTATTAATTCGGTCTTCAAATTATTATTATCAGGATAAAATTCAGCTGGAAGACTTAAATTATTTTTCTCCAATATATCTAGGCTATTAATACTAGGTAAATTGGAAGCTAAAGTCAAATTAGCTTGATGTAATTGGGCTAATTTTAGTGCTATAGTAGTAGTATGATAATGTGGCTTAGTCTCAAAAGAATAATAAGCCTCAGAGGCCTCATCTTCTATAATAATACTCTCTAAATTTTGAAATGGTAAAAAAAGAGCACTCCTATTTCCAATAATTACTTTAGCCTCTCCAGATTTAATACTAGCCCATATCTTCCTAAACTCACTGGTTTTAATTTGAGAGTTAATAGTGACTGGATTATGGGTGGATAATTCCTGAGTTATTATCTCAAGACTAATATTATCTGGAGTTAAGATTAGAAGTTGCCCTTTAGTTTGATTGATAACTTTATGATAATGTTGTAATCTCTCAGTTGTTGGGTATATGACTAATTTTGGTGTATATTTATCTCCTAATTTTATATTTTTGGTAGGGGATTCGAGTATTTTGGGGTATCTTTTGATTTTACTAGATAATCTGGGTAAAAACCACTTTATAATATTTCCCAAAGGATGGGCATAATAATTACTAATCCATTCGGCTAATTGGAGTTGGTTTTCAGTTAAGAGGGGATTATTGGAGAAACTCTTTTCTATTGGTTTAGGGCTAAAGTTAGAGAATTTACGGATGTTTTGCCTATCTTTTGTCAACTCTTGACAAAAGTAAACAATTGATGTAATATAGGTGGTACGAACTTCAACTATGACAAGACTGCCCGGAAGTATTTCTTCGGATGAATAGTATGTCAGAGTGTGGCTCATCTGCCCAGGAAGTTTGATAAGGGGTACTACTTGCAAAATATACATATATATAGTATACTCCATTCACAGTAAAAGTGAATATTAAATCACATCAACCAGAATTAAGCGAAATATAAAATATAAGTATTTACTTTATTTTATTAACTATAATTATATCTAATTATGAAGAAATATCATATGACACAATCTGGACTTGAAAAAGCGCAAGTTGAACTTGAGGCTCTAATGTTAAGGCGTAAAGAAATAATCGAAAAGATTAAAGCTGCCAAAGAACAAGGTGATTTGAAGGAAAATGGAGAATATCATGAAGCAAAAAATGATATGGCCTTTAATGAATCTAAAATTCTAGAATTAGAAGATTTGATTCGTAATGCCGAAGTAGTAGAATCTCCAAGTAACTCTCAGTTTGTAGCTTTAGGGTCTCAAATTAAAGTTTCTAATGGAGTCGGAGAAAGAGATTTTTTGATAGTTGGGCCAACTGAAGCTAATCCAGCTGAGAGAAAAATATCAGATGAATCTCCCTTAGGGCAAGCCTTTATGCATCGTAGTGTTGGAGAAGAGGTAGAAGTGGAAACTCCTGCGGGTGTCCAAAAATATAAGATTTTGGAGATTAAATAAGATCATATTTATTCATTTGCAGATAAAATTATCAATGTGATATAGTAATAGATATATGAAAAAATTTTTTGTCACAACTCCTATCTATTACTTAAATGGAGAGCCTCACCTTGGACATTATTACTCTACTACTATTGCTGATGTTATGTCTCGCTATCATCGGCAATTTGGAGCAGGAGCTTTCTTTTTGACAGGAACAGATGAGCATGGGCAAAAAGTGGCTGAAGCAGCTCAGAGAAATAATTTATCTCCTCAGGATTATACAGATAAGATGTCAAAAGTCTGGCAAGAGGCTTGGGATGATTTGGGTCTGAGCTATGATTATTTTATTCGTACTACTAATCCAGTACATAAGGCTTTTTGCCAATTTGTAATTACTAAATTATTAGAAAGTGATGATGTCTATTTGCATAAGTATGAAGCTTTATATTGTGTAGGAGCGGAAGCCTTTGTCACTCAATCCGAGTTGAGAGAGGGTGGATTATGTCCCGACCATGATGAAAAGCCCCAAATTGTACTAGAGAATAATTATTTTTTTAGACTTACTAAATATAAAGAGAGAATTAGTCAGTTAATTGAGCGGGATATAATTAAAGTTATCCCAGAGTCTAGGAAAAATGAAGCTTTAGAACTACTAAAAAATCCAGATTTAGGAGATTTCTCAGTCACTAGAGAGAAAGTCAGTTGGGGAATTCCTGTCCCATTTGATAGTACTCAAACTTTATATGTTTGGATTGATGCTTTGTTTAATTATATGTCTGGTATTTTGGCTAGTCAAAATATAGATATTCAGGATTTGTCTGTAGAGGAAATTTTATCTAATATTCAAAATATTTGGGCTCCAGATTTACAAGTCCTAGGGAAGGATATAATGAAATTTCATACTATTTTCTGGCCAGCCTTTTTATTAGCTTTGGGTTTGCCTGAGGATAAATTGCCAAGGACTATATTAATTACAGGGTTTTTCTTATCTGGAGGTAGAAAAATGTCTAAAAGCATTGGAAATGTAATAGTGCCACAAGATATAATTAAGGAATTTGATCAAATAACCGATAATCTTGGTAATGATGTTCTAAGATATGTAATCTTAAGAGAAATGAGAATAGGTAATGATGGGGATATTACCAGAGAGAAGATTATGGGGATTTATGAATCCGAACTTGTCAATAAATTTGGAAATACCTTTAGCCGAGTAATAGGTATGGCCAAGAAATATGATATGTTCGCTAAATATGAAACTATCAATATTCCAGAAGAATATCATCAAGCGATGAAAAACTACGATATTTATGAAGCTATTCATATTCTGTTAGAAAAAATAAGTATAATTGGGCAGGAAATTGAAACCATCAAACCTTGGGAATTATATAAGACAGGGCAGATAGAAGAATTAGGTCAAAATATTAGCAAGTGGCTCCAAGATTTAGCTTGGATTACAGAGGCTATAAAACCTATTATGCCCAATACCTCAGAGCAAATGCAAAAGCTCTTAAATGGTGATAATTTACATATATTTCCTAGATTGTAATTGTAAACTATAAATTCCGTAGAGGCGACCTATGGTTATTTTGTCCTCCTTTGGAGGGGGAAGCCTGAAAGGTAGACTGTAAGTCTGGGAAAGGGGAAGTAATCCCCCTAAGTAGGAAGGTAGCGAGGAGCTATGGCTCCGAGTGTCGGAAACCGAGGGTGTCCGAGATGGGGTTTTAGGGGGATTAATGGAAATGGTGAGTTTTCCCGTGGAGGAAGGCTGGCCAAACCGTGAGGTTTCACAGGAGTCAATCCCATTTGCGACGAGGGAGGGTGGATAAAACACAAACTAGAACTCTATCCACCTCCGGCACTCCGTGCCACCTCCTCCGAAGGAGGACAAAAAGCTCACAGGCGACTGAAAGGTCGCCCCTACTATAATAATTTATAATTACAACCCAAACATATACACAATTGCAACCATTGCAAAATCCCAAACCAAGGTATATAACAAAAAATATATATAAAAATCATTCAAAAAACTTGACAAAAGCTCCGGGGGGGGGGTAAAATAATATAAATTAACACACATATATGAATAAAATTCATAAAGGAACAAGAAAAGGTTTCACCATCTTAGAAATACTTTTAGTAATAACACTAATCGGAATATTATCTACCATCGCTTTGGTAGCGATTAACCCAAATAGACAATTAGCCCAAGCAAGGAATCTAAAAAGAAAATCAGATATTAATGCCATTTATAATGCATTAGAAAAGTATACCGTCAGAAATAGGGGGAACACCTATCCGGGAATAACCTTTACCCTTCAAGAAATCTGTAATACAGGGACCAGAAGTACAACGGATGATTTACCTGACACTAATTATTGTGAGGGAAAGGCTGACCTAAGAGCATTAGTCCCAACCTATATAGCAGCCATACCAGTAGATCCACAAGGAGGAGCATATAGAGTCAGTAGAAACTCAGACAATAATAGAATAAGCGTCACAGCCCCAGGAGCAGAGTTAAGTCAGACAATAGCCATAAATCCACCACCACCTAAATTTGTCGCTACTTCTTGTACATATACAGACAAAAAAATAAGTATACCTTATACAGCAGGAGAAGTTGGGTATAACTATGCTAGCCAAACAATTAACTCCACAGGAGTGACAGGATTAACAGCAACATTAACATCAGGTACATTATCAGCTAGTGGAACACTAGAATATGAAGTCACAGGAACCCCTAGTGGAGTTGGTACAGCTAATTTTGATTTTAGCAATATTGGTAATACGGGAGTTGGTTGTAATAATAGTAATATAGCGGTAAATGTGATAGAAGTATTGGACTCTAATTATAATAATGTCGCTCTTTTAATAAATGGTAATGGCACCAACGGTAGTACAAGCATTATAGATAGCAGCTCTAATTCCAATACGGTGACAGCATTTGGCAACTCACAAATAAGCAATGCGCAAAGCAAGTTTGGTGGAAGCAGCATCTATTTTGATGGAAGTGGAGACTATTTAAACATAGGATACAACGGGGGAGCTTTTGATTTTGGATCTAGCGATTGGACGGTAGAGTTCTGGATTTATCTACCTTCCTTGCCTAATGCTTACAAGAGAATATACAGCTA
>JBEAQD010000009.1:0-11301 GCA_041164045.1 Candidatus Parcubacteria bacterium
CACCACGCAAAGCCGATTAAATCTAATCACACAAAATTTGCCAAAAAATTAAAAATGTAATATAATTAAATTATATAGTATAAAAATAAATATTGAGAATATGAGAAATTCATTTGAATCAGTGAGAAAATATGATGATAATTTAGAACTATCTCCAGATAGTTTCAGATTTCAAAGTGCTGGTAAAAAATATATAAATCAGAACTATAAAAGAATCGGCCATGTTTTAGGTGTGGAAGGAGAGTGGTTGGGTGTCATTAAGAGGCGTGCTAACTCAGAAAACAGATTACCAGACATACATGGAGACCTTAGTTTAAAGCAAATAAATTTTTATAGAGAACATTATGATTTTCCTCCTCTAACTCAGGATGAATATGAAGCTATTAAAGCACAAAATACTAGTTCTGAGGTGATAAAAGATGAGAAGTCAGGAGAAGTTCTAAAAGAAGTAGATCAGGTCGGGATTAATTTAGAAGATCAAGAACCTATTCCTACCGGAGAAGTAGTGATCGCTGATATTGATGCTGAAAGCCAATCTTATGGTGTGGAAGTACAGGGTAGTGGAGAAACAGATCAAGAAGCTCAAACTGATGTTGGTACAGGAGATACAATTAATGAACCAGAATCTGTGCCTAAAAATAGCATAGAGTCTAGCTTAGATGACGGTGGTGTAGATGATCTTTTTGAAAACTTACCAAAGGTAGATGCATTACAGGCAGAATTAGATAGATTGATTGAAGTTGAGGCGGCAAAATTACAAAAAGAGGAAATAGTAGAAAATTTATCTTACAAAGTTGACCGAGAAAAATTAGAAACTTTCAAAGAAAATGCTAGACAAGCCATAGCTAATTATCAACAATTTTCCAGCGAACACTCTTCCCTAGCTGATAAATCTAATCCTCAAATTCAAGAAAAATATCAATTATTGGAGAAGCAGGCTTGGAATTCTTTGTATAGTTTAGCTCATTTACTAGATGGTGAAATAGCTGTTTTACCTCAAGACCGTGATATACAATTATCTCACCCAGAAGGTGTAGATACTAGACAATATTTAGAATCAATGGGCTATAAATTTGATGAAAACGGTGATATAACTCATGTTACCAACAACGGAGTTGAGATTGAGTTAAATAGAGCAATGAACACAGAAATCTTAATTAAATCTCGAAGACCATCTCATATTGTATATGATAAAAGTATATCTTTAGATAATGACTTTAATTATCAAGGATATCTAGTAAGAGGACTTAATCAGCAAACTCCAGACTTTATAGTAGGGGTATTAGATAAAAACAATTTAGAAAACGTTATAGTAGATGAAACTGGACAATCAATCTCTAAGTCAGATGCATCTCCAGCAACTAATCCTGAAGCTCCTGAACAAGCTGAGGGAGGAGAAACTACCCCGCAAGTCTCAATAGATGACTTGAGATTAGCTTATGCTAAAGCCGAGGAGGCTTGGAATAGAAAACGAGGAGATGAGGATCTAAAAAATGCTTTTGAATTAGCAAGAGAGGCCTATAATGAAGAGTTAGAGAGAGTACTAAAATTACAAGTAGTAGAAGGACAAGAATCTAATATACATCAGATGTTCAAAGACGAGGTAATTGCTCTTAGAGAGAGTAGGACAACGCAATCTCAAGAGCTACAGGGTGTATGGGAGCAGAGATTAAATCCTATTAAAGAAAAATTTGTAAATTTTGTCATAAAAAATAAAAAATTTATTAGTAGACTTAACTTAGCTGCGGGAGTAGCTGGAGTAGCTTTAGCCTCAACCGGAGCTGGTATCCCATTGGCAGGAGGTTTAGCCGTAGCTCGTCGGATGGTATCGGCAACATTGCTTGGAGTATCTACTGGAGAGGGTATGAGATCATTAGGAGAAGATGCCGATATAAATTCATTCTGGGGTAAAATTAAATTTCAAGCAATTATTCCAAAATTAGTTCAAGAATCTCTAGCTTCTAGTGAAGATGAATTTAAAAAAGTATCTGAAGATATTCTAAAAGAAAGATTAGGAACTCTAGAAGCATATTACAGACTTAATGGGGGTAAATTTACCAATGATAATCAACAACAAGCCTATGAGAAAGTACTAACTGAATTAGCACGAAGAGTGCAAAAAAATGTTATATATGCAGAACAAAATCAAGATGAATTACAATCTGATTGGCAAGAGCAAAAACCAGAAGACTTAACAGAAGGAGAAATATTAGAAAAAGCTCACCATAGATGGGATGAAAGAAATCCACTATCTAGGAATATGAGATACTTTTTAGATAAAGATATTCAAAAAGAAAGAAATTTACAAAAACAGGCAAATGAAAATTGGAAAAAGTTAAATCCAGAAAAATATACCTCAGAATTACTAAATACTATTTCAGATAAAAGAGTTGCTGAATTAGATAAATTTAGAAGAAATAGAAAAATAGCTACTGGAGCGGGTATAGCAGTTGGTTTACTAGCAGGAGGAGCTGTTCATATATTCGATGAAGTAAATAAAACAGACTCTGTAGATCTAAAAGATGTTCCAGGAGCTGGGCCAGGTGGGGCGGGAGCTCCAGATGCTGGTGGGGTTGCTCCTCCAGAAGCTACCCCACCGCCAGCACCTGAGTTGCCTTCACCTGAAGAAGCCTTGAGGCAAGTACGAGAAGCGGCGGCGACTGCTGAGCAGGCTCAAGAATTAGCTAGAGATGTATCTAGTCTCGATAGTGGAGAGACTATTTGGGGAGAAATAGCCGAGCAACTAGGTGAAAATGCTAGTCAGGGTCAAATACAACAAGCAGTAGAGAATTATCTACAATCAGAATTGGGGCAGGAATCTATTTATAAACTAGCTCAAGGCACCGAAGGCGGAAGAGCCTTATTAGCTCAATGGGGTATAGATAATGCAGATGCAATGGCAAGTCTATCAAAAGATCAGCTATTTGAAATATCTAGATACTTAGCTCCAGGTGAATTAGAAGGTATTACTGAATTAAGTATAGATAATTTAGATGCTCTCTCCCCAGCAGAGTATGTAGAATTATCTCCAGTAGTAGAACCTACAGTTGAATCAGCATCTACCGAACCTCCAGCAGCACCGTCAGCTGAATCTCCTGTAGAACCATCATATTCAGAATTACCACCAGTTGAAACTACTGAGTTTACTAGAAGTTTGTCTGAAGCTTTAGGTACAACCAATCTTACAGAAGCTCAATTACAAGAAGTAATTCATTCATTTGCTACCAGTGAGCAGGGTAGCGTTGATTTATATAACCAAATTATAAGTAATGAAGAAGGAGCAAGATTCTTATCAGGATTTGGAGTAAATAACCCAGCAGATTTTACCAAATTAACTCCAGATCAGATTTATGAAATAGCTCAAACCATAGGAGTAGAGAACTTAGATCAATTACAAGGATTTGAGCTTAATGAAATTATCTTATCCAAATTCGAAGATGCTCCAGATATGGTAGAATTGGTTAGAGGAACAAGACCTTTAGATGTAGTGCAGAGATATATAGCTAATGAAGTTGGTAGCTTACCTTATGATACTAATTTAGGTAAGCAGGTATTAGATACTTATTTACAAACTGACTCTGGTAAACAGTGGCTTTATGATTCAATAGTAAGTAACCCTAATCCCAATAATCAAAATGTACAATTATTCCGAGAATATTTAAGCTTTAAGGGTATAAAATCAGTAGAAGATTTTAAAGAGTTATTCAATTGGGCCGAATTTAGTGGTAATAGAAATATTCCAACCTCCGGATTTTGGAATCAAATTAGACTACCAAATGGCGGAACTAGATTACAACCACTTTCTACATTCCTACAACCAAGCCAGATGCTAGGAATAAAAGATGCCGTGCGACAAGTACTAACCAGATAATTAATTAAATATAACATTATGGATAATCAACAAGATAATATCATCGCCATATTAGGACTAGAAGACTTGCCAATTGAGAATAGAGCTCAATTAGTAGACGAGCTCACCCAAATTCTAGAAGTCAGAGTGCTTAGTGCTGCCTATGATACATTGAGTGAAGAGCAGGCTCAGCATCTAGACACTTTACTCAATGACAATAATCCAGAAGTAGTGACTCAATTTATCCAAGAAAATGTCCCAACTTTAAGTGAAATCTTTGCTACTCAAGTTGATAATTTGAAGGCAGAATTAGTACAACATAAAGCAGAAATTACTGAAAAATTAACTCAAGAATTTGATCAAAAATTCCAAGAAGCCACTCAGGGGGCTTCAGAGTCTACAGATGCCGAGCATCAGAACAATAATCATGCTGAGTAAAAATTTTTATTGAGTGACAGGAATAGAATAAGTTGTTGATGGAATTAGTTTTCTTGCTTGTTTGGTTTGGAAGGTGTTAAGATAAGCATATAAATACTTGTGAATTTGCCCTATAATAGCAAGTTTATCTTGTATTATAGGCATATAGCTCTCAGCCATACGATTTAGAATTGGTTGCATATCCTGAATTGTATTGAGCCCTGTAATAATAGAGCTGTAATTATAGGGAGTAAAGAATATCCCTTTATTTGTGACTAAACTCTGATTATACACTCCTCTTGAGGAAAGAGTTGGAATACCCGAGACTAGAGCTAGTGATAGAGGGTATTTATCCTCACTATCAGTCGGAATTTCAACGAATATCTTCGCATTTTGAACTAAAGCCTGTTCGGTAGTTCCACTCAATTCACCTACGAAGATAATATTATTGGACTGATATTTTTCTTTGATTGCCGGTATAACTTTACCTAACACTATCAAAGAATAGTTGATTTTATGATTACAATAAGCTTTTATAAATAACTCTAAACTTTTAGTATATCTATATTGGCTAACATTTATCACCATATAATCTTGAGGGTATATTGCTTTAATATTATTATCTGAAATAGAATTATTGACCTCAATTCCAGTCGGTATAGTATATAGTTTGGATTTAAAGCTAGGTCGGAATAAACTGGTAAGGGCAGGGTTAGCAATGATTAAGCTGTCTGAGAATTTAGCAGAGATATAAGTCAATAATTTGAATTTCTGTTGATTTTTAGCAGTATTGACAAAAGTATATTGTTGATAGTCAAAGATTATTCTGACTTGTGGCATTTTTAATGATACCCAGAAAGCCACCCAAGCATATTCTAGGGATCTAATATGTACTACTTCCAGCCCTTTAATTTTTCTCAAAGCCTTCATAGTGGCTTTGATAGTAGGTTTTGTAGGTATAATACTGATACCTTTATATTCAGTAGCTTGGCTGTAATTTGGCTCTGATATTACATAAACCGAATGCCCTCGTTTAGCTAAAGGTACAGCAATGGCCTCTAGATTATATTCATTTCTATCTCTAGTGCTTTGATAGGGAAGACCTCTAGTTCCAACAAATGCTATAGTCATAAGTGTAATTATTCTTTCAGGCACGGATTATAGCATAAAATAACAATTTTGTCAAAGATTTGTAAGAGATGAGGGTATCGTTGACAAAAGAGATCATTATACATTATTAGGCTAATCAAAGTAAATTGGGATAGTAATTGTCCTCCCCCAAGGGAGGACAGGATTGCTCCCTTCTATCCAATAAAGCTGTCCAACCTCTTAAGAAGGTAAGTGAGTTTAATAAGATTCTGTTATAAAATAAATATCTTTATACCCATTAGCAAAACTTTTAGGGTCGATGGAGTTTTTACCTTCGATCTTAAGTCTGATAACTGCTATATTGCCATCTATAGTGCCGACAATAAGTTGGTTATTGCGTGAATCTAGGTGCCAGTGTCCAGCTTGTAGTTTTATGGTTTGATTTACTTGGAATTGTATTTGTTCAAAAATTACCTTTTTCCCTGTATTGAGGTGTGTATAAACTTGAGGCCAATTGAGGTAGGCTCGGTAGAGATTTATTATATTTTGGGCGGTATGTGTTTGCCAGTTGATCTGACCATCCTGTTTTTGGACCATTGAAATTATACTGGCTTTAGTGTCATCTTGTGGCTTTGGTTTGATTTTCCCTGCCAAAAATGGTGGTAAATATTCCAAAAGTAGTGGGGCACTAGTCTGTATAATCTTTTGTTCTAATTCTATATAGGTGTCGGTTTGGGATATGGTTATTTTTTTTTGAGCGATGATTGGTCCATGATCCATCAAATTATCTAATTGCATTAAACTGACGGCTGTGCTAGCATCACCGTTGCGGAGGCTGGCATGAATTGGGGCTGGCCCTCGGTATTGTGGTAAAAGGGAGGGGTGAATATTGAGGACTTTATGGGGCATTATATCAAGAATATTTTGAGGTATGATTTTCCCATAGGCAATTACTAGCCAAATATCTGCTTCGAATCTTTGTAATAGGCTGATTGTCTCTGGGGTATTGAGTTTTTCTGGACTAAAAACTGGGATATTCTGTGTTTGGGCAAAGATTTTGAGTGGGCTGGGGGTAAGGACTTTCTTACGACCTTGAGGAGTATCGGGGGTGGTAATAATATAGCTTATATTAGCCCAGTCTAATAAAGATTTAGTTATTTCTACAGTGAGCTGAGGTGTCCCCCAAACTACAATATTTGGTTTAAACATAGATTTTACCAGCTTGTTTTGGTTTGATCGGTAGAGCTTTATCGGCAAATAGAATACCATCCAAATGGTCGATTTCATGTTGTATAATACGGGCAAAAATTCCACTAGCTCGTCCTCCGATCTTTTCTCCTTTTAGGTTTAAGCCTTCAAATTCTACACTAATTGGTCTGACTACATCAGCAAAATAATCTGGTAGAGATAGACATCCTTCTTCTATGACTGAAGTGTCTGAGCTGGCCGATTTTATAACTGGGTTTATTATTATATAATTTTGGTCTAATTGACAGTCCACAAATCCAGTTTCTTCATAGTATTCGGATGGTACATTTATTAGAATCATTCTGACATTTTGTCCAACTTGAGGTGCAGCAAGGCCTATACCATAATTTGGTCCTATACTAGCCTTCATATCTCGAGCTAACTTATGTATGTCTCGAGTTATTTTTTCAATTGGCTGAGATTTAGTTCTAAGAATAGGGTTTTGTAGCCCTGTTTCAATGTCTAGAATCATATCTAAAATATGTTATTATACCTCTTATATTATAGCATAAAATGACAAAAATAGCAAGTATATATAGTATATTATAGGGGTGTCGTAGAGAGGTTGTGAGTGGTTTAGTTTAGACATTATCGTATTTTGAATTATCTTAATAAAATTGTCCCTCGCCGGCGAGGGTGCCCGCAGGGATGGTGTGGATTGAATTTTGTAACTTGTATTTTTGTCTCCCTTTGGAGTGAGTACCCGTAGGGGGAGGGTGGATAGGGTTAAGGTTGAGTTTTAGAGTTTAAGCTCAATCCACCCCCGCCTTTCAGGCTTCCCCCTCCAAAGGGGGGCAAAATTAAGAACTCTTTTTTATAACTATATAAACTACTTTCATGCATCACCTTCAAAAGTCACAACTTGTCTACTATGCTTCTCATCTTATTCAGTCTATATAGTCTATGTAGCTCCAGCTATTCTCAAAATTACAATCTTGTGATATAATTAATTTTAAATAATACCTACATATATATTATGAAAGAATACGAAGCAATTATTGGAATGGAGGTTCATGTTGAATCTAAAACAAAATCTAAAATGTTTTGTTCCTGTGTCAATGGTCTAGGGCTTGAAGATAAGCCAAATATTCATATTTGTCCCATCTGTACGGGGCATCCGGGGACTTTACCAGTACCTAATCGTGAGGCTTTGGTAAAATTAGCTAGATTTGGGCAGGCTTTGAACTGTCAGATTTCAGATTATACTTGGTTTGAGAGAAAAAGTTATTTTTATCCTGACCTTCCTAAAGGGTATCAAATTACTCAATATGAGAGGCCATTATGTTTTGATGGTGAAATTGAAATTATGACTTCTAAAGGAGCCAAGTATATTAGAATTACCCGTATTCATATGGAGGAGGATACAGGAAAACTCTCTCATATCAATGGTAAAACAGTGGTAGATTATAATAGAGCGGGACTCCCTTTGATGGAATTGGTGACAGAACCAGATATTCGTACTGCTGAGGAGGCTAAGATTTTTTGTGAAGAATTGCAGTTAATTTTAAGATATTTGGATATTTCTGATGGAGATATGGATAAGGGACAGATGAGATGTGAAGTTAATATATCTCTTAGAGAAAAGGGGACAGAAAAATTTGGAACTAAGGTTGAGATTAAAAATCTTAATTCATTTAGAGTAGTAGAGCAAGCAATTGCTTATGAGATTGCAAGACAATCTGAAGTTTTATCTCAAGGTGGTGAAATTGTGCAGGAGACTAGAGGCTGGGATGATGCTCAAGCTATTACCTTTAGCCAAAGAAAAAAAGAGAATGCTAATGATTATAGATATTTTGTAGAGCCAGATATCCCTCCATTTGAGGCAGCTGAAATTGTAACTGATGCAGCTAGTATCAAAGCAGAATTACCTATTGCCAAGAGACAAAGATTTGCTACTCAATATCATTTACCAACTCAACAAATTGATGTTTTGGTCAAAAATAAGGCTCTAGCAGATTATTTTGAACAAATAATCTCAGAGCTAGAAGGTTGGATTAAAGCAGAGAATAAACAATTATCTGATTCAGAATACTCCAAGATTATCAAATTATCTGCTAATTATCTTTTGACTGAACTTATTAAGCATTATGCTGAGAGAGGTTTGACTTTCAAAGAGTCTCCGATTAAGGCTGAGAATTATGCTGAATTTATCAAAATTGTCTTTAGTGGAGAGGTATCTTCCACTGGAGCTCAGACTTTATTATTACAAATGTTGGAAACAGGCTCTGATCCAAGTGAAATTGTGGAATCACAAGGTTTGAAGCAAGTTAATGACACTGAAGCTTTACAGAAAATCATAGATCAAGTAATTCAAGAACAGCCCAAAGTGGTCTTGGATTATCAAAATGGTAATGAAAATGTGATACAATTCTTAGTAGGACAAGTTATGAGATATTCTAAAGGTAGTGCAAATCCACAAATTGCTAAACAACTATTACACGATACTATTACTCAGAATAAATAATCCAATATGCAGATACAATGGTACAATAATACAACTCTCACAATCAAAGGTAAAGACTATAGGGTAGTGGTAAATCCAATTATAGAAGAGAGTTCCAAATCAATTATTCCTATTAAAGAGAATGATTTGACAATATCTACTAATAAAATTATATATGATAATACTAAAGGTTATCATATCAGTGGAGCAGGTGAATATTCTTATCAGGGGGTTACAGT
Source organism: Candidatus Parcubacteria bacterium (assembly GCA_041164045.1). Lineage (GTDB taxonomy): Bacteria > Patescibacteriota > Minisyncoccia > SW-4-49-11 > SW-4-49-11 > CALRBF01. Next base: position 9,287 of record JBEAQD010000009.1, read on the forward strand.
AAGAGTTAGATCTGTCCGACAAGATTCAGCTGAGAGTACTTTTAACTTAGTCTCATTGTCTGCAGAAGGTATGTTAGTTGGTTTGGTTATAGGTATTAAGGCAGAACTACAAGCAACTGATTTGGAGTTTTTGGGAAGTCCGGATATTCTGATAATGTCTATGTCGAGTTCTTTTGGTTCAGAGAAGTCAATCCAATTAATAAATGCAGTAGAGCCCAGAATAGTTGTCCCAATTTATGAGACGGAATCTCAATTACAAGCTTTGAGTAGTGAGTATGGAGTAAAACCAGAACCTCAATCTGAGTTTGCTATAAAAAAAGCAGATCTACCTTTTGATACTGTTGAGATTAAAGCTTTAGAACCTCAGATTAAATAGTTAAAATTATGCCTTCAGAAGATACTAATATCCAAAAGATTAAAAATATGGGCAATATTGAGTTTACAGATATTGTCTCAGAAATGGAGAATGCCTACATTGACTACTCAATGAGTGTTATTATAGATAGAGCTTTGCCAGATGTAAGAGATGGGTTGAAGCCAGTTCACAGAAGAATTCTGTATGCTATGCATGAACTTGGGTTAAGACCTGAGGCTAAATTTAGTAAATCAGCCAAAATAGTTGGAGATGTGTTGGGTAAATATCATCCACATGGAGATACTGCCGTTTATGATTCTATGGTTCGTATGGCTCAAGAATTTTCATATAGATATCCTTTAGTCAAAGGGCAAGGAAATTTTGGCTCTATGGATGGAGACTCAGCTGCTGCTATGAGGTATACTGAGGCTAAAATGGACAAAATTACTCGTGAGATGCTGTCTGACATAGATAAGAATACTGTTAATTTTGTTCCTAATTATGATGGTAGTCGTAATGAGCCTAGTGTTTTACCAGCTCGAGTTCCTAATTTGCTAATCAATGGAGGAACTGGAATTGCTGTTGGTATGGCGACAAATATTCCACCACATAACTTGAAAGAAGTAGTAGGAGCTACCATTGCTTTGATTGAAAATCCTGAGATTACCATCGAGGAATTATTGAAATTTGTCAAAGGTCCGGATTTCCCAACTGGCGGAGAATTATATAATATAGATAATATTAGACAAGTTTATGCCACTGGTAGAGGGCCTTTGGTTACCAGAGCTAAGGCTGAGATTGTAGAGCGAGGTAAGAAGGGTAATGCCTTTGATATTATTGTCTCAGAGATGACATATCAGACTAATAAGGCTACTTTGATTGAGAAAATGGCAAATTTAGTTCGTGATAAAAAATTAGACGGGATTAAGGATATTAGAGATGAGTCCTCAGATAAAGTTAGAATAGTAATTGAGCTAAAATCAGATGCTTATCCACAAAAAGTACTAAATAAGCTTTATAAATTAACAGATTTACAAAAAACCTATCATGTCAATATGCTTGCCCTCTGTGATGGGATAGAACCAAAGACTTTATCTCTCAAACAAGCACTACAGTATTACATTACCCATCGTAAAGAAGTTGTAATTAGGAAAACAGAATTCGAATTACAACAAGCCAAAGACCGAGCCCATATTTTGGAAGGACTCAAAAAAGCTCTTGATTTTATAGATGAGGTTATTAATATTATTAGAGGTTCTGAGAGTAAAGAAATTGCTAAAATTAATTTAATTAAAAGATTTGAATTTAGTCAAGTTCAAGCTCAGGCAATTTTGGATATGAGATTACAGACTTTAGCTGGATTAGAGAGACAGAAGATTTTAGATGAATTAGCACAGTTAGTCCTATTGATTCAAGAATTAGAGGCAATTTTAGCCTCAGAAGAAAGGATTTTTGGAATTATTAAAACTGATTTGCAAGAAGTCTCAGATCAATATGGAGATGATAGAAAAACCAGAGTCTTCAAAGACGATTTAGGAGATTTCAAAGAGACAGATTTTATCCCGAATGAGGATACAATTATAATTCTTACCAAAGATGGATATATCAAAAGAGTAGACCCTAAAGAATATCGTTCTCAAAGACGAGGTGGAGTTGGAGT
>JBEAQD010000010.1:0-2649 GCA_041164045.1 Candidatus Parcubacteria bacterium
ATTTGTGGATAAGTATAATATGCAATCCTATGCAACCTATATACAAACCCCTCAAAATATGATATAATTATAATATATAATTATCGTAATCTATGATTACATCATCAAAAGAAATACAAGAAGATAGCAGTATAGATCAGAGTTTGAGGCCACAGACTTTTGAGGAGTATATTGGGCAAGACCAAATTAAAAAAAAACCTTTCTATCTCTATTCAAGCAGCTCAGAAAAGAGGAGAGGCTCTAGATCATCTTTTGTTTTATGGTCCTCCGGGGCTTGGGAAGACCAGTTTAGCTTATCTAATTGCCAAGTATCTTGGATCTAATATGAAGGTAACTTCAGGTCCGGCTCTAGAAAAGGCTGGTGATTTGGCTTCAATTCTGACCAATATTGAGGCGGGTGATATTTTGTTTATTGATGAAATTCATAGACTATCCAAGACTTTAGAGGAGATTTTGTACTCAGCGATGGAGGATTTTGTTTTGGATATTATTGTGGGTAAAGGACCATCTGCCCGAACTCTAAGACTTGATTTACCCAAATTTACTTTGATTGGAGCTACTACTAAATTTGGGTCTCTCTCGGGACCTTTTAGAAGTCGTTTTGGCAATATTTATAGTTTTGACTTTTATAATCAGGATCATATTATAGATATTTTGAAGCGATCTAGTAATATCTTGTCGGTCAAAGCTGACTCTCCAGAAGTTTATCAGCATATTGCTAATAGAAGTCGCCATACCCCAAGAGTAGCTAATAGATTATTAAAACGAGTAAGAGATTTTGCGGAAGTGCATAATGATGGTGTGATTGACGCTAAAGTTATACAAGAGACTTTTGAATTGTTAGATGTAGATGATAAGGGGCTTGAGGCAGGAGACAGGAAAATCCTTGAGACTATTATGAATATTTTTAATGGTGGACCAGTGGGATTGTCTACCTTAGCAGCTTCCACTTCTGAGGAGACTGTCACAATAGAGGAGATTTATGAACCATTTCTAATGCGACAAGGGTTATTACAAAGAACTCCCAAAGGTAGAATGGTGACTAGCTTGTGTTATGAATATTTTGGCAAATTACCTCCCCAAAAACCTCTAATCTAACAATTTATGTCTAATCAACTATTTATTGCTACTTATCTGATTATACTGCTAGCTTATATTATTGGTAGTATAGTGATGTTATATCATATTTTTGCTTTTGGGATTAATACTAGAGTAGCTATTGTATCATCTATTGCCTATGTAGCGGGCAGTGTGATTTTGCTAATTTTGCTTTTTATGAATTTACAATCTATATTAAGTCTAACTAATTAAAATACTAATATGCTTGATAGAGCCACAGGTAAACATCTACATTTTCCAGGGCAACATAAGGGAGAAGAGGTGAAAATTGTATTCAGAAGGTCAATATTTTTCTTGATAATGCCGTATATATTGAATTTAATTTTATTAGTAATAGTATTATTTGTAGCTGCGATTTTACCAAATAATATTATAATATTACAAGACCCTTTTATCGGTACTGTTTTTGATTTTATTATTACATTAATTATTTTATTCATATTATTTACTGCTTTTTTGACTTGGACTCACTATTATCTGGATTCATATATTGTTACCAATCAGCGAGTTTTGACTATTGATCAGATTGATTTTTTTCATCGCAAAGTCTCTGAGGCTGATATTGGTAATGTTCAAGATATAGAAGTGGTAGCAAAAGGATTCTTTGCTAGTATTTTACATTTTGGAGATGTGAGGATACAGACTGCTGGAGCTGACCAAAAGACCTTGTTTTTTGATAATATTCCATACCCATATAAGGCGAAGGATATTATCTTAAAATTTGCCGAGGATAATAGAAAAGTAGAATTACATAATGCTTATACTTATGAACCAACAAAAACAGAACCAAATTCAAAATCTCAAGAAAATAATAACAATTCCCAAAACTCCTAAATTTCTAGCCCTCATCTTGGGGCTATTTTTGTTTATCCCACATTTTACATTTGCTAGTTTTCAATCAGTTGAAATTAATGAAATCAATTATATTGGCTATACTGACTGGAAGGATAATACTCCAGGTTCGGCAGATGAGTTTATAGAGCTCAAAAATCCCAACCCAAGCATACCTATTTCACTATCAGGTTGGACCCTTAGAATCCTCTCTGGAGCGGGAGATAAAACAATATTACTCTCTGGGAGCATCACAGATTATGTAGTTATTCGTAGGATTGCTAGCTCACAGACTAGTCTTCCTCCTATTGATAAAGTCATAAATATAACTAGTAGCAATTTTGGATCACTTAGTAATACTGCAGGGGTATATATAGAACTTAGAAATAATCTTGGGGTAACTATTGATGCGGTAAATTTTAGAGATAAATGGCCTCAAGCGACTACTAATACTCAATCTCTGCATAAAGTTAGTAATTTGGTCTGGGAGGCTAAGACTCAATCACCACTCAATATAACTCTTGCCCCCACTCCTACTCCAACACCTACACCCACTCCAGAACCAGAGAAAATTAATTATAGCGGGGTAATTATCTCTGAGATTTACCCAAACCCAGCCGAAGGAGGTAAGGAATTTGTAGAATTATATAATACTACAGATAAAGATATAGATTTAGTAAATTGGAAATTAGATGATAT
>JBEAQD010000011.1:0-2905 GCA_041164045.1 Candidatus Parcubacteria bacterium
AATTCATTAGTTTTGAAGACATAGGAAAAATTCCCCTCTTGAGGGGTGGACAGCTTTGCTGGACGGGGTGGAACAATTTTGACAAAAAACTTCTCTCTCAATACCTCCTCTTGTAATAATAGACTAATAATTTTATTATCTACTTTTTCTACCAAATCCAAAAGCAAAGTTTGATTGAATTCCTGTTCATTATCTTGATTGACAAACCATAATCTATCATCACCCTCCAAAGTGCTTTTGATTAAACTTTTCAAATTTTTGACTGTATTATTCATAAAACTAATATATATCTTTAGCTATATTATATCAATTTTTTAGATAAAAACATAGATTAAAAAAAAGAACTGAGTGTAAAGGCTTCAATTAAACACTCAGTTCTAAACAAATATGAAATAGTAGTATTTCTACTACTTTTTAAGTATATCATTAATTTGATTTTTTCGTAAATAGTTTTGTGATTTTGGTAGGGGCAACCTTTCAGTCCTCAGCTTGTCCTCCTCCGTCACCTTGCGGTGCCACCCACCTCCTAAATAAATATAGGAGGGACTTAAAGCTCCCCCAAGGGAGGACAGTAAATTTTATCCCCCTTTGCCTGCCTGCGGTAGGCAAAGGGGGAAGCCTAAAAGGCAGGGTTGGATTTATTTTACTTATTAATATTTTCTTTCCACCCCTCAAGAGGGGAATTTAAGTTCAGCTAACAACCACCGATACACAGTCCACCCTCCCCCTACGGGTACTCCCCCTCCCAAACTGAAGTATAAGAGGGACTTAAAGCCTCATAAGGGAGACAAAATACAAACTAAAACTCAATCCACCTCCGGCACTCCGTGCCACCCACCTCCTAAATAAATATGGAATGGACTTAAAGCCTCCTAAGGGAGACAAAACATAAACTAGAACTCAATCCACCTCCGGCACTCCGCGCCACCTCTTCCTAAGGAGGACAGTTTATTTTAGTCTCATCAACTGTATCAAATGCAAAGGGTAAAGCAATATTGCCCAGATTTTTCCGTAATATTTGGCGATGTATTGTCTTTGGGATTTGTAATATCTTTTTTTGGTATTTATAATACTACTCTCGGAGCCTCCTTCATAATGCCAGATTGTAACCTGTTGTGTCCAATAGGCTTGATGTCCTGCTTGTTTGGCTCGATAGCATAAATCTATATCCTCATAATACATAAAGAATCTCTCATCAAACCCTCCGAGCTCTTGGAAAAGTGTTGCCTCTATACAAATTGAGCCTCCACTAATCCAGTCGGTGTTGATAGTCTCTTGAGTGGGGTTTTGCCATTGTTTTTTAGCCCTATTACTAATTATACTCTTGGGAGTAGGGAAGTCTCCATACTGATAAGCCTGAATTTGATTCTCTTGATTAACTAGAGCTAACCCAATTAACTTAGTGTGTTTGTCAATTGTGGATAATGTGTGGATATCTCCTTGTATCCGTGTATCTGGGTTGATTATACATAGCCAATCTCCTGTAGTTTGAATAGCTCCTAGATTCACTCCCGAGCCAAATCCGGCATTATTTGGGGAATATATAATTTTAATTTTACTTGTGGATAAGTTTTGAATTTCATCTAAATTTTCACCAGAATTATTGTCTACAATAACAATTTCATACTCTCCAGAGGTATATTTGGTAATTGAGTTCACACAATCTGTTAAAAATTTTTTACTTTTATAGGCAACTATTATAAAAGATATTTTTTTATTCTTGAATATTGATGGCATAATATTGTTTTAATCTATTTATTCCTAGAGGTAATAAGACTATTCCAAAGACTATAATGGCGATAATTGTTTGGATAAAGATATTAAAGTTTGAGCTAAAGTATAAGCTTATTCCCATCAAAATAGTAGCTAAGATAGTGATTAAATGTATAAATTGGAATTTTGGGAAATCTTGTATATGTTTGCGAACAAGATAAATATAGCTCAGTAATACCAATCCCTCTGTGATCGCTGTAGCTGTAGCTGCTCCTAAGTAAGAGTATCTGGGGATTAGATATAGGTTGAGACCTACATTGAATACAGCTCCAATAATTGCAATATACATACTTTTACTTTGAAATTGGGCACTGATTAGAATATGTCCCATCAGATTACCAAGGAATATAAATCCAATCCCGATGAATAATACTTGCAAAGTGTTTGTAGCTGGCATAAATTCTTGTCCTGCAATTAAGTCTAGAATTTTACTAGATAATAAAATTCCTGCCACTCCTAGTGGGATGGCTACGGTTACTAAAATATTAAAGGCTTGTTGGAAAATATGTTGAAATCTAGTCTTATCTTGTAGGTAATATTTGGTAAAAAGAGGCAATAATAGTCCCATAAACATTCCTGGTAGAGCAATAAGTATCTCTAAAATTTTATAAGAGGCTCCATATAATCCAACAGCAGTCTGATCTTTCATCACAGATAACATCACGGTATCTATGCGGTAATAAATTAGATTAAAGGTTATAATTACGAATAAGGGCAGAGCTTTTTTGAAAATTTGCTTCCAATATACCCAATCTATATTGAGTCGTATTGGATAATATTTATATGTAGCTGTAATCATAAATATAGCCTGTACCATACCAGCTAAACTGTACCATACCATTACCCAAAATAAATCTACTTCTCCCAAAAAAGCAAGAGCTAGTACTCCAATCATCAAGGTAATTCTAGCTAAAAAGTCTCCAATAGTGATTTTATCTGTTCTGAGTTTGGTCTGGAATACTCCAATCAAAACATTAGATACCGAAGCTCCAATAGCTCCAATAGAACCCAAAGCTACTAAAATTTTAATCTCTCTACTATAAGCTGGGATTGCCCAGACTGAAGCCGAGGCTATTATCCCAATCACCAAAACCGCCATTACTAATCTAAAAGTGAATAGATTATTGACTAT
>JBEAQD010000012.1:0-16782 GCA_041164045.1 Candidatus Parcubacteria bacterium
TCCTCACCCAAGCCCCGCAACTCGCGGGGCTTTTTTCTTTTTCTCTCATGGGGGGTGACCTTTCAGTCGCCTGCATTTGATATTTTTGTCTCCCTTTGGAGGGAGTACCCGTAATAGACTGAAAGTCTGGGAAAGGGGTCGGGAAAACGGTAGTTTTCCCGTGGAGGAAGGTTGGGAAACCGTGAGGTTTCACAGGAGCAAATCCCATTTGCTACGGGGGAGGGTGGATAGAATATAATTTTTAACTTAATCCACCTCCGCCCCTTCGGGGCACCTCCTCCAAAGGAGGACACAGAAAGCTCAAGTTACACAAACCTATCCACCCCGGCCATCAAAGCTGTCCACCCCTCAAGAGGGGAATTTTGCTCAGTCCACCAAATTTGACAAAAAGATTAGATTTTGTTAGTTTATACACCACCTTATGAGGAGTTTTTTGATGGAAACTTTGTCTTTTTCTGTAGAAAAATGGCAGAATATTATAAGTATATTAAACAGTATTAAACTACCATCAAAAATCAAATTTAAAAAAGCTAATGGTAGAGTAAAAACTCTTCTATTTCAAAAAGCTGAAATGCTAGGGCATAAAAAAATTCCACCAAGACATAGAGGAATCTTAATTACTACAATTAGAAATATCAGGAGCAAAATACAAAGCAAAGATTCAGATCAGATAGTTACAATTAATATAAAAACTACTGTTTATCGATTAATAAAATCCCAAATCACCCCCCGCTAAATTAGCGGGCTTTTTTCTTACTAGTATTGCTCTAGTTGCTATTTTAGACTATACTGAAGATGTGCCAATGTAGCTTAGTCTGGTAGAGCAATGCATTCGTAACGCATAGGTCGTGGGTTCGATCCCCACCATTGGCTCCACAATTTATTATAAAAAATTTATGAATTACAATATACCAGCTCATATCATATTCATTCTACATACTTTAGAAGAGGCTGGATTTGAGGCTTTTATTGTAGGTGGAAGTGTCCGAGATTTAGTACTAGGAAACAAACAACCTGTAGATTGGGATATTACTACCAATGCCCTACCTGATCAAATTCAGGAGCTATTCCCGGATTCAGTGTATGAGAATACTTTTGGCACTGTGGGAGTAAAATATCGCCGTCCCGATGAATCGGTAGAAATTATCGAGGTTACTACCTACCGCAAAGAATCTCAATATACAGACAATAGACACCCTGAACAAGTGGAATTCGTCTCCGAGCTTTCGCAAGATTTAGCTCGAAGAGACTTTACGGTGAATGCTTTGGCAATGGACAAACAGGGGCAGATTCAAGATTACTTTGGTGGACTAGATGACTTACAGTCTAGAATTATACGTACTGTGGGTGAGCCTAAGGATAGATTTGGGGAAGATACCTTGAGATTAATGCGAGCGGTGAGATTTGCTGTACAATTAGATTTCACAATTGAGCCCAAGACTCTAGAAGCGATTCAAAATTTAGCTCCCAATCTCGAGCATATTGCTAAAGAGAGAATTAGAGATGAGCTCACTAAAATGATGAAAACTCCGCGAGCTATGAATGGGTGTATTCTATTAAGAGATACTAATTTATTACAGTTTATAATGCCAGAATTATTGGAAGGGATTGGGGTTGAGCAAAATGGACATCATATTTATGATGTCTGGGAGCATCTATTACGGACTATGCAACATGCCTGCGATATGGATTGGAGTTTTGACCTTAGAATGGCGGGATTACTTCACGACATTGCCAAACCTAGAACTAAAGAAGGTACTGGTAAAACTTGTACTTTTCATAATCATGAAATAGTGGGAGCAAGTATGGCTTATGAGATCCTAAATCGCCTCCATTACCCCAAAAAATTTGCAGCTCGAATATCTAAGCTTGTCAGATATCATATGTTTTATTATGATACCAATGAGGTCACTGAGTCCTCTATTCGCAAACTAATTCGAAATGTAGGTTCAGATAATATCAAAGACTTGATTAAACTAAGAGAATGCGACCGCATAGGATCAGGAACACCTAAGGCCAGACCCTATCGTCTGAGACATTTTGAATATATGACGGAAAAGGTTTTACTCGATCCAATTGATTTGTCTATGCTAAAAATAGATGGGAATATTCTGATTAAAGATTTAAATATTACAGCTGGACCTATGATCGGGATGATTTTAAATGTTCTACTGGCTGAAATTCTGGAAGATCCAAGTAAAAATAATATTGAGTATCTCAAGTCACAAGCCATATTTCTTGCCACCCAAGACCTAAAAGACTTGAAGATAAAAGCCATCAATTTAATCGAAGAGAAGCAAAGGGAACAAGACGAAATAATCCGCAAAAAATTTTTTGTGTAGGGACATATAAATTAGTATCCATAGCGGGTATGGGCTATATAGGTTTTAAAATTCGCCTCTTGAGGGAGTTATCGTAGTGCGGGGTTTATAGAATTAAGTTTTATCTCAATCCACCTCCGGCACTCCGTGCCACCTCCTCCAAAGGAGGACAGAAAAAATAATACAAACAACTAAAAGGTCACCCTTAAAAATTCATAATTTATAATTAAAAATCTCCCACCAATCTCAAAAAATAATTGACAAATTTAACTCTCTAGACTATAATGAGTTGTATTTATAAACACCTATGAAACAACTTGTTGAATTGATTGAAATTGAAAAGTCTTTTGTCCGTACTAAAAAACAACTTCAAAAGCACTATCAACTACAAACCCAAGAATATATCTCTAAGACTAAAGAATCTATTGATGACTTGAATAAAGAGATTTTGAATAAGAATCAAATTGTGGCAGAAAGACTAGCAGCTCACGAAGATGTCCAAACTGATTCTCAAAAAGAAGTAAAGCTAGACCCTCAAAAAATAAAAAAGCTTATTTTGAGCCAATTATAATTAGTAATTATGTCTGTAAATATATAAATTTATATGGGAGTTAAAGCGTCTAAATTAATTCAAATCACCGTTCCTAATACTGTACAAGTAGAATTATTAGCTTATATTCAAACACATCAAGTTGGTGAAATTATAGAAAAAGTTGAAAGAACACCTCTTGCCAAAAAATACTCCAAAAAACAACAAGAGCTTTTAGAAAAATTAGATATTATCAATAAAGCTTTAGATGTATATAAAGCCTATAACCCGACCAAAAAGTCTTTTCTTTCTGCTTTTTTAGATAATAGATTTACCATTACTGAGAATATATTCAATCATTATAATCAGGAGCAAGAATTAATAATTGATAAAGCAAAAGAAATTGTAGAAAAAGCTGAATTAAAAGATGACCTATCAGCTCGTCAAGAAATTTTACAAGATATTATTGCTAAATCTGATCCGCTCAAAGATATTGAATTAGATATTTTTAAATCATATTCTTATATTACTTTTCTACCTTTCTTAGTTGATGAATCTAGATCTCAATATATTGTTGACCAATTAGAACAGGCTATCTCCCCTATGGTTCTAGAATCTGTCAAAAAAATTGGGACAGACTATGTGTATATTTTGGCCTTACCTAAGTCCCAAGCTAAAATTGGAATGGATATAATACAAAACCAGGCTACTTTAATCCATTTTTCTGCTGAAGTAACAGGATCTTTCTATGATATTTATCATAATAGCAAACAAGAGTTCAATGCTAATTCTAAAGTCATTACAAAGCTCAATAGAGAATTAAAAAAGCATCCTGTCAAATTAAAAGACTTAGCTATATTGAGTGATGTCTTAAATTCTGAGCTTAATTTAATTTCATATTTGCATTCTTTCACACCAGAATCTGACACTACCTCATCCATACAATTATGGGTTGATGAGGATAAGCTAAATTCAATTACTATAGAATTAAAGAATATATCAAAAAAGTTAGATATAGAAGAACTAGATACTGCAGACAGTGATATTCCTGTAATTATAAAAAACCCGCCTGTTATAAGACATTTTGAGACTGTAACTAGAATTATGGGATATCCTCAAGCTGGGAAGCTAGACCCTACTCCCTTTATTGCATTATTCTTTACTTTTATGTTTGGATTGGCTTTATCAGAAGCTGGATATGCTTTAATCTTGATTGTTTTGACTGGACTTGGATTAATAAACCCAAGATTAAAATCTGGAATTAGAGATATCTTTGCGGTAGTATTCATAGCATCTATTTCTACCTTGATTATTGGAGCTTTATTTGGTAGCTGGTTTGGAGTTACACCTGATGCAGTTGACCCTGCTACAGCCTCTCCCCATATGAGATTCTTAATTAGTATTGGGTTAATACCTTTATTACAACAATTACAAATTCTAAATCCTATGGACAGTGTTATTGCTTTGATGGGATTCACAATAGTATTAGGAGTTATACATTTATTACTTGGACTAGTCCTAAATATTGTACAAGCCTTTAACCAAAAATCAGTATGGGATGCTAGTATTGATTCAATTCTATGGATAGGAGCCTTAGTATTTGGAATATTATTATTACTCATAAATATTGGAGTATTAGGTAAAGGATTGCAATTATTATTAGACCCTCTACTATACCTATACATTACTTATGTAATTGTAATGATTTATATGTTAGGAAGAGAAATGAACTCTATTTTTGCTCGTTTCGGCAAGGGTGCTTATGATGTTTTCTTTGGCGTGGTTGGATATCTATCGGATATATTATCTTATACTAGGCTAGTGGCTCTAGGACTTGCAACTGGTATTATTGCTGGTGTTGTTGGAACCTTAGCCAATTTAGCTGGTAATGGACTTGTAGAAAAAGGTGGTGCTTGGCTAATTATTGGATATCTTATTATGATTATAATATTTGTTGCTGGAAATATATTCAATATAGCACTTAATGTATTGGGTACCTATATCAATGTAGGTAGGCTTCACTTCGTAGAATTCTTCAGTAAATTCTTCCAGTCCGGAGGAAGGCCACTACAGGAAGTTACTCGTTCTCAAGAATATAGTATTATTGAGTAATACTGTTATTCTTTTCATTGTACTCTTGATCAATTTAAGAGTATAGTGAAAAGGATAGCAGGAATCTAAATCTGTATCCCTTTGTATAAGAGTTAAAGTTTTAAAATATGGAAATATTAGGTGTAAGTTTAGCAGTATTAGGAGCCGCTCTCGCAGCAGGATTAGCTGGAGCTGGGTCATCTATTGGAGTATCCACAGCTGGTAAAACCGGAGCCGGTTTAGTAGCCGAAGATGAAACTCAATTTGGAAATGTACTTTTGTTATCAGCCCTACCGGGATCACAGGCTATTTATGGGCTTTTGGCAGCGGTTTTGATTCTACAAAATACTGGAGTATTATCTGGAGAATTTGCAAATCTTAGTTGGCAAAATGGTATGATTCTTGCTTTTGCTGGAATTCCAGTAGGGCTTACTTGTTTAGCTTCTGGTAAATATCAGGGAGATGTTATTGCTAGTGGAGTACAATTAATTTCAAGAGACAAATCTAAAATTGGACAAGTGATTATTCTTGCAGCTTTGGTGGAGACTTTTGCTGTATTCGGGTTATTGGTTTCTATTTTAATTATTAATGGAGTATCTGTAGGATAATATGACTTTAGCTGATTTTATACAATCACAGATAGATAAAGATATTGAGAAAATAGAGACTCAATATAAATCAGAACTTCAAGATGTCAAAATGAATTGGAATCTTGCTTTGTCTGAAACCCAAAAATTGCACTCTGAGAAAATTGAAGAAGCAGTATCCACTCAAATTAATTTTCAAAAATTCCAAACTAGTAAAGCCAATAAATTTGAATATGGATATTCTATGCAATCTCAACTAGATAATATTTATCAAGAGCTTATCCCAGAAATACTAGCTTCCAAATTCGTAGCTAAACTAATTCAAAAAACATTACAAGATATTCCTACATCTACAACTTTAACTCTTACCGGGAAATATAGTAATGAATTAAAAGCAATTATTAAGAATCTGAATTACTCAGTCGAATTAAAAGAGAATGATAAAACATTAGGTTCAATCACTGCTCAACTGGAATCTGGGCATTTAGAAATTACTGTAGGAGATATTATTAATATAGTAAAGCAAAAAACATTAGCTTCTGTAATGAAAGAAATATGAGTTTACAAGTCCCTCTAATTGGAGTTACCAGTAGATATGTTTCTAGGTTAAATAGTTTACCATCATCTAATGATAGTAAAAAATTTTTGGATACAGACAATCTAGAAGGGCTATTAAACTTGATACAAAATTCATTCAATCTCTCAGATGTTAATCTTGATACTGTGATTACTAAACTAAATCAATACTATCAGAATCAGATAGATGAGATATTAAGCCTTTTACCAGAGAACACTGAGCCCTTTATTTATCTAACCCTATCTAAAGATTTTGATAAACTAAAGACTATAGCTGTCAATCACACTATTTATGGTGAGCCTTTGGGAGAAGATGCCTTTGAAAAGATTCTAAAAGAAGTAGATACCAGTCTCTTCTACTCATCAGAGTTCAAAACAAAGCTTATAGCAAAAGAGGAAAAACTTATCCACTCTTATGATAGCTTTGGTATTATTTCATATCTAGAAGAAATATTTTTAACTCTACTATTTGAACATCTCAAAGATAGTAGTAGTATAATGAAAGAATTTATATTAGCCAAAATAGATAGCTATACTCTACTCAATGTTTTAACCAGAACCCAAAGAGGACAATCTAAAGAACATATTCTACGACATCTCCTCCCAATTCAAGGTAGTCTTGCTATTAATGCTGTCAAAAGTTTCAGTTTCGGAGATATTCTAGGAGATATTGGACAATATCTAAACCTATCACCTGCCAATATAAACATTATCAATATTGAGAATACTTTGATTAAAAATGAAATCTATACCATCAACAAAGCTCAATTCACAGGTATGTCTGGAGATAGAATTATACAGTACACTGAGAGATTACAATATGCTATATCTAATGCAAAATTATTAATCCTACAATACACCAAACAAATCGACTCCAGACAAGCTAAACTAAGATTTATAGATTACTCTAATATATGATAGATTATAAAAAACCAGTCATAATTGCAGAATCAGATATTACCCTATTATTCAAACTATTTGGGTTTGAGACTTTGAATAGTGATGAAATTGTAATAGACCAAATTATAGCAACTATTGAGAAAAATATAGATGCCTATGCTATGATTTTTATAACATCAAATATTCAATTATCTCCAAAGCAAAGAAAACTCCTTAACTCACTCAATATACCTATCTCGCAGCTGCCAATCAGCTCGGATAGCAACTCAGTTGAGGAGCTAAAACATCTCACCGAAAAAGCCGTAGGGATGAGCCTAGACAAATTATTCACTTCTTGATTAAACTAATTACTATGAATACCGGAATCATTATCAAAATCTCAGGACCACTCGTTATAGCCGACTCTATGAAAGGAGCCAAAATGTATGACTTAGTCAAAGTCGGAAATTTGGAATTAATGGGAGAAATCATCGAACTCAAAGGTGATACAGCTTCAATTCAAGTTTATGAGGATACCTCTGGACTTACAGTTGGAGAACCTGTTGTCTCAACTGGGGAACCACTTAGTATAGAGTTAGGGCCTGGGTTATTGACTGCTGGATTATTTGATGGGATTCTAAGACCGCTTAATGTAATTGCTGAGAAAGCAGCCGCCCAAGGACTAAATTCCGAATATATTGCAAGAGGTTTGACCGCTCCTAATTTGAATAGAGAGACAAAATGGGAATTCAAACCATTCGTACAAAAAGGAGATCAAGTTCAAGCTGGAGATATATTGGGAACAGTACAAGAAACTGAATTAATTACTCATAAAATTTTAGTACCATTTGGAGTAGAGGGCAAAGTCACCGATATTAAAGCTGGTGAATTTACTGTCACTGAGACAGTCGCTAAAATTGGAGATACAGAGGTACAACTAATGCATAAATGGCCAGTCAGAACTCCAAGACCATATAAAAATAAGCAAATCCCTACTACCCCACTTATTACACAACAGAGAATTATCGACACCTTTTTCCCAATTCCCAAAGGAGGAGCTGCTGCCGTACCAGGACCATTCGGAGCTGGAAAGACAGTTATTCAGCATCAATTAGCCAAATGGTCTGATGCAGATATTGTAGTGTATGTTGGTTGTGGAGAGCGAGGAAATGAAATAACAGATGTATTGGTAGAATTTCCACATCTAAAAGACCCCTCTTCAGGACGACCTTTGATGGAGAGAACTATTCTAGTTGCCAATACCTCCAATATGCCAATTGCAGCTCGTGAAGCCTCCGTGTATACCGGAATTACCCTAGCTGAGTATTATCGAGATATGGGATATAATGTAGCTATGATGGCAGACTCCACCTCTCGTTGGGCAGAAGCTATGCGAGAAATGTCCGGAAGATTAGAAGAGATGCCCGGAGAAGAAGGATATCCTGCCTATCTTGGATCTAGAATTTCTGCCTTTTATGAAAGAGCTGGAATAGTAAAAACTTTAGGTTCTGAGGAAAGAATTGGTTCCGCTACTATCATCGCTGCTGTATCACCTCCAGGAGGAGATTTATCCGAGCCAGTTAGCCAAGCAACACTCAAAGTCACCAAAGCTTTCTGGGGCTTGGATGCCTCTTTGGCTGCCAAAAAACATTTCCCATCTATTCATTGGCTTAATAGTTATAGTCTTTATAAAGATAATGTAGAAGAGTATTTTATCAATGCTACTAATGCAGATTGGAGAGATTTGAGAGACCTTGCTATGCAAATTTTACAAAAAGAAAATGAGCTAGATGATATTATAAAATTAGTCGGTATGGATGCACTATCCACCTCTGAGAAAATACTTCTAGATACCGCTCGTGGACTTAGAGAAGATTATTTACAACAAAATGCCTTCGATGATATAGATGCCTTTGCCTCTACCCGAAAAATGTATCTGATGCTAAAAGCTATGATAACTTTCCATACTGAAGCCACAGAATTTGCCAAAAATAATACTCAAGTTGAGATAAACGATATTCTGGGACTTTCAATTCGAGATGAAATAGCTAGACTCAAGAACACACCCGAATCTGAAATTGAAAACATAGTACCTCTAATCGAGAAAATCTCAAGCACAATTCATAATCTCAAAGATAATGACAAAACAGAGGACTTCGGTATTAATAAAGTAATAAGTGGAATTTAGTATAACTATATGAAGAAATGGTATAATACAATCAAAGAAATTGCCGGACCATTAGTAGTAGTGGAAAAGGTACCATCAGTAGCCTTCGAGGAAATTGTTGAAATTAGAGATTCAAAAGGTAATATCAGGCAAGGAAGAGTACTAGAAGCTGGGAAAGACACCGCCGTAGTGCAATTATTCACTAGCACCGACGGACTAGATGTAGAGTCTGCTGAAATAGCTTTCTTGGGAGAAACCTTAAAATTCGGGGTGTCAGATAGTATGTTAGGACGAGTCTTCACCGGAGCTGGGAAAGTCAAAGACGGTGGACCCGAGATTATAGCTGAAAAATATTTAGATATTAATGGCTCCCCTATTAATCCAGGAATGAGACAATTCCCAAGCGAATTTATCCAAACTGGAATCTCCACCATAGATGGACTCAATGCCCTAGTAAGAGGACAGAAACTTCCAATTTTCTCAGGATCTGGATTACCACATTCCGAAATAGCCACCCAAATTGCTGAACAAGCTCAAGTGGTAGCCCTACAAAATGGAACAGATTTAGTCCAAGCTGAGGAACCCTTTGTAGTAATATTTGCAGCTATGGGAGTGACTTTTGAGGAAGCTCAATTCTTCATAGATTCTTTTGAAAAAACAGGAGCTATGGAGCGAGCAGCTTTGTTTATCAATACCGCTAGCGACCCAATTGTAGAGCGCATTACCCTACCAAGATTAGCTCTGACCTTAGGAGAATATCTAGCCTTTGAGAAAAATATGCACGTACTTGTCATACTAACCGATATGACAAATTATGCCGATGCCCTAAGAGAAGTCTCCGCTTCAAGAAAAGAAATTCCAGGACGACGAGGATATCCAGGATATCTTTACACCGACCTTGCAACACTTTATGAAAGAGCTGGAATAGTCAAAGGATCCACAGGTTCCCTGACCCAAATTCCTATCCTGACAATGCCCGATGATGACAAACAACATCCAATCCCGGATTTAACCGGATATATCACCGAGGGACAAATTATGGTCAATCGAGAATTACATAATCAAGGAATATACCCTCCGATACAACCAATTGGATCCCTATCACGAATTGGAGTAGATAAGAAGTACAGCCGAGAAGATTTATCCGCCGTCAAAGAGCAAATGGCCTCATCCTATGCCAAGGGTATAGAAATCAAAGAATTAGCCCTAATTCTAGGAGAATCTGCTCTATCCGAGACAGATAAAGCCTATATCAAGTTCGCTGAAGCCTTTGAGAGTAGATATATCCGGCAAGGACGACGAGAAAACCGTAATATTCTAGATACCCTAGATTTATCTTGGGACTTATTATCAATATTACCAAGAAAAGAACTCAAGAAAATCAAGCCCGAATTTATAGATAAATACTCCAAATAAGTATGCCCGCCGTCAAACCGACCAGACAAGAAGCCCTCAAGCTAAAGAAGAAGATTAAAACCGCTTCTCGTGGACATAGTTTGCTCACCGACAAAAGAGATGGGCTCATACAAGAGTTCCTAGCCATTATCCAAGAAGTAATCAAGCTAAGAGGAGAATTAACCCCTAAGATTGTTGAGTCGATTCAATTATTCCGATTCGCCCAGACCAAAGTATCAACAGAGGCTATACAAGAACTAATACATCTCTCCCAAGCCAAAACTTATCTAGAATTACAAAAAAAATCTATTATGGGAGTCACAATCCCCCATATAATCCCGCATTTACAGGGAGACCCTTTTCAATATGGGACATTAGGCACACCCAAAGATTTAGACCAAGCCCTCTTAACTTTACAGAATATATTACCTCTATTAGTCAAATTAGCCGAGATAGAATTCACCGCCAGATTACTCGCTGAGGAAATTGAAGCCACCAGAAGACGAGTAAATGCTCTAGAATATGTCATCATCCCCGAGATGAAGACCAATCTCAAGTCCATCCAAAACGCCCTAGACGAACTCACCCGCCAAGAAAAAGTCACCATAATGAAAGTCAAAGAAATTTTGGGATTGTAGGTAAGTATACTTATTTAGCTATGATTATTGCTTGAATATTTTTCTTTTACAGAACTCCAAAGTTTTTGTGCAAATTCTAATTTTTGCTCATCTGGAGCATTTTTGATAAATGGCATTCTTTTACCTAAGTAGTTATATTTATTTAAATTATATAGGAAATAATTTATAAATTCCTCTTCAGTTGGATTATCAGAGTGTTCTTTGAAAAACTTACTTATGAATGATCTATCATTGTCGTCTTTCCCATCTTCAATATGTTTTAGTTCTTCCATTCTATCTCTAAAACTATCCAGAACTTGATTCTCTCCATAAATACTAGCTTCAATTTCATTGACTGCTGGTATTAAACCTTTATTTTCTGCAATCCCAGAAGTCGTAAATTCTTCATTTCCATTCAAAGCGGCTGCTACATTTCCCAAATACACCATACCCCTACCTTCTTGTGCTGGCATTACTACAAAATGGTCAAAGACCGTGCTAGTCCCATCCAAAAAATCTGACTCTCTTGGAGTATATTCTTGTATTTTACATTTAGCCATTGTCTTAATATCCTGATAACCTTCCAAAGCTTGTTTTGGGAAAGTAAAATAAAGGTTATTATTGGCATCAAAATAAACTAAAGTATCCCCTGCTTGCTCTATAATTAAGAAAGTATGTCCAGGAGCCTGGATGGTAGTATGCTCAATATTATGACTTTGCAGATAAGTTGAAGCTATCAATGTCCTACCAGCACATTCTAAATGTCCCGACTCCATAATAGACCTAATCAGCACACCATCTTGAGGAGCATCTGGATCAAGTTCATCTGTATCAGCCTTGCTTTGCAAAAGCTTAAATAACTCATAAGGCAAATTCTGTACCTCAACTCCCTCCAGCTTTTGTTCAATTTCCTGATATCTTGGTAAATCTTTAATAGCTTCTATCAATGTACCCTCAAAATCATCTAATTTCGTCTCCTCATTAATTCCCAAACTCTCTAAAATAACCTTATTAGCTACCTCAATTTGCTCTGGGGTGACCTCCGACTCTAAACTTTTTCCCTCAGCCACTTCTTCAGCTTCCTCAACTTCCCTAAAATTATTGCCTGTTTCAATACCCATAATTTTTAGTATGTTATATTATTATATTATACCATACTACATATTTTTACTCCAAAAAATGGTTTTATCTATAAGAAACCTATAACCAAGATGTCCCAAAGTGTTGGACATCTCATAAACTAAAACTCTATCCACCTCCGGCCTGAAGGCCACCTCCTCCAAAGGAGGACAATTTCTATATCAATTTGCTATTATTAGACTAGTAATGTATATAATTCCTTTTGTATACTTATCCATCATCTTACTTCCCCTCCAATCTCGCTCGCCATTTGTAGAGTTCGGCGACGGCGATGACGACGACGATAGAGATAAAGCCATAATAGATAGAATCATATAGTGAGACGGGGGTGAATTGTAATATTCGCTGAAGGAATGGGAGAGTTATCATAGCAGCTAAGATAAGAGTTGAAGTGGCGACTGCTAGATTTATCATACGATTAGAGAAGAATCCGATGCTAAATAAGGATTCTTTTGGGGATCGCATATTATAGGTGTTGGCTAATTGCATCAGGGATAAACAGAGGAAAAACATTGTTCTTGCCTGCTCAATTTCATTACCCAAATAGGCTACGAAAATCCAAAAGCCTAAGGTAGTCATAGTCAAAGTCATCAAGATAATATATGGATATGTATTAGGTGAGACTACTTTCATATTGGCTGGAAGTGGTTTCTCTAATAGTATATTTTTATGACTTCGCTCGGTAGCAAGAGCAATATCTGAAATTCCATTGGTGACCAAGTTGAGACATAAAACTTGTATTGCCAAAAGTGGTAGCGGTAGCCCCAGACTAAGTGTCAACATAAATAATAAAATCTCAGCAATACTAGTAGTAATGAGGAAAATACTAGTTTGTTGTACATTCCTAAATATCACTCTCCCCTCTTCCAGAGCCGAGATGATACTGACAAAATTATCATCAGTAAGTACAATATCACTGGCTTCCCTAGCAACATCTGTACCTCTGATACCCATAGATATACCTATATCGGCTTTTTTGAGGGCTGGGGCATCATTTACCCCATCTCCAGTCATAGCCACGATATGCTTGTGTTTTTGTAAAATACTAGCTACTCTGAGCTTACTTCTTGGGCTAAGCCTAGCTAGCACAGAAATATTTTTTAATTTTTTATATAATTCTTTATCAGATAAAGCTTGGATTTCATCATCAGTCAAAGCTTCTCCTGCCTCGTCTATCAAACCAATAGATTTGGCAATGGCCAGCGCAGTGTCTTTATGGTCTCCTGTAGCCATAATTACTCTGACTCCAGCTTTTTTGGCCTGTACAATTGCATCAGACACCTCGACTCTAGGTGGGTCTATAATCCCCACTATACCTACAAAGACTAGATTTTTCACTTGCTCAGCTTGAATGGAGTTTAGACCAGCTTTCTCATCCCTATAAGCAAGAGCTATGACTCGCATAGCTTGTTTGGAAAAGGTCTCAATTTGATTATTAATTTCTTTAATATGTTTGGAATTCAATGTAATTATATTACCTTTCTCATCTAGTATTTTAGTACTAAGATTCAAAAGATTTTCACTAGCTCCTATAACCATCAGCTGATGTAATGACTGAGAATTATTATATAGATAAGTAGCCCTGAATTTATTCTCTGAGCGAAATGGTAAATCTGCCAATCTATGCCAGTCACTATCTAGTAAATCTTTATTTAGATTAGCTTTTAGAGATAAGACAGACAATGCTACCTCTGTCGGGTCTCCGATACTTTTAGTGCTAGACTGACCATTATCCAAAACTTCTTCGTACAATTGACCATTATGAGCTAACCCAGCAATATGTAATAATTTAGCAATAGAAGGATAGTCTAAGGGGAGAATTTCATTATTATTTTGTTTGAATTCACCTTGTTTCTCTAGCCCCCTACCAGTGACATCTACTATAGGCTCATCTAGTACATACAATTTTTGTACTGTCATATTATTCTCAGTCAAAGTCCCAGTTTTATCTGTAATAATCGTATCCATCACGGCTAGAGATTCTGTAACAGGCAGAGATCTAATAATTGCTTTCTTATCACTCATTCTCTTAGCCCCTATGGCTAACACCACTACCAAAACTACTGGTAAACTCTCAGGTATTCCACCTACCAGAGCTGAGAGAGTAAATCCTATCATCTCATCTAAATTTAATTCTCGGAACCAAAATCCAATTACAAACAAAATTGATGCCGAGCTAAAAGCAAAAATTGCTAATTGTTTAGCTAATATTCCAGTCTGAATATGAAAGTGAGTTCTTTCAATTTCAACCTTACCCAAATCATCAGCAATAGAGCCAATTTGAGTGTTCATACCAGTAGCTACTACAACAGCCTTTGCCCAACCAGTAGCTACTAGAGTTCCCATCCAAACTGAATTACTTCTATCACCAATCCCAACTTCTTCTGTAATAATATCTATAGATTTAGAAGAAGGTTGAGACTCCCCTGTCAAAGCCGCCTCTATAGTCTGTAATTCTACAGACTCAATCAGCCTAGCATCAGCTGGGACTTTATCTCCCTCCTCTAGAACAATAATATCTCCCGGCACCAAATCTTTAGCATTATGCTCTTCTAGATGCCCATCCCGATACACTTTAGTCTTGACTATAATTTTCTGAGCCAAAGCAGATACAGCCCGTTCAGCTCTATATTCCTGAGAGAACCCAATAATAGAATTAATTACCACTATTACAATAATAATCCAAAAATCAACCCAATGATTAAATACAGCCGACAGTATAGCCGACAATAATAAAACATAAACCAAGCCATTATGAAATTGTTTAAAAAATAACCAAATTGGAGATTCTACTTGCTTTTCTAAAAATATATTCTCCCCAAACCTTAATCTTCTAGATATAGCTTCTTTAGAAGTAATGCCAGTAGAATTGGAACTTATATCAGCTAAAGTTTCCTCAATAGATAGCTGATAATAATTTTTGGATTTCTGCATATTTTGGATATTAATTAATTTATGTAGTTATTATATCATAATTAGTATCAGTTTCCATATTTATCTATAGGTGGATGTTTGGGTAATTTAATTTCAAATAAAGCACCTTTATCTATACCTAAGTTTTTAAATTTTAATGTCCCATGATGCATCTCAACAATAGTTTTAGAAATAAATAGTCCAAATCCAGATCCATTAGGATTACGGTCATATACTCCACCGGCTCTAAAGCCTGGATGGAAAATTTTATCTTTTAATCCCATATCAACACCCTTACCATTATCTCTAAATCTAATTCTAAATCTATCACCTTCATCAATCAAAGTAATCCAAACTTTATTTTTACCGTAATAAATTGCATTAGATAATAAATTCTGAAAAACACTTTTCATTCTAACATTATCTATATTAGCTAAAAAGTTTTCTCCTATGCTATTCATAATAACCTTTGTATTGAAATGCTCCAAAATATGTTTATTATCTTGAATTAGATAATTTAATTCCTCTTTTATATCTATTTGAGGCCTAATAGATATACCAAATCTACCTGCTTTAATCGAATTTAGAGACAGAACATCATTTACCAACTCTACCAATCTCTGAGTATTAATATATACTTTAACTATATCATCTTTTGTATATTCATTCATCTTATATTTTCCCTGCCACTGCTCTAGAATTAGAGATAAAAATCCATTCAAAGAAGTAAGCGGGGTTCTTAGCTGATGAGATGTCATTCTCAAAAACAAGTCTTTTGACTCAATAGCCTCAGCTAGTTTTCTATTAGAAATATTGAGCTCATTTTCTCTTTTGATTCCAGCTAATAATTCTTTTAATAAATTATAAGCTAAAATCACAAAAATTATAAAGAAGATAACACTAACTGCAAATTCATAAAAATTACTCGAAAGGAAAATATAGATAAACAAAATAATACCCATAATTCCGAGTAAGATTTCTGACAAAATCATTTTAATATTAAAGAGGTGATGTTTGAAAATTGCATAAGTGGTGAATATAATAAGAAATATTGTGGCCAACTGACCAATCCAGTTTAAAGCAAATATACCGATCCAAGGTAATATTAGATTTGTAAAAAATGCGGGATATGTAGATAAAGTTGTACCCAAAATAATGAATAAAACTTGTTTTTTTCTTACACCTTTATTTTTAGAATATTCTATAATTAGATTATAAAAAGACAAATTAAAAACTACAATTAAAAATATAACATAAAGAAAAAATAATTCGCCAAATATAATCTTATTCTCAAGTGGTCTGACTATTTGCACAGACTTAATAATATAAGGAGTAAAAAAAGTTAATATAATCAATCCAACGAAAAAGAAAAAAGATATAAATTCACTTTTATAGATATGCCTGCTAGAAATGAATCTATTTACAAATATTAAAAATATTGTTGGTATAAATAATGCTGAGCTGTATAAAATTTTTGTATATATATTAATATTATTTATATCATTAATACCTCTATACACTATCATTGAAGCAATCCAAAAAACAACAGAAAAAGCGACTAGAGCAA
>JBEAQD010000013.1:0-5445 GCA_041164045.1 Candidatus Parcubacteria bacterium
TCTCGGACCCCTTCTTGTGCTGCTTTTATTATATCTGAGGCGAGTTTTGGATTTTTGATTAGGGCTGAGCAGGCTCCTTGTTTGATTACTTTTTTGACGGGGCAGCCCATATTGATGTCTAAACCAGCAAAACCTTGCTCTCTGGCATAAACTCCAGCCTGATAATAATGCTCTGGTGTAATACCCCAAATTTGAGCTACTAGGGGTTGTTCTTCAGTAGTATATTGTAGCCGATGTATGACTTTAGACCTTCCGATTTCAGAAGCTAGCCCCTCTACACTAGTAAATTCTGTTACCATTACGTCAGGTCTCCCACAGGAACTTATTATACGCCTAAATACAGTGTCTGTTACTTCCTCCATTGGGGCTAAGACAAAAAATGGTTTTGGTAATTGTTGCCAAAATGATTGCATATTGTAGTTGAATATACTGTATATATTAGCATAAAAATAGAATTTTGGCTAATAAAAGAAAAAACCCCACTCTATCTACGATGGTGGGGAGATGTAGCGCTGCTGTGTCGGATCAGTATCCATAAGATAAGAGAAGATACAGTCACAACAACTATATAAATAGCAGTATGTCGGACTATCGCAAATATTGAAAATGCTATGTAAGAAATCCAGAACAATAGTCCATCTAATGTCATAAAAGTTGCGCGTAGATCAAATTATTTATATCACAAAATGAAAAAAATAGCAATATTATATTAACGTTAATTGTAAATTAACAATAAAAGAAAAACCCGCCTTTTAATTTTGGCGGGAGTGTTGTAACAAAAGATTAATCCTTATTGTATCAGTACACAAATCGTTATTTATCTTAATCACACTGATAATAATATTGATCAAGAATCTCAGTATTAGAAATGCAATGACATTAGCTATATTCTTAATAATTTCTATTGGACACAATATTAAGAATAATATTGTGTAAATAAAGAACACTACCAAAATAGACTTAAAAACAATATAAAGTTTATTTTCATGTATGTACAGGAATTTGATAAATTTATCTGAATACATGAATCAAGTTGTGGGGCAAGATTATATTACACTAAAATAACAATATATAGTTATAGCCTTATTATAACTAAAGTATCAAGCCATTTCCATAAAAAAGTTTACTTGGTATATATAAAATCTAAAGCTCTACCCTACCAACCTCTTCTTCTGGGCATCTACACTGCTTAGATAATATTGATATATTCCCTTCCATTGGGATATAGATAACACTTGGGGTCTGACTTTAGGATTAAATTGATTAGTTTTAGCGAGTCTCTTCCACTGCTCATAGGTGAAAATTTTCTCTAGATTTTTATAAAGACTAGATTTCTGCTGAGAAAAAGCATAAGTTATGAATTTGATATAGTCCTCTTTATGTTGCCAGATGGAGATGGAAAACTTTTCTAATCTGAGTAGCTCTACTGTCACAGCGGGAGCTGGGGAGAAATCTGTTGGCTCAAAAGTATAAACTACTTCACAGCGATATAATGAGTTTAATAATATTGAGATAATGCTCGGCTCTGTTTTGCCTATTACTCGCTCGATAGCTTCTTTTTGTCCAAATATAAGTGCGGCTTCTGGATTATTGGGGGCTAGATATATATTTTTGATTAATTCTGAGAAAATATTAAATGGTGGGTTAGAAATTATATAAAACTCTCCTTTTGGATATTGTATCTTACGGATATCTTGCTGTATAACTTTGGCTTTATCTCCAAATTCTGCTTGTAATTGCTGATATAATTCTGAGTCTAATTCTATTGCCTCGACTCTATAATCTCTTTTGAGTAGTTCTCTAGTTATAATTCCCTGTCCTGCTCCTAAATCTAGAATGAGTGAGTTCTCTGGCAATTTAATAAAATCTATTATATATCTGATTAAACTTGGATTTTTGACAAAGTTCTGAGCATAAGTTTGTCTTTGCTGAGAATTATAATTATTATCTTTTTGCATAGATTTAGTTCTCTAAATGCTCAATCAAATCCATAACTTTGACCCAGAGAGCTTCTTCTTTGGCCAATTTTTCTGATGCATCTGGGATCCCTAATCTAACATCTTCTTTTAGGTTGGCTATTCTCTTGTCTATTTTGTTTAGTTCTTTTTTTGCTTGATATAATTCTCTTTTACGAGTTTTGTCATCCGTCGCAGTATATTGAGTTGTTGCTTGCTGGATTTGCTCGGTATTTTGAGCTTGAGTAATATCTGTATGTTGTTTTAGACTCCAGACATATTCTTCATAATTACCGTTATATTTGGATATATTACCATCTTTGACTTGCCAAATCATAGTGGCTAAATTATTTACAAAACTTCTATCATGGCTCACAAAAATTAGAGTACCTCCCCATTCAGCAAGTGAGCTTCCCATAATCTCACCTGTTTCCATATCGAGGTGATTGGTAGGTTCATCTAATATTAAGACATCATATCCTTCCAAAAATACAGCTGCCAATCGTAGTCTTGCTTTTTCTCCTCCAGATAGAACGGTGAGTGATTTATCATATTCATTTTTAGAAAATAAGAAACTTCCTAATGTCTTTTTGACATCATCATCGCTAATTTCGATATCGGCGACTTTCCTTAGATAATCATATACTGTCGCTTGATCTTGGGTATCGAACTCCACACTTTGAGCGAAATATCCAACTCTTAAACCATTTCCAAATTTGAACTCTCCTGATAAGGCCTGGATTTCTCCAGCTAGAGTTTTGAGGAGAGTGGATTTACCCTGTCCATTATCTCCTAGTACCGCTACTTTTTGTCCTCTTTCTACATATAGATTCTGTCCTTCAGCAATTGTGGTCCTACCATATCCAATAGTTATATTACTAACATCTAATCCCATCCCAGAACTTTTGGCAATAAATGGTAAATGCATTCTAATTTTTGAATTTGGAATATAAATTGATTTTTTTTCTTGCTCTAATCTCTCAATATGCTTTTGTTTGGATTTGGCTTGTGCGGCCTTGGTGGCTTTAGCTCCAAAACGATTGATAAATTCTTGTAATTGTGCTTGTTTTTTCTCTATATTGGCATTGGTACGGACAATTTGATTTTGTAGCATTTGTTTGTATTCAAAGTAGGCATCAATATTACCAGGATAGAGCGTAATTTGCCCCTGATCTACTTCAATTGTACTCGTCATTACTCGTCTTAAAAACTCTCTATCGTGAGTTATTAAAAGAACTGTACCCTTGAAAGATAATAGCCAATTTTCTAATAATAAAATTGTAGATAAATCAAGATAATTAGTTGGCTCATCTAATAGAATAAGGTTTGGTTTTGCCATTAACATTTTGATTAACTTCAACCTCATTCTATATCCACCCGAGATATCATTAATCGGTAATTCTAACTTTTCTTTGGGCATATCAAATTCAAGAGCCTGCTTTATTATCTCCCAATCTTGAGCTTTGGTTGTAGATAAAAGATATTCTAAACCTGTCTGAGCTAAGTCAAATTCATCTTCTTGAGCTATATATCCAATTCTAGCTGTCTTATCTAAAGTTATGTCACCATTATCCGACTCTTCCAAACCTAAAACTATCCTAAAAAAAGTACTTTTCCCAGCTCCGTTGCGTCCTAATACTCCGTAGATTTCTCCTTCATGTATTGAACAGTTTGCTTTATTAAATATAACCTTGAGTCCATAATGTTTCTCAAGGTTATATATACGAATAAGTTCTTTCTTTGCCATAGTCTTTAAAGTATATTTGTATACTATGCCATAAAAAGATTAATTTTACAATAGAAATTTATTCAACAGGAGTATTTAGAGTTGAATCATTTTCTATAAAGTTAATTGGGACGCCAGTGTCCTCTACAATTTCTGTTGTTGATTCCAATCCTGATTCTATTGTAGGTAATTCATTTGTAACTTCAGGAGTAGTTGCTGCTGGTAATTCAATACTTTCTACTACTTCATCTAAAACTGGAGCTGGTTCTTGACTTTGTCTATATAATAAGAAACCTAGAACCGCGGCGCCTCCTAAGATAAGAATTAACAGTATAACGATTAAGGTAGGGTTATTACCTTCTTTTTGAATATCTTCTTGTTGCATATTGTCTGGTTGTCCGAATACATTGGTTTCCATAAGTTTTCACTTAACTATTAATATTATTTTATGGGGATAAATTCCCAATTTTAAACTGACTTAAAACATTGTCTGCTCCTCCTTCCTTGTGTTCGGAGGGCTTAGCAAATAAATTGGTTCCATCTTTACCACAAATCTTTAAAATTTCTGATTCTCCTCCTGGATGATTTGGAACATAAGAAGTAATATCATACACAGTATTGTCTATAATAGTCCAGCAAGATGATTTGTTATTATTTTCTGCTACTTGAGATAGAGTATATATTTGGTTGCCAGCATTGTCTGTTGTAGAATCTACTAAACTATTATCTTGAGATACGGATAATGCTTCTACATCATTAGTTTGACTAGAATTTGTATCTGCATTGTTTTCTCCTAATACTTCAGTATTTGTATCTGAACTATTATCACTATCTGAATTATAAAAAGAATAAGCCAAATACCCACCAGATAATATAATTAGGGTCATTAATATAACAACTAATTTATTTTCTTTTGGTTGCTGCGATGTCTCTGATTCATTAATTGATTGATTTTCAAAAGGCATATTTATATTGAATTTATATTTATAATATTTTAAATATGTATTTATTATATCATAAAAATATATTTTTTGCAAATTATTGTACGAGATGAGGTTATCGTCGACAAAATGGATTATATACATTACTAGACTAATGACAGTAAATTGGATAGTAATTATACTCCTTTGGAGGAGGTGGCACGGAGTGCCGGAGGTGGATTGAGTTCTAGTTTGTCTTTTATCCCCCCCCGTCGCAAATAGGATTTACTCCTGTAAAAACTCACAGGTTTGGCCAACCTTCCTCCACGGAAAAACTCACCATTTACACTAATCCCCCTAAAACCCCATCTCGGACACCCTTGGTTTCCGACACTCGGAGCCGTAGCTCCTTGCTGCCTTCCTACTTAGGGGGGATTACTTCCCCTTCCCCAGACTTAAAGTCTACTTTGAAGGCTTCCCCCTCCCTGCCTACCGCAGGCAGGCGGAGGGTGACAAAATTAAAGGCTCTTTTTTATAACTATATAAACTACTCTCATGTATCACCTACACAAGTCATAACTTGTCTGGGATGATTCTCATCTTATTCAATTATATTTTGATATACTGTGTGATATTGTATATTTTGTTTATAATAAAAGCTAAATATAAACTTATAATTAATGTTAAACCAAAATTGTGGATAAATGCAAGAATTATTCCTATATCTATATTTTGTATATTATTAAATAAAAATTGCTGTATTGGAAAATGTAATAAAAATATCCATAAGCTGAATTTACCAATTGGAGAGAAAAACTTTTTTATAGATTGTGATCCTAATTGA
>JBEAQD010000014.1:0-3267 GCA_041164045.1 Candidatus Parcubacteria bacterium
AGCATTATCAATACATATTTGTAATTACTTTATAGAAAAATATAAGTTAAATTTAGAAGATTACAAAGAATTTTTTAACAGTTTTGAAATAGTAACTTTAGATGCAAAATTATTAGAATTAGCATATCAAAATTACAACAAAGACTTTGAAGATAGTATACAAATATCCAGTGCAATAAGTGCTAAGTGTGATAAATTTATAACCCTAGATCAAAAATTACTCCAAAATTATAATCACCTCATAAATATAGAGATTCCAAAATAAAGTATTGATTTTATGTCCCTCGATTTTTAATCAGCCTACCTACGGCAGGTAAACCTTAGGAGGAGGCGAGGTTGGTGACGAAGTCGACGGGTGTGGACGGAGCTTGCCCTCTGAGCTTTTGTCTCCCTTTGTAGGCTTTAAGTCCCTCCTATATTTATTTAGGAGGGGGAGTACCCGTAGGGTAGGGGGAGGGTGGATAAAACACAAACCAGAACTCTATCCACCTCCAGCACTCCGTGCCACCTCCTCCAAAGGAGGACAATCCCCATCCAACTTACTGTTATTAGTCTAGTAATGTATCTATCCCTTTTGTCTACGATAACCTCATCTCGTACATTGACTTGACAAAATGTAAAGTTATGGTAATATTTATACATTACGATGATGTGGTACGGTGAAAGGGTTAGTCCTTATCTGTGCCACATCTTTTTTATTTTTTTAGTTCCACTTTTATCTTTAGATCATTCATACTAATAATATCTTCTTTTGCAGTTTTTTTGATCAGTTTAGAATATCTTTTATGGTGTGGTACTATTACTTTTGCAAGTTTATTTACTGACTTTAAATATTTCATAAGGCATGCAAAATCTCCATCTCCTGTGACAATGATAGCTTGATTATATTCTTGAATATCTATCATTGCTTGTAATACTAACTCTGCATCTACATTTCCCTTTATTTTCTCACCTTCTTTTGTTTTTACTACAAGAGTTTCTTTGAATATTAAAATAAAACCTTCTCTTTGGAGCTTTGCATACATTTGAGAGTGGGCGGGTATATATCCTATAAATAGATAAGCTACTTCTACACTAAATTTATCTTTTAAGTATTATCTAAAAGATTTATAGTTTATTTCCCACCCTGCACTTTTTACTCCTAAAAATAAATTCTGGGCATCTATAAAAGCATAGTTATTTTCTGATTTATTTTTATCTTTTTGGTTTATATTTTGTCATTATATTTGTTTATTATAGCATAGAATTTTTGTTTGTAGTATAATTTATATATGGACCGGGGTGTCCCCGATCGGTACGAGGTTCCTTATTTATAAGGGACTTTTTACTTTTATTGGATATTAACTCAAATATGTTCATACCAGGCACTCCGTGCCACCCTCGCCAGCGAGGGACAAAAGGGCGAAGGACAGAAGGACAGTAGCAAGTCCTCACTCCGTCGTCGCAAATGAGATTTGCTCCTGTCCTCCTCCGGCCTAACGGCCACCTCCCCCAAGGGAGGACAGAGTTAACACCTACTTAATCATCTGATAAACTCGGTTTATGGCTTCTTTGTTGCCATCATATTTGACTTTATCTGTGGCTTCGTCTACTGCTAAAAATTCATATTCTGTATGCTCGTCGCTGAGGGTAATTGTGTCGCTATTTTCTAATTTGTATCCGAATACATATTCACATAATTCATAGCCTTCTTCCCCTGCATACCAAAACACATAGTCTGTACCTATTAAATTCTCTTCTTTTCCTTGGATGAATAATTCTTCTTGTAATTCTCTGAGGGCATTGTCAAAAAGTAGTCCTTTTATATGTACCCCTCCTGTAATACTTTGCCAAAATGCTCCTTTTTCTGGGTTTCGTTTTAATACCAAAAATTCCAGTTGATTATCTTTCATCCTATAACAAACTACATTGGCCTGACATACTCGGTCATTATCTATGATTGCTTGGATTTGCTCTTCAATTTGTTGGGTTGTAATATGTGCTCCTGTCTCATCGTATACTTTGATAAAATTAGCAACTATACCAAAATGGATGGGCATATATACTCTATAAAATTCATTGTATTTATCGAAGAATTCTTGGGTGTACTGACTTTGGATTTCTGGCGGTAGCTGATTGTAGTTGGTATAGAATACAATTATGAGTATATTATCATTGATTTTATACTTTTGGAGGCTTTCTACTTGGCTTGCTAATTCTGTAATGTCTTTTCCTTGTGCATATTGATATGCTAATGAGGATAGTATGGATCGTTCTAATATGGTTGCTTGGTCAATATTTATAAAATCTTCTAGCCTTTGGTTGTATTGGGTTTGTAATAGGTTGAATGAATCTTCTGGTAGAATATTATTCATAGTGTTGTGTGTAATCTCTATAGATAAAAAATAATCCTCTCTGAGGAGAGGTACGTGGGACAATCCCAAATATGTAACCATATTACAATATATGGTGTTTTTTGTCTACACTTTTACCATAAAAGGGGAGGGAAGGGGTAGTTTTATTGTCCTCCTTTGGAGGAGGTGGCACGGAGTGCCGGAGGTGGATTGAGTTCTAGTTTATTCTTTATCCATCCACCCCCGCCTTGCAGGCACCCCCCTCCGAAGGGGGACAAAAGGGCAAAGGACAGAAGGACAGTAGCAAGTCCTCCTGATAATTTCTATTTTATGCTATAATACATTAAATAGTTAATATTAAATTCATAAAATATGAAAATAGCGGTTATAGGGACAGGATATGTTGGTTTGGTGACTGGGATTGGGTTTGCGGAGAAGGGGAATCAGGTGATTTGTGTAGATAATAATCAAGCTAAGTTGGATGTTTTGCGATCTGGGAAATCTCCTATTTGGGAGAAGGGGTTGGATGAGCTGATTGTCAAAAACTTGGAGTCTGAGAATATTGTTTTTACTGATGACTTACAATATGCTGTGGAGGAGTATGAGATTATATTTTTGTGTTTGCCTACTCCACCGCAAGAGGATGGCTCTGCAGATTTGTCTTATGTAATTACTGTTAGCAAGGAGATTGCTAGGCATATCAAGGAGTATAGAATTATTGTGAATAAGAGTACGGTTCCTGTTGGGAGTACGGAGATAGTTCGTAATCATTTGTTGGAGTATAATAAGGACTGTAACTTTGATGTTGTTTCTAATCCAGAATTTCTCAAAGAAGGCAATGCTGTCTTAGATTTTATGGAGCCAGAAAGAGTTGTAATTGGTACCAGCTCCAATCAGGCTCGCAACAAATTAGTAGAGCTATATCTGCCTTTTG
>JBEAQD010000015.1:0-6854 GCA_041164045.1 Candidatus Parcubacteria bacterium
TTAGATATAAAGTCAAGGTTTGGGGGTGAAATTCTGAATTAAGAATTATTAGTTATAAATTATGTACAACCTCCCACTACGGGTACTCCCTCTAAAGGGAGACATTGATTTTTGTTTTCTATCCTCCTTCGGAGGAGGTGGTACGGAGTGCCGGAGGTGGATAGAGTTTTGCTTATAAAAATAACATAATTAACTTGCTAAATTCTTGTTTTTATGTTATGGTGAAGGTGCCATTTGAGGTGACTATGTCATCGGTTCTTTCTAAGAAAACTTCTCCAGATCAAGAGTTTCAAGTTCTATCAGCTATAATAACTCTTCCCATACCTAAACTTGCAAAAAGATTTGCTCTAAATCAAGTTGGGTATGATAATGATAAAAAAATTATAGAACTTCTTATTAGGACATCCCTAACGATAGAAGAGCTATACTCAAAACTTGAAGCTCTGGGTTATGATTATGATAATGTAAATAAAAATTATATACAGGTGTCTGAGTGTGGTATGGTTTGCGTGCCTTTACAAATAGGTAGAAACTCTAGATATATTATGATTTATGGAAAAATAATGTGCTTTAACTACTAACCCCCATCTTCGGATGGGGTTTTTTCTTTAACACTCAAAAGTGAAATAAAGGTGAAAAGTGTGTTTTTGGGTATATTTATGCTATATGTTTTGTTATATTATTGCAAAAATTCTCTAATAGAGTATAATGGAATTAACTTATCCACAGTTTATAAACATCATCAATTAGACGATTGCAATGGACGAGAAACAAAGAGTTTGGAATTCAGTATTAGGAGAAATAGAGCTTAATATTAGTAAGCCTCAATTCAATACTTGGATCAAAAATACTTATCCTATTAGTATGGATGAAACTGAGATTGTAATTTGTGTACCTAGTGCTTTTACTCGTAATTGGCTAGAAAATAAATTCAATCTTACTATTCTTAATTCTATTCAAAAAATTACTGGCTCTGTAAAAAGAGTTAGATATGTAGTTCAAAATAACAAAAAGACTAATTCCAAATCTATAAAATCAGTTATTAATCTAAAGGATCAAGAATTACAGTCTCAAAAAGAAGCTTTATCTGCCACATCTATATCTAATGGTGGCTTTAATTCTGAGTCTGGGAATAATTTTGTACAGCCTCAAAGACCAAATGGAACTTCTCTTTTGAAAGAAAATTATACTTTTGAGAATTTTATTGTGGGATCTTCCAATGAACTCGCCCATGCGGCAGCTCAGTCGGTAGCCAATGAACCGGGAACTAGATATAATCCATTGTTTATTTATGGTGGAGTTGGTTTGGGAAAAACTCATTTGATTCAAGCTATTGCTAATAAATTGGTGAAAAATAATAAAAATATCCTATATGTGACTTCGGATGTTTTTATCTCAGATTTGATGAATTCTCTCAAAAATGGGAAAATGGATGATTTTAAAGCTAGACATAGAGCGGTGGACTTGCTAATAATCGACGATATTCAATTTATTGGTGGTAAAGAAGCTACTCAATATGAGGTATTTAATACTTTTAATGAATTATATGCTCATAATAAACAAATTGTATTTACTAGCGATAGACCTCCTAGTGCTATTAAGACTCTTAATGATAGATTGAAATCTCGTTTTGAAGGGGGGATGATTGTGGATGTAGCTATTCCTGAATTTGAGACTAGAGTAGCTATTTTGAAAAGTAAATGTATTCAAAAACATTTTGATTTAGACGATGAGATTATTTATGTTATTGCCGAGAGAATAAAAAGCAATGTCCGTGAATTAGAAGGTGCTTTGAATAAAATTATTGCTAGAGTGCAATTATTAAATACTCAAATTACTCCTGAATTAGTAGATAAATTGATTGAAGGAGGTCAAATTCACTCTCAAAGAATTGTCAATACTGATACAATTTTGAATATTGTATCTGAACATTTTCATATCAAAAAAGATGATATTTTATCCAAAAGCCGTAAAAAAGATATTGCTGTACCAAGACAAATTGCTATGTATTTGATTAGAGAAGAATTAAAATTAACTTTTCCTAATATTGGAGAAGCTTTGGGCGGCAAAGATCATAGCACAGTTATGCATGCTTGGAATAAGATAAAAAAAGATTTACTCTCCAATTATACTCTAGAACAAGATATAACTATTATCAAAAATAAACTTTATAATGAGGAAAACCCTGAGAATTCTTAGGGATAGAGTTGTGTTTTAATAAATTTTGATTTGTGTTTTTGTCTCCCTTTGGAGGGAGTACCCGTAGGGGGAGGGTGGATAGTTAGTAAACTAAAATTTAAATTTAATATTACTGCAGATAAAACCTAAGATTTAAACTCTATCCACTTCCGGCACTGCGTGCCACCTCCTCCAAAGGAGGATAATATTTTATAACTCATAATAATTTTAAGACACCCATTGTGAATAACCTGTGTATAAATTATCTAAAATTACACTTTTTATGTTAATAAAATTGTGTATAAAGTATAAGTAATCCACAGACTTCAATCTAAAGTTTATTTATCCCCAAAATTTACAAACACTTATCCCAAATATTATCCACACTTGACAATGTGTATTTATGCTACTAAAAAGTAGTTTTCAGCTTTTCCACAGACACTATTATCTACTATTATATATATAATAAAAAAAGAACAAAAATACAAATCTAGTAAAAAAAGTTTATTCAAGGTATAATTATAGTATAGTTTAAGATAGATAAGATATGAAATTTACCTGTTTGCAAGAAAATCTTTTAAAAGGATTAAATATTGCTCGTCAAAGTTCTTCTCGAGCTACAACTTTACCAATTTTACAAACCTTTTTATTACAAGGAAAGCAAGGATCTCTAACTATAACCTCTACTAATCTTGAAATTGGTATCAGAGTCCATATTCGGGGTAAAGAAGATTCAGAGGGGGCAATTTGTATCCCTCAAGATACATTATTAGCCTATATTAGGAACTTGCCACAGGATAAACTTAATTTGAGTGTTGTGAATGATGAATTAACTGTAGAGCAAGGTGATGATATCTCAGCTCAATTCAAAGGAATTATTGCTGAGGACTTTCCTAATTTACCAGAAATAGAAGTAGAGAATCAAATATCTATTAATAGTAATGATTTGAAACAAGGGTTGAAAACTGTATATGGATCGTTACCAAGAAATGAGTTTCGTCCTGAAATTTCTGGTGTTTATCTAGCCAAAAAAGGAAATCAATTAGTCTTTGTGGGAACTGATGGATTTAGATTGAGTGAAAAAAAAATCAATCTAAATAATTTAGAAGGCAGTGATTTTTCAGTAATTATTCCTAGCAAAACTGTAGCTGAGATGATTAGAGTTTTGGATACTATTGAGGAAACTGAAGTTACTTTGCAATTTGGTTCATCCCAAATTAAATTATTGGCTGATACTGTCGAGATTATATCCAAATTAATTGACGGTAATTTCCCACAATATGAGGGATTAATTCCACAATTTTTTAGAACAACTTTTGATTGTGATAGCCAAGAATTGGTACAAGCTATCAAATTAGCTTCTGTGTTCTCTCAAAATGCTGTCAATGATGTAAAATTAAACTTGCAAGATGACAAAAACCTCAATGTAAGCTCATCAGATTCACAAACTGGATCTAATAAAACCAAAATCCCTGTTCATAGTACAGGAGACACTGGACTCACAATTACTTTTAACTATAATTATCTCTTAGACGGTATTCAGTTATTCAAAGAAGGTGCTATACAATTCCATCTCAATGACACTGATTCTCCGGTTATTATCAAAAGTGATGATACTCCTGACTTCTATTATCTTATAATGCCTATTCGGGATTAAAAATATGCTATCCAGAGTACAATCAGCCTCAACTCTAGGTCTTAATGGTCAGAAGATAGAGATTGAGGTAGATATGACTCAGGGTTTGCCTGGAATTACTATTGTTGGACTTCCAGATACAGCTATCAATGAGGCTAAAGAAAGAATTAGATTAGGACTAAAAAATAGTGGTATTATTTTGCCACAGAAAAGATTTGTTTTGAATCTTGCTCCAGCTGAAGTTAAGAAAATTGGTACAGCCTATGATTTGCCAATGGCTATTGCAATTCTAAAAGCTTTAGAATTAATACAATTTCCAGAAAAAGATTATATTATTCTAGGAGAATTAGGCTTAGATGGATCTATTAGATCTGTACAGGGAATTTTACCAATTACGGTTTATGCCAAAGAAAATAATATACATAATTTAATTATCCCAGCTAATAATGCTAAAGAAGCTTCTCTAGTGGAGGGGGTTAATATTTTGGCTATTAGCCATATTCAAGAAATTATCGACCATTTTGATCCAAAAGTACAAACAAAAATACAACCAACTTCCAAATATGACTATATACCTACCGCTCATATTAGTGATATAGATATGGCTTATATTCGGGGACAAAAATTAGCCAAAAGAGCTTTGGAAATTGCGGCGGCTGGTGGCCATAATGTTTTGATGACAGGTCCTCCGGGAGCGGGTAAAACTTTATTATCTAGGACAATCCCAACTATTTTACCAATGATGGATAGAGAAGAGGTTTTGGAAGTATCTCAGCTTTATAGTATTGCTGGTAGTTTAAATTCTGAACAACCACTAATTATTAGTCGACCCTTTCGAGCTCCTCACCACACCGCATCTTCAATTTCTTTAATCGGTGGAGGGAGTTTTCCAAAACCAGGAGAAATTAGTCTAGCTCATCGGGGAGTCTTGTATATGGATGAATTTCCAGAGTTTCCAAGATTGGTACTCGAAAGTTTACGTCAACCTTTGGAAGATAGAATTATTACAATTTCAAGAGCTCAAGGGTCGCTTACTTTCCCGGCTGATTTTATGCTTATTGCAAGCCAAAATCCCTGTCCTTGTGGCTATCTGACTGATAATGATAGAGAGTGTATTTGTTCACAAGCTCAAATTGTAAGATATCAGCAAAAAATCTCAGGCCCACTTTTAGATAGAATAGATATGATTATTAATATAGAAAAAGTCAAAACAGAAGAGTTGATCCAACCCTCTGAAGTTTTAGAAGAATCCTCAGAGGAAATTCGAAAAAGAGTAGAAAAGGCAAGAGAAATTCAAAGACAAAGATTTCAAAATATGAATATCAAAACTAATAGCTCAATGAATATCAAACAAATCCAAGAAATTTGTATTTTGGACAAACCATCACAACAATTATTATCTCAAGCAGTCAATAAGATGAATTTATCAGCCCGCTCCTATAATAGAATACTCAAAATTTCCCGTACTATAGCTGATTTATCCAATTCAAGCTCAATCACAATCAATCATATTGCGGAAGCTTTACAATATAGAGAAAAGGTCTCTTAAAATAAAAAAGAGGATTTAACACCTCTTTTTATCAACATACAAAATCTATATTATCTCGCTAAAGGATTTCTAGCTCCTCTAACTTCAAAGTGTAAATGACATCCAGTAGAATTTCCGGTAGTACCCATAGCTCCAAGATATTGACCCTTAGTAACATTAGCCCCTACCTTAACATCACGAGAACTAAGGTGAGCATATAAAGTTACTACTCCATTTGGATGGGTTACTTTAATATAATTTCCATATCCACCATTCCACCCATTTTGAGATGTAGTAACAACACCATCGGCAGAGGCATAAATAGGAGTACCACAAGAGTTACTAATATCTACACCATTATTAGAGTGAATTCTACCATAGTTATTACCAGTTGTAGGGAAGGCAAAATAACCATCATTAGCTGGTAAATTACTAGCCCTAGCAACATTATTTCTTCTAGGTAATATTCTAGGTTTAGGTTTTTGTTCAGGCTCTGTAGGGAAAGGCTTATCTTCACTTGGAACTATAGCATCAGGTACAATAATATCAGTTCCCATAGCTATGTCACCTTGAAGATTATTATAATCTCTAATAGCTTGCTCAGATACGCTATATTTAGAAGCAATTTGAGCAAGAGATTGAGATTCAGTAATATTGGTCTGAATTCCATTTTTAGGTAAAATAGAAAGAGTAGAGTTAACTGCAGGATTTTGCTTCAAATCTTTGATATTATTGGAAATAGCAATAGTTTCAATTGAAATACTAAATTTTTGAGCAATACTTTCTAATGTATCTCCTTCTTGTACAATATACTCTCTAATTATAGGATTTGATACTTCATCAATATATCCTTCAGGAGCATTAAACCCATTTATGATATTAGAGTCAGTAGTTTGAATATTAGAATTCAATTCTTCATCACTTGGAAGCCCCAATATTCCATTAGCTTGCAGTACTCCAACAGAAGCTAGAGATGCATCAAGTGGCCCACCTAAATTACTATTATTTAGAAGAGTAGAGCTGATTGGAAGTCTTCCAGCATAAGCCATATTACTAAATACAACTAGACTTACTACAATGGTAAGAATAATCCAACTAATTCTATCTTGTGTGTGCTTAGTAGCACTTTTTATGAATCGTGTCACCTGGTTTTTGGATAATTTAAAAACGACGGTACTAATAGGATTCTTAACTAAATACAAGGAATTCGAACTTCAAAACGGAACAAACAGACATAAGTCTTGACTCAAAATCAACCTTGTCTAATGATTTTAGATTCGAAATTATTATATACTATATGCTCAAATTTGTCAATAAAAATATCAATAAATGGCTTGTATATAACATTTTGATTATGTGATATAAGAGGTAATAAAATTAATATGTGTATAACTTGACAGTACTGCTACTAATCTAATAATACTCAAACTTGAATCTTAATGACAATATATTATAAGTATACAGACTAAAATAGATTATTGATATTTAAAAAACTATAAATAAACTCTTGTT
>JBEAQD010000016.1:0-6622 GCA_041164045.1 Candidatus Parcubacteria bacterium
CTATTGCTGCTATTACTAAGAGTATCTCGAGTAGGGTAAATCCTTTGTTTACTCTCTTATGAATTTTATTCATATATGTGTGTTAATTTATATTGTATCTTTATATTATTTTACCCCCCCCCGGAATTTTGTCAAGTTTTTTGAATTATTTTTATATATATTTTTTGTTATATACCTTAGTTTGGGTTTTGGCAATGGTTGCAATTGTGGATATGTTTGGGTTGTAATTATAAATTATTATAGTAGGGGCGACATTGCAGTCACCTGTGTTTGGTTTTTTTGTCTCCCTTTGGAGGGAGTACCCGTAGGGGGAGGGTGGATACCTGTCAAACTATACTTTAAAATGAAACATAATTATCATATGCTAAAAATAATATTGAAATTCTATCCACCTCCGCCTTTCAGACATCTCCCTACCTGTCTACCGCAGGCAGGCGAAGGAGGACAAAAGCAAATTTACAAAAACACTCCACCCCGTCCAGCGTAGCTGTACACCCTTCGACGAGGGGAATTAGTTCAGTCCACACCCCCCCCTGCGGGAACCCTCGCCAGCGAGGGACAAACATAATTTATAATTCTTAACTTTTAATTCTTAATTCTAGCCCCCTCTGCTACAAAATTTGCTATTTTTGTTATTTTATGCTATAATATTAATATATACTTTTATATTTATGAGTTCAGTATTAAAACAAAAAAAATCTAATCGTCAAAGCTTTAGAGACAAATTGCATTCTGATAATGCAGTTGAGCTTAATTTAGCGGTAATTCACAAAAAAGAAGAGGAAGTTGCTACTCAAAGACTGGCTGATAATCTTAGCATGGCTTATCTTAATTTACAATTTATTCCAATCAATCCAGATGCTTTGAAAATATTAACCATAGAGCAGGCTAAAAAAGCTAAAATGATTATTTTTCAAAGGTCTGGGCTACATCTCAAGATAGCTATACAGGATATATCTAATCCTATTGCTAAGACTATTTTAAAAAAATTATATCAAAATAAATATGAATTAGATTTATATTTAGTGTCAAAGTACAGCCTAGAAAAGGGTTATAATGCTTATGAGTTTTTACAAGATAGAAGTGAAGTTGTCAAAGATAAATTAATAATCCCTCTTAAGATGCTGGAGGATGTGAGGCAAGGAGTAGTAAATTTAGATGATTTTGCTAGTAAAATGAACTCTGTTGACACTTCAGAATTAATTCAAATAATTTGTGCTGGGGCTATCACCTCTCTTGCTAGTGATATTCATATAGAGCCCAAAGGGGATATTACTCGTCTTAGATATCGTATAGATGGGGTTCTACAAGATATTCTGAATTTTGATAATGCATTATATGAGTTCCTAATCTCAAGAATAAAAAATCTAGCTTCCCTTGTATTGAATATTAAAAGCACCTCTCAGGATGGTAGATTTAGTATTATTATTCAAGAGAAAAATGGAAAGGTTAAAAAATCTATTGATGTAAGAGTTTCTATATTACCAAGTAAAACTGGGGAAATTATTGTAATGAGATTGTTGAATTCTGAAATTAATAATCTCGATATTTATAGCTTTGGAATTAGAGAAGCTTTTTTGGATATTATAGTGAGAAACTTGGATAAACCACAAGGTATGATTATGTTATCAGGTCCAACTGGATCTGGTAAGACAACTAGTCTTTATTCATTCTTAAATTATGTGAATCGATCTGAGACCAATATTATCACTATTGAGGATCCAATTGAATATAGATTACAAAATATAAATCAAACTCAAGTAGATAATAAAAAAGGATATACTTTTACCAATGGGCTTAAAGCTATTGTTAGACAAGATCCCGATGTGATTATGGTTGGTGAAATCAGAGACAATGAAACAGCTAATATATCTGTAAATGCTGCTATAACTGGACATCTTGTGTTCTCTACTATTCATACCAATGACTCGGTTGGGATAGTAACTCGACTTAAAGAGTTTGGGACGAGTTCTCAGCTTATCATTTCTGCTATGAATCTTTTTGTAGCTCAGAGATTGGTTAGAAAACTATGTGATTGTAAAGAAGAATATATACCAGAAGAGCAGGAATTGGAGTCTATCAAAAAAGCCTTAGCCATAATATCTCCTAAATCTGGACTTACTGTACCGCAGGAAATTAAAAAATTATATAGACACAAAGGCTGTGCCAAGTGTTATGGCATTGGGTATAAAGGTAGATTTGCCTTATATGAATTATTTGAAGCCAAGGATAATATTAGAGATTTGATTATAAATAATACACCTGAATTCAAAATATTTCGTAAAGCTATTGAAAATGGTATGGTAACTTTATTTCAAGATGGTATTTTACATGCGATTGATGGCGAGACTTCAATTACTGAGGTCTTATCTGTAGCGGGAGACATATCTTATGTAGATGAAATTTATGAATCTACTTTGACTTCTGCTCTGTCTCGTGGAATTCATATCAAAAAATCTAATACTCCCCTGCCTGAGCTTAACCATATATCTGAGGCTATGCCCATTCTTGACCAATTAACCGCTATTACTAATACTGCTTTACTAAAAAGAGCTACGGATATTCATCTTGAGCCTGATATGGCTGATTTGATTATCAGATTTAGAATTGATGGAGTTTTGTATGAGGAAGCTCGTGTACCAAAATCTCTATACCCGCAAATTCTAACTCAAATTAAAATTTTTACAGGACTACCTCTTGATATTGCTAATAAAATTCAAGAAGGAAGATTTACTATTTTTGCTGATAAAAATTTTGATGTGAGAGTCTCTATAATTCCAGGAGGCTATGGACAAACCATCGTACTTAGAATATTAAGGTCAGATATTGCCAAACTCAAATTGCAAGATCTCGGTATGGATGAATATAATATTAATCTCCTACAAGAGCAATTACAAGCTACTACCGGGCTTATTTTGGTTACAGGACCTACTAGTGCTGGTAAATCTACTACTCTATATGCTACCCTTAATACTCTCAATCAGCCTGGGGTAAAAATCATTACTATTGAAGATCCGATTGAATATAAATTATCTGGTATTTTGCAAACGAGCATCAATGAAGAGACTGGCTATAGTTTTCCTAATGCTATTAGAGCTTTACTTAGACAGAATCCTAATATTGTTTTAATTGGAGAGATAAGAGATACCGAAACTGCTAAGGTAGCCATGCAGACTGCTGCGACGGGGCATCTTTTGTTATCTACCCTACACACTAATGATGCCGCCTCAGCAATTTTGAGATTATATGATTTAGGAGTTGGATTGTCTGAGATAGCTACTTTTGTGAATGTAACTATAGCCCAGAGAATTATTAGGAAAATTGATCCAGAAACTGCTATTACTATTAACCTATCCCAGGAGCAAAAAGATATTATTAAATCTAAATTACCAGACAGATACCATAATTTAATTCCAGACACTATACTAGAGGCTAATGCTAGCCCCGATAATCCAAATGGATATTATGGTATTACAGCCATTTTTGAAGTTTTAGTATTGACTCCTAAAATTAAAGACGTTATTATCCAGCAATCTTCAACGGCTAATATCAAAAAACTGGCTATTGAAGAGGGCATGACAACTTTGGAAGTTTCTGGTATTCTAAAAGTATTGAATCATACTACTGATTTTGCTGAATTGGAAAGAGTATTGGGGATAAAAGTATTATAATTTTATGGAGAAGATAATTTCAAAATCTAGTGTAGAAACTCAAGCAATAGCTAAAAATATAGCTCAAGAAATCATAGCAAAAAAAAGATCTAATGTCGTGCTATTGGAAGGAGAATTAGGTGGAGGGAAAACTAC
Source organism: Candidatus Parcubacteria bacterium (assembly GCA_041164045.1). Classification (GTDB taxonomy): domain Bacteria; phylum Patescibacteriota; class Minisyncoccia; order SW-4-49-11; family SW-4-49-11; genus CALRBF01. Next base: position 3,807 of record JBEAQD010000016.1, read on the forward strand.
CTTTAGTCAAGGGTTTTTATCTAGTCTGGGAGTACCTCAAGCCGTAACTAGTCCCACCTTTGTGATTATGAAGTCTTATGATATACCATCATCAGAATATAAAGTATATCATCTTGATCTATATAGACTGAATCAAGAGTGGGAGGTGCTAGACTTAGGAATTATGGATATAATTTCAAACCCCAATAATATTTTATTAATTGAATGGGCTAGTAAAACCCCCAAACTATGGGAGCATATACCTCATACCAATATTAGTTTTGAGGTTATTAATGCAAATGAGAGAAATATTAATATTAACCCTTAAATCAATATGCTTTATCAATGTGCTGTAATTGGAGACATAACATTAGATAGATTTTTATTATTATCTAATCTAGATGTATTACCATCAGATATTAATCCTGGTAATTTTGTGGTAAATTTAGAAATTGGACATAAAATCCCAGTCTCAGAAATGCATGAATATATTGGGGGGAACGCCTATAATTTGACTTATGGACTTAGTTTGCTAGGCATTAATACAGCTTTGGTGTCTGCCATAGGGGCTGATGATATATCTCACTATGTTTTAGAGGCCTTGAGAGAGGCAAATCTCAATACAGAACATCTAGTATCTAGTCCAAAATCTGGAATTAATCAATCTACAATTTTATCAATAAATGGAGAGAGAATAGTTTTGTCCCATCATAAAGATAAAGATTATACTAATTTGAGCCTACCTGAAACAGAATGGACATATATAACATCTTTAAGTAAGGGAAGTGATGATTTTTTGAGACAATTAATTAATAATACTACCAATAAACTTGTCTTTAACCCAGGATCATATCTGCTCAAACATAGTCTTGATTTGATTCATCAAATTTTGCCAAAAACTGAACTACTGTTTGTCAATAAAGAAGAAGCTCAATATATAACAAACTCCACCGAAGAATATATTCCACATTTAATTAAAAACTTACATAGTATAGGTGTAAATATTATTGGTTTGACTGATGGGAACAATGGGGCTTATGTTAGCGATAAGAATACTATTTTATATTTACCAGCCAGAGTGGTAGAAAAAAGAGAGACTACTGGAGCTGGGGATGCTTTTGCTGCTGGATTTTTAGCTAATTTTATTCAATCGCAAGACATATCTGAGGCTTTAAAATGGGGTATTATACAAAGCTCCTCAGTATTGAGAGAAATAGGGTCAGTCAATGGACTTGCCACTATGAAGGAAATTATTGAAATAGCCAAAACTTTAGAGCCACAGTCCATATGATATTATTACCAGAACAGCCATCCCCCACGCATATACCAGAATATTATCAGCTTTTAGATTGGGCTCATCTGATCAAAAAAGATTATCTTAGTCTAGAAAGAATAAGCATAAAAGACAAAAATGGAAATAATGTAATATTTGCCCAAGTTTATATTTATAAATTAATATATAATTATACCCAAATTTACATCCCTCGAGGACCAATTATATACACTAAAGAACTATTACCAGCACAAATTAAAGAATTTTGGCAGAATATTGAGCGTATTGTCGCTAAATATAAATCAGTATTCACTTTAATAGAACCTGCTCAAGATTTATATAATAATTATAATGATTTATTGGATGAGTATTCCCAAAATACTATAATTGAAAGATTGCCTCATCAAACTCAGATTCTAGATTTGAATTTATCAGAGGAGGATTTGCTACAAAATATGCATTCCAAAATGAGATATAATATTAGGAGAGCGCAAAAAAAGGGAGTGAAAATTAAGACCATATCTAAAAATCATCTGGAGTTTGAAAAATATTTTGATGTCTTTTTTGAATTGATGCAGGAGACTGCCAAAAGAGGAGATTTTGCAATTCACCCTAAATCTCATTATAGACATTTATTACAACATTCTTCTGAGAATATTACAGTATCCCTAATAATAGCAGAATATGAGCAGAATGTCTTAGCTGCTAATATGATTCTTGACACCATTGAGCAGAGAGTTTATTTACATGGAGCTTCTAGTAGTCAAAATCGTAATCTAATGGCACCTCCCCTATTACAATGGGAAGCTATTGTAGAGGCAAAAAAACTTGGTAAAAAAATATATGACTTTTGGGGAGTCTCAAAAACTAAAAAATCTTGGCAAGGAATTTCTAGATTCAAAACTCAATTTGGAGGTAGCACAATAGATTATCCTGATAGCAGAATAGCTATTCATAACAAACTAATCTTTACTTTGTATAGTCTATTTCGTAAAATAAGGGGCAAAGTAATTTGATAATATATTCAAGCTATAGTAAAATATAATAGAAAATATCTAGTATCTATGAAATCATTTTGGAAAAAAGTTAAACTACCTATTATAATACTAGCTATATCGCTAGTGGTAGTTGCCATTACCGTTGGCGGAGTAGCCTACGCTTACCGTGATTCTGTATACCCTAAAGTCTCTGTACAGGGTTTAGATATTGGGTCCAAAACTTTAAAAGAAGCCTTCAGTATACTCGATGAAAATAACAAAAACCTCAGTGCCAAAAATATTATTCTTACTTATGGAGAACAAGAATATAGTACAACTTTAGAAGAGTTAGGTATAAAACTAAATACTGATGAGACTTTAATTCAAGCCTACAGAATAAAAAGAAAAAACAATATTCTAGCTAGTTTACAAAGTATATTCCAAGAAACTGATGTGAATTGGGTTTATAATAGTGATAATGAAATCTTAGAATCTGCTCTCGGAGCTAAAGTCAACCCAGCTCTTAAAATACTAGCTGATGCCAAGCTAGATTATAAAGATGGGCAGATTATAATCATACCTGAACA
>JBEAQD010000017.1:0-15906 GCA_041164045.1 Candidatus Parcubacteria bacterium
GCTCCAAAACTAATATGGGCAAGTCCATCTCCGATTAAAGACATTTTTCTTAAAACCAAAAAAACTCCCATTACAGCACATACAATTCCTAAAAATAAGCCAGCTATAATGGCTCTCTCGACAAATTGATACTGTAATATATTAATCAGATTATTCATGTTGATGACAAATCAAATGTTTGGCTTCTTCTCCAAAGTAACTGCTCATTTTATCAGAATTACAGATATCGCTAAACTCTCCCCAAAAAATCACCTTGGTATCTAGTAGGAGTAGCTTTTTGGCATAAGTACCTATATCGCTGGTATCATGGGTTATTAAGATAATAGCTACTCCTTGTTTGTGTAATTTGGTAATTTGTTGGTAAAACACTTGTCTAATCTCTGGATCAAGAGCGTTAGTAGGTTCATCCAAGATTAATACTTTGGGTTCTGAGACAAGAGCTTTGGCTAACCATACTCTTTGCCTTTGCCCTCCAGATAAATCATGAATTGAAGTTTTGGCTAAATCAATAATCTCTAATTCGGTGAGAATATCGTTTACTCTCTGTAGGGATTGTTTATCCAAAATTCTTGGGAATTTGAGAGAAGATATTAGTCCCAATGCTACTATTTCCTCTACGGTAGCTGGGAATTGATGAGAATATTGATTCAGTGATTGTGGTAAATATCCAATATAATTCCAATTTTTGAATTTATTGAGAGGTTTGTCCCATAAATTAATCTCTCCTGTATAATTATTGAGATTGAGTAAGGTTTTGATTAGAGTGGATTTCCCGGCTCCATTGGGCCCTGCAATGCCAATAAAATCATCCTGATAAATATCAAGGCTAATATCGTCTAAGACTTTAATAGAATTAAACTCTACGGATAAGTTACGGATAGATATAATTGGATTTTTCATACTATAAATTATTATAGCACTTATTTACATTCAAGACCAATACTTAGGTTCTCAAGATTTTTTCTCATTATATCTACAAAGCTAGTTTTAGCTTGGAATTGTTCGGAACTTATATTATGAGCTCCATTTAATTCAAGAACTGGTACTCCAGTTTCGGAGGATATAGTGTTGGCTATTCTTGGTTCCACTAATTCTTCACTGAATATAGCTTTGGCTTTAGTTTCTCTTACTTTTTGTACCAATTTAGCTATATCTTGAGCCGAGGTGTCACTATTGGGGCTCAATTCTTCTGTGGTTACATATTCTAGGTTGTATTTGCGAGCTAGATATTCAAAAGTTCTATGCCCAGCTTGAAGTATGGTTTTATTAGTACATTTACTAAGAGTATTACTATAATCAGTGTCTAGCTGTTCTAAAGCAGTAACTATATTATTCTTATTTTGGTCCAAATTATTATTATCTACTATATTTAATTCAGATATAGCTTTTGAGATAGTATTAGTAGCAATAATAGTATTATTAAAGTCTAACCAGAAATGAGGATCTAGATTAGAGCCAGATTTATTTTCTTTTTTCTCGTCTTCGTGCCCGTGTTCATCGTCATGTGAATGATCATCTGTGCTTTCTATCAAATTAATTCCATCGCTAGCATTAATCACTTTTACTGATTCTGGAATGTTAGCTACAATACTAGCAACCCAAGGCTCCATAACATCTCCACTATATATAAACACATCGGCTTCTTGAATTTTAATAATATCTTGAGGAGTTGGCTCAAAAGCATGAGGCTCTACTCCGGGAGGTAGTAATAATGACACTTCAGCATTTTCTTCCACTAATTGACTTGTAATATCATAGAATGGAAAAAGGGTAGTGACTATAATAGGTTTTATAATTTCCTGTGTAGTTTCTTGAGTATTAGATGTGGTATTCTGCGGATTTGGTCTTGTGGCAAATACTATAGCTGCCACTCCTAGAGCTAAGAGAACTATAATTAATAATAATCTTGATGCTTTCATATTAAAATCTTAATTAGTAATGTATAAAAATATATTACACTATTTGCAAATAATTTGCAATAAAAAATAAAATTATATGTTATAATAAAATATATGATTACATTTATTCGTAGATTTATAGGTATCGTATTGATAGGTGGAATTGTTTTTGTCACCTATACGAATGCTACTATTAACCATAACCCTAAACTATTTATCTTCGATGATGTAGATAAAATCGGAGAGCATAAAGTGGGATTGGTTTTAGGCACTAGTGAAAAGACTGTAGGAGGTAGAGCTAATCCTTTTTTTGTAAATAGAATTGAGGCGGCGACTAAACTTTATCAGGCTGGTAAAATTAAAAAAATTCTAGTAAGTGGAGATAATGCAGAAGTCTCTTATAATGAGCCTAAAGCAATGCAAATAGCTCTATTAGATAAAGGTATCCCAAAAGAAGACATTGTGCTAGACTATGCTGGATTTAGAACTCTTGACTCTGTGATTAGAGCGCGGGATGTATTTGGTCAAAATGACTTGATTATTATTTCTCAAGAATTTCATATCAAGAGAGCGGTTTATATTGCTAGAACCCTCGGTATAGATGCCCAAGGTTTTATAGCGGATGAAGTCTCTATGACATTCAATGCCAGAACTCAAGTCAGAGAAGTTTTAGCACGAACTCAAGCTTGGATGGATGTACATATTCTAAATAGACAACCAAAATTCTTGGGGGAGAAAGAGGAGATTATATAGAGTTAATCATTAAATAAATCTTTTTGTATCGCAATATTAGTTAATTCTTGATATAAACTCATCATAGTTTTAGAAAATTGATGTCGGGGAATTTGTCGCTCATCTAGAGCTTTTTGGGTACTATGATCTTGTTCTACATTTTTCCAACCTTCTTCAGTGAATATTCTCAACATTACAGGAGCTATTCTATCACAACTTTTTACAATATTGGCCTCCAAACTAGAAGTGTTTTCAAGCTCTTCAAAGAGAGGGATCAAATCTGCACGGTTTAATTTATCAAAATAATTTCTGATAAAAGATATTTCATCTAATTTATGATTATTATTCTTTGCCCAAGTGGGTATATCTCCGGTCCCTAATTCTCCCATATCATGAATTATAGCCATAGTTAGGAGTTTTTCTTTATTTAATTCTCCAAACTCATCTTCCAAATCTGGCATCAAACATAAAATCAACATAGCTACAAACCAACTATGCTCAGCATCATTTTCAGGAATATTGTTTTTTTTATTACAAGCACGATAAACTTCTTGAAATTTGTACAAATCAAGTAAATGCTTAACTTTCATATTATTTTAATTTATTTAATATTAAAAATACTAAATATTAAACTGATAGACTCTTATTAATAGTACGGATACAAGTAGTACAAGCTTTGACTTTAGTTCCATCTGGTAGGGTATATGGTTGTACATTTACTTTTTGAGTATGTTTGCTGGTTGGGTTATAGTTACCTCTTAATAGTTTTCGCTTGGTTACTACCATCGCTTTTTTGCTACAAATTGGTAATTCACATCGTCTAGACATAGTATAAAACTTAACAGTATTATTGAGATTAATTACAATATATGTTATTATTATACCTGTTAGATAGATAAAAGTCAACTCATATAGTTTATGGATGCTACTCTGGTTATATTTCAAATTATTATATTGGTATTTGCGGTGATTATTCACGAAGTTTCTCATGGAGTAGTGGCTTTGTCTTTGGGGGATCCAACGGCTAAATTATCAGGTAGATTAACTCTCAATCCTATTCCGCATATAGATATTTATGGATCTATTATTCTACCTCTTCTGATGGGACTAGCTAGTGGAGGGGCTTTTGTGTTTGGGTATGCCAAGCCAGTGCCATTCAATCCTTATTTATTAAAAGACCAAAAATGGGCTCCAGCTTTAGTAGCTTTAGCGGGACCCGCCTCCAATCTAGTACTGGCAATTTTATTAGGAATATTCTATAGAATAGCTACAATATTTACAGATATTCCAGCTGAAGTAGGGCAATTATTTGCAATCGCTGTGGTCATTAATATTGTTTTAGCGGTATTCAATTCTGTCCCTATTCCTCCCTTGGATGGCTCTAAGATTGTAGCTCCGCTATTACCAGATAAATTTGTTAGAAGTGAATTTTATGCTGTGCTAGAGCAACAAGGTATGTGGATAGTTTTGATTTTCATATTTTTTGGCTTTGGATTGATTAGCCCGATTATTTATGGGCTTGCTAATCTGATTTTAGGTTAATTTATGGAGCATCTACAATTAATTGTCTCAGGTCGAGTGCAAATGGTAAGATTTAGAGTATTTGTAGTCAAGCTAGCTAATGAATTTTGTATCATTGGTGCTGTAGAAAATTTACCAGATGGTACAGTAAGAGTAGAAGCTTGGGGAGAAAAAAATCAATTACAAGCCTTTAGAGACAAGGTAAAAATAGGGTCTCGCCTATCAAGAGTTGACAATGTAGCTGAGGTTTGGGATAATAAAGACTATATTGATGAAAAAAGAGAGTTCAGAATAATACATTAAAATATATGCAAATACTTTTAACTTCAAATGTAGATAAAGTGGGTAGAAAAGGAGAAATAGTAACTGTGGCTGAAGGTTATGGTAGGAACTTTATCTTAAAAAAGAAATTAGGAATAATACCTACCGCTCAAGATATAGCTAATTATAAAGCTAATCAGTCCAAGCAACAAAAAGTATCTCAGGAAAGAATATCAAGTTTACAGAATTTGCAAACTAAATTAGAAGATTACGAATTGATACTACAAGTTAAGGCTAATGAAGAAGGGCATTTATTTGGAGCTATTAAGGAGACAGATATTCTAGATCCCTTAAATAGAGAATTTGGGCAACTCTTAGATAAATCAATGATCAAAATTACAAGTCCAATCAAAGAATTAGGTCAATACACAATAGATATTCAACTCACCTCTACTATCAAAACTAAGATTATACTCTATGTCAAGTCGGAAAAATAATAAAGTCAAGAAAATCAATCCTAAATATATTTTTGTAGTTGGTGGAGTTATGTCCGGAGTTGGGAAGGGTATTACAACATCTTCCATTGCTTTGATTTTACAATCTAGAGGTTTTAAAGTAACTGCGGTCAAAATTGATCCTTATGTGAATGTGGATGCTGGTACTATGAATCCCCTAGAGCATGGGGAGACTTTTGTTTTGGCTGATGGACTAGAATGTGATCAGGATATGGGAAATTATGAGAGATTCCTAGATACTGAGCTTAGTCGTACTAATTATATGACTACTGGCTCAGTCTATCAGTCTGTGATAGAGCAAGAAAGAGCTCTCAAATTTGGTGGTAAATGTGTCAGTGTAGTACCTCATATCCCAAATGAAGTAACAGAGCGAATCAAAAATGCTCAAGCCACTCATAATGCCGATATTACAATTATTGAAATTGGAGGCACGGCTGGGGAATATGAGAATTTATTATTCCTAGAGGCTGCTAGACTTTTGAAGTTAGAAAATCCAGCTGATGTTTTATTTGTCTTGGTTAGTTATTTACCAATTCCAAGTAAAATTGGAGAGATGAAAACCAAACCAACCCAACATGCCTCTAGATTGCTAAATAGTGCGGGAATTCAAGCTGATATGATAGTAGCAAGGTCAAGCCATCCTCTCGATGAGGTGAGAAAACAAAAGCTATCTACTATGTGTAATATTGCAGTAGATGATGTAATCTCAGCTCCTGATGTAGATAGTATTTATCATGTACCGATTAATTTTGAAATAGATAATCTGTCCACTAAGATTTTGAAAAAATTAGACTTAAGACCAAAGAAAAGAGACCTCAAAGAATGGAGTAGTTTTACTCAAAAGATAGATAGTTCCACCAAAGCACTCAGAATTGGAATAGTTGGTAAATATTTTAATAGTGGTAATTTTGTCTTGAGTGATGCTTATATTTCAGTAATTGAGGCTATCAAACATGCTAGTTATTTTTATAAATTTAAACCAATCATAGATTGGATAGATAGCTCAGAATTTGAAACAGACTCCAAAAAATTAACAAATCTCAAACAATATGCAGGGATTATAATTCCAGGAGGTTTTGGAGAGCGAGGAGTAGAAGGGAAACTCAAGGCTATCCAATATGTCAGAGAAAATAAAATCCCATATTTAGGTTTGTGCTACGGTATGCAATTAGCAGTAGTAGAATTTGCTCGTAATGTGGCTAAGATCAAAAATGCCCATACTACCGAGATTGATGATAAAACAGAAAATCCAGTCATTACTACAATGGAAGGTCAGGATATTAATATTAAAGACGGAGTGATGGGAGGAACAATGCGACTAGGTGAGTACAGTTGTGAAATAACACCTAAAACCTTAACGCGTAAATTATATAATTCATCTCAAATTTTAGAAAGGCATAGGCATCGTTATGAAGTTAATAATCAATATAGAGAAGAGTTAGAAAAAGCAGGCCTTACTATAGCAGGTATTAATCAGGACAATAACTTAATCGAGATAATAGAATTATCCAATCATCCATTTTTCATCGCTACTCAATTTCATCCAGAATTAATATCACATCCACTCAATCCACATCCATTATTCAAAGGCTTTATCAAAGCTTGTCAGAAGAGATAATATCCCTACTCTGAATAAGACGAGGTTCATCGTAGACAAGTTGTGAGTTTTGTAGGTGATACATAAAAGTAGTTTATATAGTTATAAAAAGAGTTCTTAATTTTGTCTCCCTTCGGAGAGAGTCCCCGTAGGGGGAGGGTGGATAAAATATAAACTAGAACTCAATCCACCTCCGGCACTCTGTGCCACCTCCTCCAAAGGAGGACAATTACTATCCAATTTACTATTATTAGTCTAGTAATGTATATAATCCCTTTTGTAGACGATAACCTCATCTCATACATACTCTTCACAAAATGATATATCTATGCTATAATTAGATTTGATTATATAATTTATAGGGAATAGAGAATATGAGTAAGCCAATTAAATCAGTAGTTAAGCTGCAAGTTAAAGGAGGTCAAGCTAATCCAGCTCCACCAGTTGGAACCGCGTTAGGACCCCATGGAATTAAGTTACAAGAGTTTTGTATCAAGTTCAATGATGCTACTAGAGAGCAAATGGGAGAGATAATTCCAGTAGAGGTAATTATTTATGAGGATAGAACATTTGATTTTGTTCTCAAAATCTCACCAGTCTCAGCTCTTATCAAAAAAGAGTTAAAATTAGACAAGGGTTCTGCTACTCCTAATAAGGCAAAAGTTGGTAAATTGACCAAAGCTCAAGTTACAGCTATTGCTGAGAAAAAGTTACCAGATTTGAATGCCTTCAATCTAGAAGCTGCTATGAAAATAGTAGAGGGGACAGCCCGTTCAATGGGTATAGAAATAACAGAGTAGGAGAGTATTATTTTTATAATATTCGTTAGTACTACATAATTAGAATTATTATGAGATCCAAATCATATCGCAACATTTTAGAAAAAGTAGATCGTACCAAAGTATATCCACTTACAGAAGCAATAGAATTAGTTTTGAGTCTTTCTAGAGCAAAATTTACTGAAAGTGTTGATGTACATATTAAAGCTAATCTAAAAGGTACCAAAGGACCACAGTCAGTTCGAGGAGCTATTATATTCAATAAACCAGTAGCTAAAGGTAAAACAGTCTTGGTCTTGACAGAAGATGAAGCTACATTAAAACAAGCTCAAGCTGCTGGTGCAGATAGAGTTGGAGGTAAAGAAATTATTGATGAGATCAAGCAAGCTGGTGGAATTGACTATGATGTAATTATTGCTACTACTGATTTTATGAGATTTGTAGCTCCGGTAGCTAAAATTTTAGGACCTAAGGGATTAATGCCATCTCCTAAAAATGGTACAGTTACTGATGATGTAGAAAGAGTAGTACAAGAATTCAAAGCAGGAAAAGCTGAGTTTAGAATGGATAAAACAGGTGTAATCCATCAAGCTGTTGGAAATGTTACTTTCACTGCTGAGGAATTAGAAAAAAATATCCGAGATTTTGTGTCTGAAGTGCAAAAGCATCAACCAGAAAAAGTAAAGGGAGAATTTGTAAAAAATATTTATATCTCTCTGACTCAAAGTCCATCTATTAAAGTTAAATTATAGTTTAAACTTATAATTTGAATCATACAAAAAAGAGCCTATTATAGGCTCTTTTTTGTATATTGGGGATAACTATATAATCTATATAATTTTCGAAAGTATGTAATATAGAGTGCTTGGGAAGTGTGCGGGGCGATTATTGTGGATAACTATTGATAAAATATTTTTAAGAAATAGTCTATAGTGGCTAAATTAGGCTTTTTAATACTATATATAGTATTAAAGTTGTATATCTAGAATAATTTTGATATAATAATTTTACCGCTCATAATAATAGATAAATATAATATATACTGATATGGCAGTCACACAAATCACCAAAAGAGATGGGTCCGTAGTTCCTTTTAATCAAGCTAAAATCTGGAAAGCAATTAGTAAGGCTTTCTTGGATGTAAAACAAAATTTTACTGCTGAGGAGGCAAAGCAAGTAGATGGAGTTACAGAGTCTGTGGTACAAGCTTTAGATGAACAATTCATAGATAATTATCCTACAGTTGAAATTGTACAGGATATTGTAGAGAAGAAATTAATGGAGAGAGGATTCTATGATATTGCTAAGGGATATATTTTATACCGTAAAGCTCATGATGATGCTCGCAGAGAAGAACAGGCTAAATTGGAAGGTGCTCACCCTACTCTCAAAGTTCGTAAGGCTTCAGGAGAAGTGGTATCCTTTAATCGTTATAATATAACTAAAACTATATCATATCATATCAAAGGTTTAGAAAATGACATTGATATGAATCTAATTATCTCCGGTATTGAGAATAGTATCTATGATGGGATGACTACTAAGGAAATCTCTCAAATTATGATTATGACTGTTAGGTCATATATTGATAGAGATCCTGCTTATTCAGTATTAGCAGCTAGATTGCTTCTTAATTCTATTTATGAAAATGTCATTAGTGAGGATTTAGATTATGAGAATCTAGACAGTCTATATCAAAACTCTTTTGTGAATAATGTTAAATCTGCGGTAGAAGCTGGGTTATTGAGTCAAGATATGCTTGATTACAATCTAGAATGGTTAGCTAGTAAAATCAAGCCAGAAAGAGATAATTTGTTCAAATTCCTAGGTATACAGACTTTGTATGATAGATACTTTATCAAAGATCCTATTACCAAAAAAATGTTTGATACTCCACAGGGATTTTGGATGAGAGTTGCTATGGGACTAGCTTTAGTAGAAAATCCTGAGGTAAGAGAGCAGAAAGCGGTTGATTTTTATGAAATTATGTCTCAGATGTATTTTGTGCCATCTACTCCAACTTTATTCCATGCAGGAACTAATCATCCGCAATTATCTTCTTGTTATCTCAATACTGTAGAAGATGATTTACATCATATCTTCAAAGTTATCGGGGATAATGCTCAGATGTCAAAATGGTCTGGTGGAATCGGAACTGACTTTACTAATCTTAGAGGAATTGGGGCTTTGATTAAAGGAACTGGTGTTGAAAGTCAAGGTATAGTGCCTTTTTTGAAAATTGCTAATGATACTACTGCAGCTATTAATCGTAGTGGTAAAAGACGAGGAGCCGCTGTGGTATATTTGGAGACTTGGCATATAGATATTGAGGATTTCTTAGAATTAAGGAAGAATACAGGGGATGAAAGGAGAAGAACTCATGATATGAATACTGCTAACTGGATTCCAGATTTATTTATGGAAAGAGTTAGACAAGATGAAGATTGGACATTATTCTCTCCGGATGAGACTCCAGATTTGCATCATATTTATGGACAGGAATTCAATATAGCCTATAAAAATTATGAGCGATTAGCTGATGAGGGTAAAATTAGATTATTCAAAAGAATGAAGGCCAAAGATCTCTGGCGCAAAATGATTACTATGCTTTATGAGACTGGACATCCTTGGATTACTTTCAAAGATCCTTCTAATATCCGTTCCCCTCAGGATCATACTGGAGTAGTACATAATTCTAATCTCTGTACTGAAATTACACTCAATAATTCAGCTGAGGAGACAGCAGTTTGTAATCTTGGGTCTCTTAATCTAAAATATTTTGTAAAAAATGGAGCTTTTGACCAAGAGTTAGTCTCAAGAGTAGTGCCAATTGCTATTAGAATGTTAGATAATGTAGTTGATATTAATTTTTATCCTACTAAAGAGGGAGAAGTTTCCAATAAAAGACATCGTCCAATTGGACTTGGGATAATGGGGTATCATGATGCTTTATATCAATTAGATATTAATTTTGATTCTGAGAAGGCAGTAGAATTTGCTGACTCATCTATGGAAGTCATTTCATATTATGCTATTTTAGCTTCTAGTCAATTAGCTCAAGAAAAAGGAGCCTATGAGAGTTTCAAAGGATCTAAATGGGATAGAGGTTTATTACCAGTAGATACTATTCAACTGTTAGAACAAGCTCGTGAAATGCAAATTCCGGTTAATAGAACAGAGAGACTAGATTGGTCAGTAGTCAGAGAATCCATCAAAAAATATGGTATGAGAAATTCCAATACTATGGCTATTGCTCCTACCTCTAATTTAGCTAATATAACTGATGCGATACCAGCAAATGAGCCAATTTATAAGAATCTTTATGTAAAATCTAATCAAGCCGGAGACTTCACAGTTATCAACTCCTATTTAATAGAAGATTTGAAAAAAATTGGTTTATGGACTCCAGCTATTGCTGAAAGAGTAAAATACTTTGATGGTTCTATTGCTCAGATTACTGAAATCCCAGCTAATTTGAGAGACAAATATAAAGAAGTCTTTGAAATTGACCCAAAATGGTTAGTTAAAGCTGCTGCCTATAGAGGTAAATGGATGGATCAAAGTCAATCACTGAATATTTTTTATCGAGGAGTGTCAGGAAAAGAAATTGCAGATGTATATATGTATGCTTGGGAAATGGGGGTTAAAACTACTTATTATCTAAGAACTTTAGCCATCTCACAGGTAGAAAAAGCTACTGTCAATGTTAATCAGTTTGGAACTACTCATAGAAGAGATTTTAGCCAAAACCCAGTCAATGCTAGCTCAGATAATTCTATGAATGCTGTTAGCTCACAGTCAACGGAGACTAAAGTCACAGAACCTGTACAGACTACTCATCAAAATACAGAAAGTCTACCTCCTCAACCACCAAAGTCTAATATATTTGCAGTGATAGAGGGTCAGATTTGTGAATCTTGTCAATAAAATTATCAAACTATAAATATTACTATTATGCCTATTACACAAACAAATCAAAGAGTTAATATCAATGACAGAAGAGTTATTAATGGGAAAGATGCTGATGTGGTACAGCTACATCCAATGAAACATACTTTTGCTTGGGATGCTTATTTGACTGGGAACGCCAATCACTGGCTCCCAACTGAGATTGGAATGCAAATTGATGTAGAGCAGTGGAAGTCAAATAATATTTTGACTGAAGATGAGAGAATTGCTTTCAAAACTGTGTTGGGATTTTTTACTACAGCTGATTCTCTAGCAGCTAATAATTTAGTTTTAGCAACTTATAAGCATATTACTTCTCCAGAAATTAGAATGTATCTTTTGAGGCAAGCTTATGAAGAGGCTATTCATACTCATGCATATCAATATATGGTAGAGAGTTTGGGGCTAAACGGTAGTGAAATCTTTAATATGTATCGTGAAGTTGAGAGTATTTATAATAAGGCGTCATTTTTCTTGTCATTTAATGAGGGAATTTTTGACCCTAATTTTAAAACAGGAACCTTTGCTTCTGACCAAAAATTCTTAGAAAATCTTTGTGTATTTTCATTAATTGTAGAGGGTATTTTCTTCTATAGTTCCTTTGCTGTAATTTTTGGATTTCAGAGACAAAATAAAATGCCGGGCAGTGCTGAGCAAATTCAATATATTATGAGAGACGAGTCTAATCACCTTAATTTTGGGGCTGATATGATTAATGCTATCAAACAAGAGCAGCCAGAACTATGGACAGAAGAATTTCAAGCTCATATTACTGATTTGATCAAAGAGGCTGTGGGGCTTGAATATGAATTCGCTACCACTTGTTTTCCAAGAGGAATTATGGGTATTTCTCAAGATGGATTCAGACGATATATTGAATATATTGCCGATAGAAGATTGCAAAGAGTAGGGTTGCCAATTGTATATGGAACTGAAAATCCATTCACTTGGATGTCAGAATCAGTTGATTTGGCTAAAGAGAAAAATTTCTTTGAGACTAGAGTTATTGAATACCAAACTGGAGGAACTCTTGATTGGTAAATAGAATTGCAACCGTCATCGTTCTATAACATAATTATTTGCAAAGGTATTTATTTTATAGTAGAATATGACGGTTGTTTTATATATAATAAAATAATGTTCTTGGCAATGTGACTTTCATTTTATTATTAGATGGAAATCAGTTTGCCGGGAATATTGTTTTTATCCTGGCAGGAGTCCGATTACTATGACGCTTCAAGGAATTATTACAGGAGAAACTGCAGAAGACTTCGGTATATCAGCATCAACAACCTTTCACACCAATACCAATCCTGAAATTGGGCAGTGGGGGAAAATAATTGGTGAAGCAGTCTCTACTAATAATTCATTATCCACAAGATATAAATTAGAAGTTATCAAGGGATATGACTTTATCAGAGTAAATCTTAGAACTAGGCATAGTTGGATTTTGATAAAAACCTTAATTATAATCAATATCAAACAGAAGACACCTTATAGTTATTACTCAAAATCTTCAAGTAATGTAAAAGAAATACTAATAATAATCAATGAATCCAATCAATTTGCGGGTACAAATAAAAGTCTGGCAGATGAATGTATAAATCAAGCTGTATGTAATTTTCTGAGAGATTATAGCTATAAGTAAGCTACATCATTTACAATCCGTAACTTCAAAGAAGATGCGGATTTTTTATTTTTTATGTTATAATCAATATAAGATAAATTTTAATTATGTCAGACTATATAAAAGCATATCAAGCATTAAATTTACAACAAAAGCAATCGGTAGATACTTTATTAGGACCGGTGATGGTAGTAGCAGGTCCTGGTTCTGGTAAAACTCAACTGCTGTCTCTCAGAGTAGCTAATATTCTGCATACTCAAGATGTTGAGCCTGAGAATATTATTTGTCTTACATTTACCGATGCGGCTGCTTATAATATGAGACAAAGATTGGCTTCTTTCATTGGCAAGCAAGCTTATAAAGTTAATATACATACTTTCCATAGTTTTGGACAGGCCTTATTAAAGGATTATACAGAATATACAGCAGGCATTGAAAGAATAGCTATTGATGATGTATTTATAGCTGAAATTATTGGAGACATTATAGCTAAATTACCATATAATCATATTCTGATTCCCAAAGGTTCAGACAGGAGTAAATTAATTCGGAATATAGCTAAAAGTATTAATTATCTCAAACAGGCAGGTCTCACTCCAGCTGAATATGAGAAAATTTTAGAGCAGAATCAATTGGAATATCAGCAAATTATTCCAATTATACAGGAAATCAGTAATATTTCTCTTAGGGGTAATAAAGAGAGATTAGATAAACTGAATAAAATTCGTATTTTAGCTTTATCTATTCCGGATTTAGATACCAATAACTATTTCAAATCTTATGGTAATAGTCTAAAAAAATCTCTTATTGAAGCTTTAGAAGAGACTGAGTTATTAGAGAATAAATATACACCTATTTCTAAATGGAAAGATACTTATCTTATTAAAGGAAAAGATGGACAAAAGACTTTGATAGATGTAGAAAGAATAGATAAACAAAAAGCTATTGCTAAAATTTATCGGGAATATCAAGCTCATTTGGATGAGAATCAACTTTTAGATTTCTCAGATATGTTATTGAATGCTCTTAGTTTACTTAAAGAAAATGAGGGGCTTAGAGATAAATTACAAAACAAATATCAATTTATATTGGTCGATGAGTTCCAGGATACTAATGAGGCTCAAATGCAATTAGTTCTGAGTCTGGTAGGAGATAATCCGGAACCTAATATATTAGTAGTGGGGGACGACGATCAGGCTGTATATGGATTTCAAGGAGCAGATGTTTCTCATATGTTATCTTTTCAAAATAAATTTCCAACTGCCCAATTAATTGTACTTACCAAAAATTACCGCTCAAGACAAGAAATTTTAGATATTGCTAGAAATGTTATTATTCAAGGTAAAGATAGATTAGAAAATAGAATTGAAGTTTTAGAAAAAACTTTAGAGTCAGAAAAATTAAGACAAGATGGGGATCTGGCTTATTATGAATTCCAAAATCAAGCCCAAGAATATACTTGGATTGCAAGTGAGATAGAAGCATATCGCAAACAGCAAAAAGATTTATCAGAAATTGCTATAATTGCGCGCAATCATAAATCTCTGGAGGCAATAGTGCCATTTCTGTCAGAATATGACCTGCCTATTGATTATGACAAACAATACAATTTATTAAATGAGACTATAATTCATCAAGTAGTGGTGATGTTACAATTTGTTTATTCATTAACTCCAAGTCAGTCTCCTCGTAATGATTTATTACCTGAGATTTTGAGCTATCCATTTTGGGGTATTGATAAATTGACTATTTGGCAGTTTTTTCAAAAAAGAGATTATCAACAGACATATATTGAGAAATTATATACATCAGAATATACTTCTTTGAAAGAAATAGGTCAATTATTTTTGAACTTAGCAATTTTATCTGAATATGAAACAATCGAAGTGATTATTTTCAAACTCATAGGCTCAATTGATATTAATACAAACACGAATTCTAAATTCCATAATTATTATTTTGGTAATGATGCTTTTGATTCAGATCAGAATACTTATATTGCCAATTTGGCTAAAGTACAAGCTTTTATCCATAGTATAACTTCTTATAAAAAAGATAAAAGAATTACTTTATTAGATGGACTTAATACCATTAAGGCTTATCAAAATCAAGGAGGTATGATGGTGAATC
Organism: Candidatus Parcubacteria bacterium; assembly: GCA_041164045.1. GTDB lineage: Bacteria > Patescibacteriota > Minisyncoccia > SW-4-49-11 > SW-4-49-11 > CALRBF01. Next base: position 15,009 of record JBEAQD010000017.1, read on the forward strand.
TATCTCTCAATAGTGGTCAGAACACAGTCAAATTAATGACAGCGCATAAAGTGAAGGGGCTAGAATTTGAGACAGTATTTGTAATAGGAGCACATGCTCAAGGTTGGAGTAAAAAGGGCCCATCTTTCCCATATCCATTCCCATTGAATTTACCGATTGTACCAAGACAGGATTCGGAAGATGACTTTCTTAGATTGTTATTTGTAGCATTAACTCGTTCCAAGATTAATTTATTTATTACTAGTCATTTATATGATGAAAAAGGGAAAGAAAGAGTAGCTTTACCATATATAGATTTTTTGAAGCCAAAACCAGCTCCTCAGATAGATGAGAAAAATTTAACTCAAGGTATCTTGAAATCTATACAACCAGAATCTCTACATTCACAAGAAATTGCATTCTTAGAAGGAGTTGTGCAGAATTACAAATTAAGTGCTTCACACATTAATAAATTTTTAGATTTAGAATATGGAGGTCCACTTAGTGTTTTAGAGTCTGTTTTATTAAAATTTCCATCTATTGCCACTCCAGCTATGACTTATGGGAATATTCTACATAAAGTATTCCATTATATTTCTATACAAATGCAATCTAGTAAAACATTCACAGATTTAGATGATTTAGTAAATTTTGCAATCAAATCACTATATCAAGAAAAGTTAAGTGTAGAAGATACAGATTTGGTTTTGAATAAAATCAAAGACAATTTACCTCAATTAATACAGTCTAAGCGAGATGAGTTTTTGATACCACATCAATCAGAATATAATTTGGGGGAATTATTTTTGGAATTTGAAGGTGTGCCTTTGACTGGAATAATTGATAGAGTAGAAGAGCATTCTACACATTATACTGTAGTTGATTTTAAAACTGGAACCCCAATTTTAAGTTGGGATAA
>JBEAQD010000018.1:0-11298 GCA_041164045.1 Candidatus Parcubacteria bacterium
TTTAACCTTATCTTGCATGACACTAATAATAGCTTGAGTTGAGTCTGATGAACTTAAAACATTCTGCTTGACTACTTTGCAAAGACTACATTCGTGTATAACAAATTTAGCCTCACCTCCCTTGGTGATAATATCTATAGGTTTCATTAGTCCATTGCATAGTTCTTGCCTATCACCTGGATATTTATCTACATGCATAGACCACAAGCATATTGAGCAATGATTGGTATATCCATTACCTTCTACAGATTGACCACAATTTTTACAGACAAAATTTTCTTTGCGTCGAGTAAATTTTCTCATTGAATGAGATTATATATATTAAACTTTCTTAATTTGAAGAGAATCTAATTCTACTGGTGTGTTTCTACCAAACATATTCACTAAAACCTTTAATTTACCTCTAGATTCATCCACTTCAGACACCTTTCCTTCAAAATCCTTAAAAGGACCATCTATAATCTTAACTAAATCATCTACATCTACGTTGAGAGTATATTTAGGGTCTTCCTTAGTAGTTTTTTTAGTGATAAAGTTCATCTCATCTGGAGAGACTGGAATAGGAGTTGTTCCTGCTCCAATAAAACCAGTTACATTAGGTGTATTTCTAACCACATACCAAGAGTTATCTGTGACAATCATCTCTACAAAGACATAACCAGGGTAAATTCTTTCTTCAACTGTAACTCTTTTTCCATTTTTTACTTTAATCTTCTTCTCCTTAGGGACAATTACATCAAATATATAATCTTCCATAGACAAAGACTCTATTCTTTTCTTTAGATTCTGAGCTACGTTATCTTCTAGACCTGAGACACTATGGATTACATACCAATTTTTTTCAGTACTAATAGGGTGTTGTTTTGCCATATAGAGAAAGTATAAGTTATAAAATAAATTGAGTCAGAATATAATTAAATAATATATCTAAACCTCCTAATATAATTGTCGATGCAATGGATATAATCACGACAATAGCAGTATATTGCAGTGATTGTTTTTTAGATGGCCAAGTAACCTTTTTAATTTCTACTTGGGCTTCTTTGATATATTGAATAGGCTTAGTTATCATTATATTCTTTAATAGTACAAATAATATTACCTTATATTTTGAATCTTGTCAAAATTTTAAATTTGAGGAACTTATATACTAGTAGTCTCTTAGCTTTCTAATATTAATATGTTCTCTGATTTTCTCTAAGGCTTTTACCTCAATTTGTCTTATACGCTCTCTTGTTACATTGAACTCCGCTCCTACTTCTTCCAAGGTGTGAGTGATGCCATCCTCAAGACCAAAGCGCATTTGTAGAATTTTCTGTTCTCTATCGTTTAAGTCATCTAGAATTTCTTGAAGATGTGACCTTAGAAGATTACGACTAGCGGTCTGAGTTGGACTTAAAGAATCTGTATCTTCTATAAAATCACCTAGAGAGCTTCCATCCTCGTCTCCAACAGGAGCTTGCAATGAGATTGTATCTTGGTTAATTTTAATAATCTGATGGACCTTTTCTACCTCTAAATCCATTTCCGTAGCAATTTCTTCTGGCAGAGGTTCACGTCCTAATTCTTGGACTAAGTTACGGACAACTTGAGAATATTTATTAATTGTTTCAACCATATGAACTGGAATACGAATAGTTCTAGATTGGTCAGCTAATGCTCTAGTGATAGCTTGCCTAATCCACCAAGTTGCATAAGTCGAAAATTTAAAGCCTTTTGAATAATCAAATTTTTCTATAGCTTTAAATAAACCTAAATTTCCTTCTTGAATTAAATCTAATAAAGTTAAATTGGGACTACGACCAACATATTTTTTAGCAATAGAAACTACTAACCTTAAATTGGCTTCGGCTAATTCTTTTTTAGCATCTTCATCTCCTTCAAGAACTCTTTTTGAAATATAAATTTCTTGTTCTTTACTAAGAAGTGGAATGCTTCCAATTTCTTTTAGATATATATTAACTGGATCTGGTAACTCTTCCTCCCATTTTTCTAACTGGGTATGAGATTCTCCATCCTCTATTCCATCTACAGTAACTAGTGGTAAAAATTCTAGCTCATCCTGTATCTTTATACCTTTCTCCTTCAAGGCATCGTATATCTCTTCTAATTGTTCCAAATTGTCTTCAATATTTGGAAGTGCATACATAATCTCTGTCTCTGTTACATAACCTCTTGCTTTACCTTGAGAAACAAGTGATTTAATAATTTTTTCTAAAGATGAGTTGATAGTTTTTTTCATATAAACTAAGTTAATTATCTAATATTTAAGTAAATGTTTTATACTTTTTAAGAATTTCCTGTATTTTAGTATTGTCTCCTGCTTTCTTTGCTTCTTTTAATTTCTTTAATAAGGTTTTACGAGCAAGACTTTTGTATTGGTTTTTTAAAAGTAATATATTTTCTTGAATTGTTTGTTGTATTTGTGATTCACTAGGCTGTAATTGTTCAATTTTATAAAATATTGGGAATAACAATGCTTCAAGTGTTTCATACTCAGTTCCCGAGAGAAATTGTTTGCATTCCACCAAATTTAACTTCTGTGGAGAGTTTTGGTTGCAATATTCTCTTAATTTAATAAATATATCTCTCAATTTAGGCTGAGTAAATAAAGATTGCTCTAATATAAGAATATCATGATTTGTAGGTTTGTAAAGTAGATATGCAATAATTTGTTTTTGTAATTTGATCAAAGGGGTTTCAATATTATGGTTTTTGACATTTACCTCCCCCTGGATATTATTTATTTTTAACTGATTATATATATCTTTTTCTTGCATGTTTAGCAGATCTGCCAATCGCTTTATGTAATAATTTTTAGTAATTGGATCATTTATATCTTGTATCCAAGCTATTAAAGTTTGTAAAGCTTGATTTTTAGCTGGAGTATCCTCAGGCTCAATTTTAGAAACTATATTATTAATATAATATTCAATAAAGTCAGAGGCTTGATCAATTGCATTACTCCATAGATCTGAATTCTCTCTTACTAGATCAGCGGCATCCTTACCTCCATCTATAGTAATCACCTTAACTATCCCACCCTTTTTAGTTATGAGTGCGGCAGATCTAAGGCAAGCACTAATACCTGCTTTATCATTATCAAAAGCCAATAGAAATTGATTTGTATATCTTAATAATGTAGTAATATGTTGTTCTGTTAAAGCAGTTCCCGAAACAGCAACCACCTCTTTAATACCTGCTTTATGAGACATAATAACATCCATTTGTCCTTCTACTATAATAACTCTATTATTACTTTTAATAGATATTTTGGCTTGAGATAATCCAAATAATATCTTACTTTTATCAAAAACAATAGTCTGGGGGGAGTTCACATATTTTCCCATTTTACCATCATCATATTCTGGTAAGACCCTACCTGTAAATCCTACTACTCGACCCAAGGTATCTTGAATTGGAATCATAACCCTACCTCTAAATCTATCATAAATATTTTTTCTATCACTACTAATTGCCATACCAGATGCTTCAATATCTGTGTTAGAATATTTCTGGGATAGTTTTTTACTTAAAGTATGATAATTTTGTGGAGCCAAACCAATTTCAAACAAATCTATTAATTCTTTAGTAATACCTCTAGAATTTAGATAGTCTCTAGCCTTTTGACCATATTGAATATGCTCTAAAATAGAATTATAAATTTTGGTACTATCACTAAGAATTTGAAGTATAGTTTTTTTATTATCTACTTGAAATTCAATACTTTTATTATAAGATTTAAGTGATATTCCTGCTTTTTGGGACAATATATTAAGAGCTTCTGTAAAAGACACTCCTTCGATATCCATAATAAATTGAAATATATCTCCTGATTTATCGCCTCCAAAGTCTTTATAAATTTGAAGCTCTGGACTGACTATAAAAGATGGTGTTTTCTCATTACGAAATGGAGACAAAGCTTTGTAATTAGAGCCAGCCGGAATTAGGTTAATATATTCTCCAATAATATCTACTATATCTAGTTTCTGTCTAATCAAATCCTTAGCATCATTGTTCATAATTAATTTCGCAAGTAAAATAATCGAAAATTTATTGATTATTTAAAGATTTATTTCTTATAAACAATAAAGTTAAAGAAATAATCAATAATATTAATAATGATAATATTTGTGTTATAGTCAATCCAATAATTCTTGGAAGCCCATATGTTAAATCTATGGTCTGCCAAAAATCAGCAATAAAATGAATTAAAGACGCTCCTACAACAAAAATCACTGTCAAATACCCTGGTTTATTAAGATTATATATTTTATTATAAAAGACTGAAATTATGATTAATAATATCAAATATCCCATAGATATATATAATGCCCAAGGATGAACATAATTTACTCCACTCATAACTACCCATGGATAAGTAACTTCTGAAATAGCTCCTTTATTTACAGTCACAAAAAACAAACCTAAGTAGCCAAAAATCATGCCTATAGGAAGTATCGGTAAAAAGGTATCAAAGAATTTCAACCATGACATACCAGATCTCTTAAGAGGATCAAAACCTTTTAGATAAAAGGCGCCAATAATAAAGCCTCCCAAATAACCACCGATAATATTGAGATTTCCTTTATAAAATATCTCCCTCAAATCCAAAGCACTCATCCAATTTATATCTGATTGAGGGAAAGCATATAAATAAGACATTCTGGCTCCTATAATTCCACCTATAGTCACTATGCCTACCAAATTAAAAATATCTTTTCTAGAGACTCCATGTCTACTAGCTTTTTCTAATGTAAAGATTAACATTAGACTATAAACAAATAAAAACAATCCTCCTAAAAATGGTAATTTAAAGTCATAAGTATTGAGAAAATCTAAAAATTGTAAATTAAACATATTTAGGTTTTATATTTAAAAAAGTATCCCTAGGAAGGAAATACTTGATTACCATCTTCATCGTATAGATATATAGCAGCAGTAGGACAGGACTGAGCCGCCAAAAGCAACGCATCATCATCAACAGAAGTCACATCAAGAGCCTTGATATCACTTCTATCTGAGGTAACTTCTCCTCCTTTTAGTTTGAGAACTGCTTTAGCTTCTTCATCAATTTCAAATACATCTGGGTAAACAGCTACACAACTAGCAGCTCCTATACATTGATCCCGGTCTATTGCTAATGTTTTAATCGCCATATTTATTTACTTAAATGATAATTATGATCTGGACTATCTTTATTATAATATATATTTTTAATTTTGTCACCACAAACTTCACGAAGCTTATTTTCAACCACTACCCCAAAGGTAATAGATGACATTGGACAACCCGAACAAGCTCCAAGTAGGTTTAAAGTCAAATTACCATCTTTAAATTCTAAAATCTCAACACCACCCCCATCAGCCTCTAACATAGGACTAATTTCTTCTAAAACTTCTTGTATTTTGGTATATACATCCATAATTAGATGTAGAGCTATATATTATTATAAGGTAATATCTGTGATTTCAACTTCAGTATATGGCTGCCTATGTCCATTTTTTACACTGTATCTAGTTTTATTCTTATACTTAAAGACAATCTGCTTTTTCCCTCTACCTTGAGTTAATACTTTAGCCGTAACTTTAGCTTTCTCTACTTTAGGATTACCAACAGCTATATTTGAAGAATTCTCAACTAACAAAACATCATCAAACACTACTTCTGCTCCTTCTTCCTTATCTAATTTTTCAATCTTTAAAATTGTTCCTTTTTCAACAGAATATTGTTTTCCACCAGTACGAATAATTGCAAACATACAAATTAATTATCTAACATTGGTATTAATTATATAACAATTTAAGTGTTTTGTCAATATGATATTAGCTACTATCTACTTAACAAAGTGTTTCTGTATTAAATCTATCTCTTTATTTACTTCTTCGTCCGAAAGTGACCTCTCCAAATCTCGAAATTCTAAGTGAAAGGTATAATTAATAGAATCTCCATTTTGAAATTTATCTCTAAAGCCGATATAGTAACATCGTGGGGAAACTATAGACTGTATTGTATTAGATATATCTTGGGCCGAACTTGTATTTGACACTGTTACAGTTATATCTCTTTTTACGGCTGGGTATTTTGGAATTGAGTGGTACCTCTCCTTAATTGGGGATAATATATTGATTAAAACAGATATATCTACTTCTATTACTCCTGATTCATCTGACCACCCCACTGGTTGTTCAGCATAATGAATAATATTCTTAGATTCAATCAATTTGTTTGAAAATTTGTTATAATCAAACCCTATTTGAGCTATTACTTTTAGTAGATCTGAATAAGTTTGGTTAGCATTGTTATTATTATCATTTTCTTTATGCCAGTGACCTAAGCTCAGATGCAGATGTTGCTCGGAAGTAAAGACATTACTAATTTCGAATAACTTTAAAGTATCTATGTATTTAGAGTTATTATCTATTGCTCTTGCCATAGATTTTATTAGATTTTGTCTAAGATATGGCTTGGTTTCATCTACTGGGTTTAACAGTTGCAGAGAACCTTCTTCACTATATGGATAAGTTAAAATTTCAGTATAACCAATTTTAGCTAATTCCTCGGATAATTGACGTTTAAAATTAAAAACTAAATCTGATTTTGTCTGTGTTATAGCAATGTCTAATTTAGCTGGAATATTATCATATCCATAAAGACGAGCTATTTCTTCAATATATTCTTCTGATGTATTCAAATCTAATCGCCAATATGGAGATATAAGACTATGTTTTTTAGAGCCAAATGATTTATTTACTTCTATATTTAATGATTTTAATATCTGGTTAATATCATTATCACTAATATCTGCCCCTATATATTTTCTAACATAATCATAATCTAAATGAACTATTTTATGCTCAGTTTTATTATCTCCGTGATTGGCATAACCCAAAGTCTCTAGTCCTGATTTTTCTACTAGATTAATAAGCCTCTGAATTGCAATATCAGCTAATTCAACTGGAATCTGTCTCTCAAATCTTTTGGCTGATTCGGTTAAGAGTTTTAATCTTCTGGCTGTTTGACGAATTCTATTATGGTCAAAATTAGCACTTTCAATCAAAACACGGGTTGTTCCATCTCCTACCGATGTGGAGAGCCCCCCCATAATTCCAGCTAGCGCTATAATTTCCTCTGAATCACAAATTACAATATCTCCATCTTCTAATAATATTTCCGCACCATCTAGAGCATTGAAAATCTCTCCCTTCTTAGCTTCTCTGACTATAATGTTATCCCCCTTGACTTTTTCAGCATCAAATATATGTACTGGTTGTCCTGTTTCAAATAAAATATAATTGCCTAAATCAACAGCTGGGTGATGAGTTTTTTGGTTTAAAATAGCTAAAGTCTTATGAATACTAGAGTCTAATTTGAATATATCAGTCTGCACATATAAATCTACTCTATATGTACCTTTACTTAATATATTTGAGTCAAACTTATATTTACTAAGTCCTGACAGTTCTAATAATGAGTAATATTTACATAAATTAGTCTGAATTTTAATATTTTTTTTGAGTTTTTGTTTAAATGGAATTGGAGAAAAATCTATTGGTTTTAATTGGTTATTTGTAATTAAAGCAACTTCTCTTGCTACACCATAAAACGATGATGAGTCGCTAGCTCGAGTTCCTAGTCCTTTATTATCTATGTCAATAATTACCTCATTCAACCCTAGAACCTCTGCTACTGGAGTCCCAACCTCAGCAAGACCTGGTAAAACTAAAATTCCATCTGATGCATCTTGCAATCCTAGTTCTTGGGCGGAACAAATCATTCCAAATGAATCTTGTCCTCTTAAATTTACAGCTTGAATATTAAGGCCATTTGGTAGAGTCGCTCCAACTTTAGCCACTGCTACTTTCTGGCCTAATTCTATATTCTTAGCTCCACATACTATAGTCAAAACTTCATTATTGCCTACTAATACTTCGGCAATATTGAGCTTGTCAGCATTAGGATGTGGAGTTACTTTTTGTATATGGCCAACTACTACATTCTTGAGAGCCTCACCTGGATTATAAACTGAGTCAACTTCATAACTTTTAAGAGTTATCAAATTTACTAATTCTTCTGGTGAATGAGTTAGTTGTGGGACAGAGTTTTTTATAATTGAGTATGGAATTTTCATAATTGTATTTTACCTAATTGAGATGCAAATCTAATGTCAGCTGAGTGTATTAACCTAATATCATCAATGCCATATAAAATCATAGCTAATCGTTCTACTCCAAAACCAAAAGCAAATCCTTGTATATTAGGGTCAGTAATACCTCCATTTTCTAATACCTTACGATTTACCATTCCAGCTCCAGCAATTTCTAACCATTTATCCTCTAGCCAAATATCTATTTCAAAACTTGGCTCAGTAAAAGGGAAATAACTAGGTCTTAGTCTAATTTTGACATCTTGTTGAAATAATTCTTTGAAAAAGTAATTAATTACTCCTTTGAAAGTGGAAATACTAGCTTTATCATCGAGGAACAAACCTTCCACCTGATGGAATACTGTTTCATGCGTTGAGTCAGTAGCCTCATAGCGATATACTTTTCCAGGAGCTATAATTCTAATTGGAGGCTTATTATTCTCCATATAATGAATTTGAACTGGAGAAGTATGAGTACGAAGCAAAGATTTGATTCCTGCTGGATTTTGAACCCACATAGTATCCCAGACATCTCGAGCAGGATGTGATTCAGGAATATTCAATAAATCAAAGTTATATTTCTCAGACTCTAATTCTGGTCCTACTGCCACAGAAAAGCCAAGTTCATCAAAAATATCTTGAATTTTGAATATAAGCCTTGATATAGGAGACAATCCTCCCAAATTAGACTGCATATCTAATTGATTAATTGGATAAATCTCTATATTAGACTCTGTTTGTTGAGTTTTATTTTTCAATACATATTCCTCAATATTCTGTTTCAATTCATTAAGCTTTTTACCATAAGCTGATTTTTTTTCTGGAATAATATCTTTAATTCCTTTAAATAACTCAGCAATATAACCCTTACGAGATAAATATTTATACTCTAACTTATCTATATCTAAGGAATTCTTTTTATCATCTTTATATTCTTTTATAACCTCTTCAATTGATATCATATTCTAAAATTTATTATTTATTCTCTTGAGCGATAAAGAAAAATTCAAGTAAAAATATCGCTATTGTTAATATTGTAGCACTAAGTATATTAAAAAGCAAAAAACCCTGTAAAGCTAATTGTAATCCAAATAAAATTCCTAAAAGTAAACCTTGTCTTTGAGATCTGAGTGCAATATAGCTGGTATCTCGATTTTTAAATAAATTATGGGATAAAAATAACCTTGTAGCATATCCTAAATATGCCGTTATAGACCAAACAACAATACTAATGCATAGGATTAAGAGCCACACAATATTTATGGATATTTCTATAGGATTTGTTCTAAATATTATATAATAGGCTCCCCCGCTTGCAACTAATAGTAATATGCTATTTAACCATAAAAATAGCTTTGTCATAATTTTTATTTATTGTCATAGGCGTGAGCACCTTTGATCAAAATTTGTTTAGCCTCTTCTCTATCTCCAAAGCCTTCAATTTTGACAAATTCATATTTGCCTGGCTCTAATTTTTTATAATCAGCCATAAATAATTCTATCTCTTTAATTAAATGTAATTCGATATCTTCCAAGTCTTGAATATGAGCTAATCTAGGGTCTAACTTTGCTACTGGAGCACAAATTAATTTATGATCTATTCCTGCTTCATCGCTCATTTTCAATACTCCCACTACTCTTGATTTGACCACACACCCCGAAAAAGTAGGTCTGGTAGCTAATAAAATAACATCAAGAGCATCTCCATCTTCTCCATGTGTTTGAGGTATAAAACCGTACTCAAATGGATAAATTAAAGGAGAATATAAAGTTCGGTCTAATTTAAAATATCCTCCTTTTTCATCATATTCAAATTTAGAAGTAGAGTGCATAGAGATATCCACCACCACATTAAATTCTTCTGGTAAAGATTCTAGTCTTGGTACATCTGTATATAGATTCATATATTAATTTATTAATTTAATTGTTATGATTAAGACTCTGTATTATCAACAGCATCATTTTTTACAGCTACTGTTTCGGGACTTGAATCCATATTCTCTTGTGTTGAGACAATATTAGACACATCTTTAGGCAATGAATCAGATTCATTCTTGGATTCTGGATTAAGATTAATATCATAGCCAGTTAATCTAGAGGCTAATCTCACATTCTGACCCGACCCTCCAATAGCCAAAGACAATTGATCTTTAGGAACAATTACAGTAGCCTGCCTATTATCTTCATCAATAGTAATACTTTCTACTTGAGCAGGAGCAATAGCTGCTTTGATATAATCGTTTATATCATCAGAATATTCAATAATATCAATTTTCTCTCCACCCAATTCATTAATTACAGACTGAACTCTAGTTCCTCTCTGACCTACACAAGCACCAACTGGATCTATACCTTCACCTTTAGCTTTTACAGCTAATTTGGTTCTGATTCCGGCATCCCTGGCAACAGATACAATTTCTACAGTTCCTCCAAATATCTCTGGTACTTCTAGTGCAAATAAGGTCTTTACAAAGTCTGTACTTCTGCGTGACAAAACAATATTCGGTTCTCTCTCAGTAGTCTCAACACTCTGAATCAAAAATTTATGTCTATTCCCAATACGGTAATTATCAGCATACACTTGCTCAGAAGGGAATAACAGCCCAACACCCTTACCAAGATCTACAAATATAATACCTCTATCCATTCGCTGAATTGTACCTGCAATAACCTCTCCCACTCTATCTTTGTAAGCCTCAAAGGCAGTAGTTCTCTCAATTTCACGAATTTTTTGCATTAAAACTTGTTTAGCAGTTTGAGCAGCAATTCTACCAAAATCCTCTTTTGGCTCTAGCTCCTCAACAATTTCCTCTCCTTCTTTTATCTCTGCTTGAATAGCCTGAGCATCAGTAAGAGAAATATGTCTATCTGGATTGAATCTGATTTTTCTAATACCATCAATACCTTCTTCTTGAGTTGAACCAAGGTCTTCAACATTTTGGTCATCATTTAGTATAATATAACCTTCCTCATCTACATTGACTACTGTTTTATGTCTAAATATAGAAAAAATTCCTGATTCTCTATTCAACTTAGCTTTAATAATTTGACTCTTTTCGCCATAGTCTTTCTTATATGCAGCAGCAATAGCAGTCTCAATTACTTCAATAATTTTGTCTTCTGGGATGTTTTTTTCTTCTGCGATTTGGGTG
>JBEAQD010000019.1:0-2863 GCA_041164045.1 Candidatus Parcubacteria bacterium
CATTTTTTCATATTTGCGGAGAGAGGGAGATTCGAACTCCCGATAGGTTTGACCCTATACTGCGTTTCGAATGCAGCGCAATAAACCGGACTATGCGATCTCTCCTATTAGGTATATTATAGCATATTATTATATAGATAATATAAGGTATAATGAGAAAATTTATTAACAAATAAAAAAGAGATAACTCATTGAGTTACCTCTGGGATTTGTGTGAAAAGCTATTAATTGGATGTGTCTTCGGCTTTTTTAAGCCTTTCTATCATCTCATCCAACTCATTTGGTGTGAACGGATAGGCTGGATTATTTGTCTCAGCATGTCGCTCAAGCCTAGGGAGACCACTCCAAAAGCTAATCTTACTTTTTTTGGCCCGCTCGCCAACGCGAAAGGGTTTAATATCCATAGGTGGGAGGATGAATTTAGCTTAACAATAATATCATAAATATAGATTTTTGTCTATATTTATGATATTTTATAGACCAAAAAACCTGAGTTTTAATTCTCAGGCTTTTGGTAAACTTATTGAAATTGATTCGCTTATTTAGCAGTTCTTTTATCAATAATTTCTTGTTGTACATTGCTAGGTACTGGCTGATAATCATTGAATTCCATCACTGCATTTCCTCGTCCTTGTGTCATAGATCTAAGAGTTGTCACATATCCAAACATTGAGGATAGAGGTACTTTAGCTGATACAACTTTGAGCCCTCCTACTCTGTCATTCATCTCTTCAATTAGACCTCGTCGTGAGTTCAAATCTCCTACTACATCTCCCATATATTGTTCTGGGATTGTCACTTCTACTGCCATAATTGGCTCTAGAATAATTGGATTAGCTTTTTTGACAGCTGCTGAGAGAGCCATAGATCCAGCAATTTTGAAAGCTGATTCTGAGGAGTCAACATCATGATAAGATCCATCATATACTGTAGCTTTGATATTAATCAAAGGATATCCAGCGATAACACCTCGGTCAATAGACTCTTTAACTCCCTTTTCAATAGCAGGTACATATTCGGATGGAATAGATCCTCCCTTTAATTCATTCCCAAAGATATAATGTTGTGGCTTCTTTGGGTCAATTTCAACTGTCTCAGGGTCAAAAGCTTCAACTCGTAGATAAACATCTCCATATTGTCCTTTTCCTCCAGATTGCTTGATGTATTTACCTTGAGCTTCAGCAGTTCCTTTGATAGTTTCTTTATAGGCTACTTGTGGTTGTCCTACATTAACTTCTACTCCGAATTCTCGCTTCATTCTATCTACAATAATATCTAGATGTAACTCTCCCATACCTGCAATCAAGGTATCTCCTGTGACTTCATCGGTGCTAACTTTTAGAGTTGGGTCCTCATCCGATAATTTATGTAAAGCTAAACTCATCTTCTCTTGATCAGCTTTAGTCTTTGGCTCTAATTTGATCTGAATAACTGGCTCTGGGATTACAATTTTCTCAAGTATAATTGGATTTTTCTCATCACAAAGAGTATCTCCAGTAGTGGTATTTTTAAGCCCCACAATAGCTCCAATTTCTCCAGCAGATAATTCTTCTACCTCAGTTCGGGAATTAGCATGCATCAGCACTAATCGAGAAATTCTTTCTTTCTCACCTTTGGTAGAGTTATATACATAACTTCCACTCTTCAATACTCCAGAATAAACTCTAAAGAATACTAATTGCCCAATATATGGGTCAGTTGCAATTTTGAAAGCAAGTCCAGCAAAAGGCTCTTCTCTATCTGCTTTTCTGACCAGCTCTTTCTCTTCATTATGTACATCTGTTCCCTTAGCTGCATCAATATCTAGAGGAGATGGTAAATATTCAATCACTGCATCAAGTAATTTTCTTACAATAGCAGTTCGAGAGTCTCCTCCCATAACTGGGAAAATCTTTGATTCTAGAGTACCTTTACGAATAGCATATTTTAATTCATCAGCAGATAACTCTCCATCATTGAGGAATAATTCAATCAATCTATCATCTACTTCCGATACTTTTTCCATCAAAATTTGTCTATACTCCTCTACCTGCTCTAACATATCTGCAGGGACTTCAGCCTCTACAATTTCAGTCATACCAGCATCATCAGCATAGACATAGGCTTTATTCTCCACCAAATCTACTAATCCTCTAATTCCTTGTTCAAATCCAATAGGAAGAGCAATTACTACTGCGTCTTTGGATAATCTCTCTTGAATAGACTCAAAAGATTTATAAAAATCTCCTCCAGTTTGATTGATTTTATTTACAAAACAAATTCTAGGCACATTATATCTATCTGCCTGTCGCCACACAGTCTCAGATTGTGGTTCTACACCAGATTTACCATCAAAAACAGTCACGGCACCATCCAAAACTCTAAGAGATCTCTCTACCTCCATAGTAAAGTCTACGTGGCCAGGGGTATCAATAATATTGATTCTATGATCTTTCCAAAAACAAGTGGTAGCAGCAGAAGTAATGGTAATTCCTCTTTCTCGCTCTTGAGCCATCCAATCCATCTCAGCAGCTCCATCGTGAACTTCTCCGATTTTATGCTTCAGACCAGTGAAATACAAAATTCGCTCGGTAGTAGTAGTTTTACCAGCATCAATATGGGCAATAATCCCGATATTACGAACATCCTTTAGAGGAATATCTTGATTGTTTTTGGACATAGTATTTGATTCTTAATTACTAATGTATAGAATTGTTGATTGTTTTGTTTTGCTACAAAGATAAAGAAGGGGGAAATAGTTTTATCTCAAGTGAGCAAAAGCACGGTTAGCCTCAGCCATTCTCTGGGTATCGTCTTTCTTTTTAATCACAGTACCTGTCTGATTAAAAGCATCCATTAATTCTTCAGCTAATTTTTTATCAGT
>JBEAQD010000020.1:0-20042 GCA_041164045.1 Candidatus Parcubacteria bacterium
AATCTTTATTTATAAGTGAGGTCACAAGTAATGTTGAAGATGTAGGAGTAGGAGAGGAAATTCAAGGTAAGATAAGTATTTTAAGTAATGAGGACAATGTTATTGCTGGATATAAGCTAAGTTTTGAGCTTAGACAAAGGCTGAAAGAAGATTCTATAGAAATTGATAAAATAGATCAAGCCAGACTGATAGATATAGAGCATAATTCAAAAGATTTAGTTATAAATCCTAATAATTATACTACCGAAAGCTTTTCATATACTATACCAGCCATACTTCCTGAGGGTGATTACTATTTAAGAATTATATTGCGAAATCCTGAGTTGACTATAATAGATTCATATGTAATACCAATAGGTTATCTATCTGGATCTGGTTTAGCTAAAAATAGTTTTGTTGAGTTGAGTAAGGCGAGTATTGACAGAAAGCCTGATAATACTAATTGGAGTTTGAATATAGGAGTAGCATCTAAGCAAAATGAGTCTCTATTTTTAAAAGGAGAGGCTTTATTACGAGGTGAGTAAAAATCTTTAGATGTTTATCCTAAGATCATTGTATATGAAAGAGCTTTAGGTGAAAAAATAGTTTATGAGAGTAAGGATGTACAGCCTATTAAATTAGAGCAAGGTATAGCTAAATCATTTGAAATTCCTATTCCTAAAATAGATATTACAGGTGGTTATTTCGCTGAGTTGGTCTTTGAGAAAGATAGGCAAACAATATCTAACATAATAGACTTTCATTGGGTTGTTAGTGGAGAATCTGGTCGTATTGTTAATTTGACAATGAATAAAATAGATTTTAATAGAGGAGAAGAGGCTATCATTGATATGCAGCTTGCTGATAGAGCAGACCTTCATTTTTCTCAAGGAGAAATTAAATCTTTGGGTGAGGTTAAATTGTTAACTACTCTCAGTTGTTCTAATAATTACCAGAAAAATGTAGAAAATATAATAAATATCAATGATAATAGAAATTTGCAAGTAAAAATTCCTGTAGATAAAAATGTTCAAGATTGTACTGTCAAAACTGACTTATCAAAGGATGATACTCAACTACATTCAAAAGTATTAGCTTATACGCAAGAGGATACCATTGACACAGTTAATAATAAAAGTAATGAAAACAACTTAATAACCTTTTTATTATTGGCCTTAGTTTTGATTGCATTGATCGGTGGTACTTTCTTCTTTATAATAAAGAAGAAAAATATTAATGCTAAGCTGTTATTAATTCCTTTGTTATTTATATTTTGGGGAATTGGTTATGATAATGCTCTGGCTGGACATTGTACAGCTGTTTCTATTGTGATTTCTAGTCCGCAACCATCACCTATGGAATATGAGTATGGTCAAACAATACCTTTAAAGGGGAACGCTGTTGTAACTTATTGTACAAACTATCCAGCAGATTTAAAATTGTCATTTTATTTAGATGATAATCCATCTGCTTTTTATAGTAGAGATTACTATGTTCCAGCTCAATATTCTCACTGGTATTCAGGCACAACAAGTACTGAAAGTATAGAATTTGGTATTGAGTCTATATCAGATACTCCTTTATCTCCTGGTTGGCATAAAGTAAGAATGGATTGGTTTCAGGATTGTACTAGACAAAATGAAGGTAAGGCATCTGGTTCTGTTACAAGATGGTTTTATGTTAAATCTCCAGAGCCTACCTTTAGAATCCAACCTATGGATTTAAGAGTGAGAGTAGGAGATAAATTAGCTTATCAATCTTATTATGATGAAGACGGTGTTGCTAGTCAGTCAGAGCAAAATGTAACTAGTACTACTAACTGGATTATAGGATCAAATATCTTTTTGAGGAATTTAGGGAAAGGTCAATTTGAAGCTTTATCTCCAGGAATATCTACAGTTACAGCTAATTATTCTGGTAAATCGATTACTGGAAATATAACAGTCATAGATGAAAAAGAACCATATTTAGAAATAAAAGCTGATAAAAACATTTTGATTTATCCTGAAACTACAGCTATATCTGCAACTTTGGTTGAATTTGATGAGGATGGTTCCAGAATAGAAACTGAAATTGATGATAAATTCAATATCAGATGGCAATTGTTGCCAACTAACTTTATTGAGATTATTGATGTCGATAATGGTCTAGCTACTATAAAAGGACGTCAAGATGAAAATGGATTCACACAAATAAGGGGAATTATAAGAAAAGATGGTAAGAATATAATAGGATTGAGTAATCCAATTCAAACTAAAACTCCAAAATTAAGAGTGGATCCATCTAATATTCTAACCAATTCTGACCCTAATATTAACAAAGAAATACAATTTAGAGCCTTATTCGATCATGATGGAGATAGTAGTACTCCAGAACAAGATATATCATCCAACAGTTCTACAATATGGTCTCTTCCTTTGGGCAGTCCACTGACTAATCTTACTAATGGAAAATTCAATATCCCAGCACGAATTATAGGTAATTATCCCATATTTGTTAGGAGAGGTATTTTTTCTAGTCAAGGGAACCTTGATTTGCAAGGAGTTGCTACACCTATGGAGTCAGATATTATAGTTGAATTGAATAAAGATAGAAAAATTATAGCTGTAGCTACTTCAAGAGGTGGTAAATTTCCTTATACTTATACCAATTGGAATCTAATTGGTGAAGATAATCAGCCGGTTCGGTTGGAGAGATCTGCTATAGTTTCTAATACATCAGGGAATAGTGGTGGTAATAAAGTAGAGTTTAATGTTCATCCTAGTGTCATAGCTCCTCAAAAAATGAGAATACAAGTAGAGTCAATAGATAGTGGTGGAGCATCTGACAATCCCTTTAAAGAAATTAGATACTTTGGAGATACAAATATTAGAGAAGTTAATCCATAGATACTTTATCCGATAAAATCCACAACGCAGTATTGTTACCAATACTGCGTTTGTGTTATAATATTAGCGTAGTAATAAATACTCTAATGATATGAAGAATAAAATTTTAGTAACAGGTGGAGCTGGATTTATGGGGTCATATTTTATCAAATATCTCATAAGTAAACATCCTTATATAGAAATAATTAATTTCGATGCCTTGACTTATGCTGGCAATTTGCATAATCTAGATACCCTAGTAGATAATGGTAGGTATAAGTTTATTAAAGGTGATATTACAGATATTAATTTGCTAGATAAAATTGTACAAGATAATAATATAGAATTAATTGTCAACTTTGCAGCCGAGACTCATGTAGATAATTCCATCAAATCTCCACTCAAAGCCATCAATACCAATGTAATGGGGGTAGCTAATATCTTGGAAGTAGTGAGAAAATATAATATCGAGCTTTTACAAATTAGTACAGATGAAGTCTTTGGTACTATAGACACAGGCTATTTTAATGAATTATCTCCTTTTGCTCCTAATAGTCCTTACTCAGCTGGTAAAGCTGGGGGAGACCTATTATGTAGAGCTTATAATGAAACTTATGGCACTAAAGTAATTGTAACTCATTCTTGTAATGTTATGGGTCCTAATCAATATCCTGAGAAATTAATTCCATTAGGCATTACTAATCTGATGGAAAATAAAAAAATCCCTCTATATGGAGATGGGCTTAATGTGAGAGAATGGATTTATGTAGAAGACCATTCCAGAGCTATTGAATATATTATTGAAAATGGGACTCAAGGAGAAGTATATAATATAGGTACTGGTTATGAATTAACTAATTTAGATTTAGTAACTAAAATTCTAAATAATCTCAATAAAGATATTGACCAAATTGAATATGTGACAGATAGATTGGGTCATGATAGAAGATATGCTATTGATAGTACTAAATTACGAAATCTAGGTTGGGCACCATACTTTGATTTTGATACTGCTATTCATAAAACTATAGATTGGTATCGTGAACACCAAGATTGGTGGGAACCATTGAAATATAATAATTCTAAATAAATTATATATGAAGGGACTTATTGCAGCAGGAGGTAAGGGAACTAGATTAAGGCCTATTACTACAAATCGTAATAAACACACTATTCCTTTGGCTAATACAACTATGATTGAATTAGCAGTTAACAAATTAGTACAAGCTGGAATTACGAATATAGGTATTATAGTTAATATTGGAGACTCAGAATTGGAGCCTATTTTGGGTGATGGCTCTAAATATGGAGTTAATATAACTTATATAGAACAGACAGGGGGGGCGCTAGGTGTCGCTCATGTAATTAAAATAGCCAGAGAATTTCTTGCAGATGAGGATTTTGTTTTTTATCTGGGAGACAATATTATTCTAGGAGATGTCAAAGATTTTGTAGATACTTTTTATAATCAGAAGCTGAATGCTCTTTTGGCCTTATCCAAAGTCAAAGACCCAGAAAGATTTGGGGTTCCTAGAATAGAAAATAATCGTATTGTGGAGGTAGTAGAAAAGCCAGATAATCCTCCGAGTCAATATGCTGTAGCTGGAATTTATGTTTACGACAAAAATATACATACTATAATAGAAAATTTACAGCCAAGCCTGCGAGGAGAATATGAAATATCTGATGCCCATACTGAGCTAATTAAAAATGGATTTGCAGTGGGATACTCTGAAATTACTGGATGGTGGAAGGACACAGGTAAACCACAAGATTTATTAGAGGGAAATCAGTTATTATTAGCTCAAATCCAAAATTCTAAACTTGAGGGTGAGATAAAAAAGACTGTAACTATAGAGGGAAATGTAGTGATAGAAAAAGGCTCTCAGATTAAAGGTAATAGTTTTATTCGGGGTCCAGTTATAATTGGCAAAGATACTATTGTAGAAGATAGCTATATAGGACCATATACTTCCATTGGAGATGATTGTAAAATTACAAATTCAGAAATTGAACATTCTCTTTTGATGCATAATATTACGATTCATAGCTCTAAGAGAATAGTGGATAGTATTATTGGGAATGGTGTGATTATTACAGATAAAGAAAAAACCTTCCCTAAAGGGCATAAATTAGTAATTGGAGATAACTCACAAGTAGAATTATAAAGTATAATATTATGAAAATTAGAAAAGCCATTATTACCGTCGCAGGATTTGGAACTAGATTTTTACCAGCCACTAAAGCCCAACCAAAGGCAATGTTGCCATTAGTAGATAAACCTATCGTTCAGTATTTGGTAGAAGAAGCTGTGAGGGCTGGAATTGAGCAGATTATTTTTGTAACAGGTAAAGGAAAACGAGCAATTGAGGATCATTTTGACTCTCATTTTGAATTAGAGTATTTGTTAGAACAAAAGGGAAAAGAGGAGGTTTTAGGTCAAGTCAGAGACATAGCTGATATGGCAGAATTTTTCTTTGTTAGACAAAGATATGCTAGAGGTAATGGAGATGCTGTTTTAGCTACCAGAAGTTTTATAGGTGATGAGCCTTGTGCAGTTTTATTCGAAGATGATATAGTCGCCTCAGATATACCTGCTATTGGGCAATTAATAGAAATTTATAATAAATATCAAGATCCAGTGATTGCTCTTACCAGAGTTCCTCATTCAGAAGTATCCAAATATGGTATTATTGAAGGAACTCAAATTAATGATAGATTAGTTGAGATTAATCAGTTTGTAGAAAAGCCAAAGCCAGAAGAAACTAAATCTAATCTAGCAGTAATTGGAAAGTATATTATTACCCCAGCTATTTTTGATAAATTAGAGCAGATGAAAGCTTCAGTTGAAGGTGAATTGGGGTTAGATCATGCCTTCATTGAGCTTCTTAAAACCAACCCCCTATATGGTTATGAAATCGAAGGTAAAAGATATGATTGTGGTGATAAATTAGGATATATCCAAGCTGTTATAGACTTTGGCTTAAGACATCCAGAAATTGGTAAAGGAGTAAGTGAGCATATAAAAAATATCAAACTATAGCAAGGATAGTGGTAAATATTGACAATAGTCTCAAATTATGGTATAATAAATATTAATAAATGTATAAACTTTTTATTTTCAATTATGTTAAGAATTAGATTGTCGCGAGTTGGTAAGAAAAATACCCCTATTTATAAGGTAGTGGTAGCTGAAAAAACACGACCAGTAAAAGGTAAATTCATTGAATCATTGGGCATGTATAATCCAGGAAATAAGGACAATACTCTTAATGCCGAGAGAATTAAATATTGGATTTCTGTAGGAGCACAACCTTCTCAAACCGTACATAATCTTTTAGTTAAAAATAATATTATTGAAGGTAATAAAATAACTATTACTAGATCTAAAGTAAAAGAATCAAATTAATTTTTTGTAAAAGACTTTACTAATAAGGAGTAAATTAGAGTTCAATTCTCTAGAGTCTGCATTTTTTTAGAGTAAAACACATTTCTGTTTAAGATCCAACTTTATTTTATGCCATAAGCAGATTATATAAGCTCTTAAAGAAAATAATAATAATTTTATTAAATATATTTTATATGATGCAATCAAAAAGATTTCATACTAAATCTAGTGTGCGAACTAATCGTTCTCGTACTCAAGGTAAAAACTTTGCCCAAAAAAGAACCATTCCTGAAACATCCAGACAGGCTCTCAAAATCATTCCTTTAGGAGGCTTAGATGGAGTAGGTAAGAATATGTATGTCCTAGAGCAGGAAAATGATATTCTTATTTTAGATATGGGCCTACAAATGCCAGGTATTAATCAACCGGGTATAGATTATCTTATTCCTAATACTCAATATCTCAAAAATAATATGAGTAAAATTAAAGGAGTGGTTTTGACATCCCCGCATCCTGATCATATTGGGGCAGTTCCTTATTTACTGCATTTATTTCCGAATTTACATATTTATGCTACAGAAGCTTTATTTGCTATTTTGGAGTCAAGGCATGATTTTTACTCTCAAGGTATTAAGTACAAAAAACATATTATAAAGCCTTATAACTCCATTAGAATTGGTTCATTTAAGGTTAATGCATTCCCCGCACCATTTAATGTAATAGGTGCAATCGGACTTTGTATTTATACTATGCAAGGAAAAGTTTTTTATCTATCTAGTTATAAATTAGATAGCGAAACATCGGAAAAGTCTGAAGTATTAGATTATATCAAAGATTTAGCTGGTTCAGATGCATTTGCTCTTTTAACAGGTAGTGTAGCTAGTGAATCTCAGGGTTTTGCCCCAACAGAAATCTCTATTGCTAATTATATTGACTCAATTATTGCTAAAAATACTGGTACAATTTATATTTCCACTTTTCCATCTATGATTGGTAGAATGCAGCAAATTGTAAATGCAGTAGAAAACCATAATAAGCATTTGTTTATTGAAGGTAAAAGTTTGTTAAATACATTTAATACTTGTCGTAAAAAAGGATTAATTAATATTAAATCTGGAACTATTATAGGGCCTAGTGGTTTATTTGAAGTCCCAAGGGAAAAACTAGTAGTACTTATTGCAGGATCACATGGAGATGATATTCCACATTTGATGAGACTAGCAAATGGTGAACATCAAGTCTTTACTATTCAGGCTGGAGATATTGTGGTATATCCAGCCGCTTTGATCCCGGGAAATGCTCGATCAGTGGCAAGAGTCAATGATAATTTTGCTAAACTTGGAGCTTTTGTGGAATATTATCAGGAACTAGATACTAGATATGGAGCTTATGCAAGGTATGAGGATACTTTGGCAGTTCTAAAAGCAGTTAGACCTAAATATTATATCCCAGTTACAGGTTCCCATCATCTCTTGAGATCTAATGGAGATATAGCTGTTAAAGGTGGATATCCAGACCGTAATGTAGTAGTGGGTATGAATGGTAAGGTTATACTCTTTGATTATAAACAAAGACGAGTTACTCCAGAAAAAGTTCAAGCCTCAGATATAATTGTAGATGGTTTAGGAGTTGGAGATTTGACCAATGTGGTCATACATGATAGACAGTCTATGGCAGAAGAGGGAATATTGCATATTATTGCTCTGGTGGACTTGCAATCTCGTACAATGTTGAATGATATAGTATTAGAATCCAAAGGTTTTGTGGATAATGAATCCTCAGTGAAATTATTTGATGAGATTAAGGATCATGCTAGATTAATCATATCTACATTAATACGAGAAGCAGATGAGGTGAATTTAGACTATGTCAAAAGTGAAGTGAAAGAAAATATAGCTAGACTATTATTAACCAAGACTGAGAGAAGACCAATGATTTTACCAATAATAATTAATATTTGATATGAAAGCTTATAATAATTCTAAAATTAAGAGAGGTACTACCTTTGTAAAGGATTTAAGTTACAAAGCAAATCAGTATCTGAATGCCAAAGAGCCGTTTGACACAAAAGATAATATCTTGAAAATTATTCCTTTAGGTGGTTCTGAGGAAATCGGGGGAAGGAATATGACAGTGATAGAATATGGAAAGGATATTATAGTAATAGACATAGGGATGAAATTTCCAGAAGAAGATCAGCCTGGTGTTGACTATATTATCCCTAATCCTAGCTATCTCAAAGGTAAAGAGGACAGAATTAGAGCCGTGCTGATTACTCATGGTCATATGGATCATATTGGAGGGGTATCGCAGGTTATGTCTATGATTGGTAACCCACCTATTTATGCACCAGCCTTACCTTTAGCAATGATGCAAAGAAGACAAAGTGAATTTACTACTCTTCCAGCACTTAATGGACATGTTGCCAAATTAAATGAGAAAATAAGATTAGGTGTATTTACTGTTACTTTTCTACATATTAATCATAGTATCCCTGATTCTACTATGATTAAGATTGAGACTCCAGAAGGGGTAATACTACATACTGGGGATTTCAAAATTGATGCCACTCCTGTGGGCGAAGCTCCAGCTGATTTAGAAATGTATAAGAAAATTGGAGATGAGGGAGTTCTACTATTATTATCCGATAGTACTAGTGCTAGCAAACCTGGAAGGTTAGTCTCTGAGATGACAATTCAGAATAATATTGACCATATCTTTGAGAATGCTACTGGCAAAATTATAGTGACTACTTTTTCTAGTACATTGAATAGAATTCAGCAAATGATTAATTTATCTGAGAAATATAATCGTAAAGTAGTGATTGAGGGCTTTAGTATGAAGACTAATATTCAGATTTTACATGAAATTGGTTATGCCAATTTTTCTCCACAGACTTTAATTAGTGCTCAAGAGGCTCGTAATCTTCCACCTGAAAATTTGACGATTATTTGTACTGGAGCTCAGGGAGATGAGAGGTCAGCTTTGACTAGAATAGCCAATAAAGAACATCGTAATTTCCAAATTGAACCGGGGGATACTGTGGTATTCTCATCCTCCGTGGTACCAGGAAATGAAGAATCTGTACAAAAGATCAAAGATTCTCTAGCTAAACAGAGAGCCAATATTATTCATTGGAAAATGATGGAAATTCATGTCTCAGGTCATGCTCATAAGGAAGATCTCAAGCAATTATTAGAGATTATTAGACCTAAGTATTTACAACCAATTTATGGGGACTTTT
Source organism: Candidatus Parcubacteria bacterium (assembly GCA_041164045.1). Lineage (GTDB taxonomy): Bacteria > Patescibacteriota > Minisyncoccia > SW-4-49-11 > SW-4-49-11 > CALRBF01. The sequence continues at coordinate 9,479 of JBEAQD010000020.1, forward strand.
ATGCTCTCAAATCACATTCCGACTTAGCTCAAGAAGTTGGTATGCCAAGAGAGAATATACTACTTACTGACAATGGGAGAGTAATACAGGTTTATAAGGGAGAGGCTAGAGTTACTACTCAGAAAGTCAATGCCAGCAATATGATGGTAGATGGGCTTGGAGTAGGAGACTTAAAAGAAATTGTAATCCGAGACAGGCAGTCTTTAGCCCAAGATGGGATTTTGACTATTGTATCTTTATTAGACTTAAAACAAGGTAAAATTATTAGAGATCCAGAAATTGTCTCCAAAGGATTTGTGCATATTCAAACATCTACCAAATTACTAGATTCAATTAAGGAAAAAGTAAAAGAACATATAGAGAAGAAACTAGCAAGAGAAGGGCAAGACCAGAGTATAGAGGATATACAACAATCTATTCGAGAAGATTTAGGTTTATTCTTATTCAAGACTACTCATAGAAGACCAATGATTATACCCGTGATTATAGAAATATAAAATATGGCCATTATCCACAATACTGAGGCCTATTTGATTAAACAAATAGATTTACCAGAAGTGGATAGATTGGGGGTTTTTTATACCAAGAATTATGGGAAACAAACTTTATTGTTAAAAGGTATCAAGAAACCAACCTCCAAGCTACAATACAGATTATATGATTGGGGTAAATCCGAGTTAGAGTTTATTGTAGGGCGTAATACCTCTAGATTAATTGCGATTAAAGACCTAGATTCATATTCTGATTTATATTTGGATATCAAATCCACCGCTTTGATGGGAATTATGTTTGAGTTATTAGACCAATTAACCGATGAGAATCATACAGATATACAAGTTTTTGAATGCATTGAACAATATATAGAATTAGTCAAAAAACATTCTAATCAATATCAAGTCTTAATCGGTTGGTTATTAACTAGATTATTATATACATTGGGTTATGGAATTAACTTATCCCATTGTGTAATAACTGGAGTCACAAAGTCTAGAGACTTTGGTATAAGTATTAGAGCTGGAGGTTTAGTTGTATCTAGACTAAAGGATGAATTTGAAGATTATATAGCAGTCAATAGTGACTTGATTTATACTTTAAGACAATGGCAAAAGGGAATTTGGCTTGAAGTAAAAGATTTTCCATGGCAAATTGTGCAACATCATCTACACTGGTATCGTCTCAAAAGTAACTCCTTGAATCTTATTCAATAAATATGGTATAATTAATATCGAATATAATTAAAATAAATATATGGCATTAGAAGATATTGAGAAAAAAATATATAAAAAAGAGAATCAAGTGGAGCTAGATAAAGAAAGAGTGCACAATACTCCATATAGTGTATATGCAAAACATAATGCCCCAAGCTCACCAGAATTTAAGCCAGTTGAGGAAGCAGATCAGCCTTTTTTCCAAAAGCATAAGAAAAAAATCACACTTTACAGTATAATTATTACAGCTTTAGTAGGTATAGGACTTATTATAGGTTTTTTTTATCAACTCAATCAGCAAAGATTTTCAGATAAAAGAGTGAGATTAGAAATAGCTGGCGAAAGTCAAGTGTCTGCAGGAGAGGAAATTTCATATACCTTGACATATAGAAATGATAATCTTGTTGCCTTAAAAAATGCTAAAATTACCGTAGAAGTTCCTCAGGCACTCATAGACTCATCTTTGGATATATTGGGTCAGACCAAATCTGAAATTAGAGAATATGAATTACCAGAATTAGAGCCTAGATCAAAGGGAGAGATTATAATTAAAGGAAGATTGATAGGAGAAATAGCTAGTATTCATACAATCAAAGCCACTCTTAATTATATGCCCACTATTCTAACTTCTAGCTTTGATTCCAAGACAGAGTTTGCTACAACTATTGCGGACAGTCCAGTTATAGTAGATATTCAAGCCCCCCTACAAGGTGTAGGTGGAGAAATTGTTAATTATGTTATTACTGTTAATAATAAAAGTGATAATGATTTGAAAGATTTGGAGCTACAATTAGAATATCCAGAAACTTTTGCTTTCACATCATCAACCTTAACAGCTGCTGGGAATTCAAAAAATATCTTTACTATTCCAAGTATAAGGTCAAAATCTTCCTATGAAATTATAGTAACTGGTACACTTGGAGGAAATCAAAAAGAAATAAAGATTATAAAAGCTAAAATAGGAGAGTCTAGACAAGGAGTGTTTACCCTATATTCAAGTAGCCAAAAATCTACTACACTAGGATCTCCTTATGTCAACTTAACACAGAGAGTTAATACTAATATAGCATCTGCAGGAGATTCTTTGGAATATACTATTACATTTCGTAATAATACTCAAGTTAGAATAGGAGAGGGATCTCTCAGAGTACAGTTGGACAGCAAATTATTAGACTTAACTAGATTAAGCGCTAGGGGTGCAGATTTCGATGCTAGTACTAACACTATTATTTGGCGAGCTAATGCAGTACCTCAGCTAAAAACTTTTGGTCCTAATGAACAAGGAGAGGTTAGTTTTAGAGTACCTATAAAACGTACTATACCGATTGATAACTTTCAAGATGTGAATTATGTTATTAAAACTAATGCCACCTTTGAAAGTGATGAAGTACCTACTACCTTAGGAGTAAATAAAATTATTCAAGGCAATTCTAGTGAAGTCAAGTTGTCAACTAAATTAATACCAAAAGCCTCTATTTCTTATGTAAGTAAAGACAGCTCTATTATCAATACAGGCCCAATACCGTTAAAAGTAGCACAAATAACTACATTCTCAGTAAGTTTAGAAATACAAAATTTAACAAATGATGTATCAGGTGTTACATTTATAACTACCCTCCCAGATAATGTGAATTGGACAGACAAAACCATTTCGACACATGGTAATATATCGTATAATGAGAGGACTAAAGAGGTTGTCTGGAATGTAGATAAAGTCCCAGCCAACACTGGTTTGTTAAGACCTCTATATAGAGCTGTGTTCCAGATTAGTATTAATCCTGCTATAAATCAAGTAGGGCAAATCCCTCAACTATTGAGTGGAATTAACTATACAGGTAAAGATGACTTTACAGGAATAGATTTATCTGGTACTTTAGAAGTAAATTCAGTAAGTGATGTCGGTGGACAGATAAGAGTAGAAGAGTAATTATGTTTGAAATAAAAGAGAGGTGTGGTAGCTTAAGGTATGGAATTTTGGATGCTGTACATAGTAAATTAGAAACTCCATTTTTTATGCCCGTAGCTACTAAGGGTAGCATTAGAGGAATTGGGAATCAGGAAATATATAATCAATTTGATACAGATATTATATTGATGAATACGTATCATCTTTATCTCAAACCTGGTTATGAGTTAGTACATAAATTAGGAGGTTTACATAAATTTACCAATTGGCCTAAAGCAATTTTGACAGATAGTGGAGGATTTCAGGTATTTAGCTTATCTAAAATTAATAAAATTACAGAAGAAGGTGTGTATTTCCGCTCTCATATAGATGGCAGTGAGCATTTATTAAGTCCAGAAGAGTCTATTCGTACTCAGTATTACTTGGGGAGTGATATTATTATGGTTTTAGATGAATGTCCTCCGGGTGGATCTGCCCGAGATTATATATTAAAGTCCTTAGAATTAACTACTCGTTGGGCACAAAGGTCAAAAGATGAATTAGAAAGGTTATTACAAAAAGACCCTAGACCTGATAATACAAAACCATTATTATTTGGCATTGTACAGGGAGGTATATATGAGGACTTAAGAAAATTAAGTTTAAGTCAATTACAAGAAATAGGTTTTGATGGGTATGCTATTGGAGGTGTGTCAGTGGGTGAGTCAAGAGCTGAAGTTTTGAAGGTTATACAATGGACAGCCCCGCTCTTACCAGATGACAAGCCCAGATACCTGATGGGATTGGGAAAACCAGAAGAAATAGTCTATGCAACTTCATTAGGAGTAGATATGTTTGATTGTGTAATTCCTACCAGAGAAGCTCGTCATGGTACAGTTTATATCTGGAAATCAGCCAATAAGGAGCAAGATGTACATCAATATTTGCGAGATTTACAACAAACTCAAACAGAAGCTAAATTACCAGAAAATAAATTCTTTGATATTCTAAAAATTCAAAATCTAATTTATAGAGAAGATACAAATCCAATTGATCCTTATGCTCAATGGCAAGGTTCTCAAGATTATAGCCGAGCCTATATTAGACATCTATATAATGTAAAAGAACAATATGCACTTGAATATTTGAGTCGCCATAATTTACAATTTTATTTAGAAATGATGCAATATATTAGGTCATTTAGAGGATAATATATGAGAATAGGTGTATTATGGTTTCATGCTTGGGCATCAACAAAAGATGATTTACAAGAAATGTTGATGTATTTGGAGCAGAGGGGAATAGAATGTCACAGTATTAATCTAAAAGGTCATAATACCAAACCATCTGACTTACATAGAGTTACCTATAAAGACTGGTTAGCTCAAGCTGAAGAAGCTTATCAGGAAATTTCAGATAAATGGGATATAATTTTTGTGGGAGGACTATCTATGGGAGGTCAATTGGCTTTATATTTGGCTTCAAAGTATAAGGTGTCTGGGATTATTACTATTGGTACTCCACTCAAAGTCAAAGTTCCATTTATTATAAGATATATGTCGCATATTTTACAATATATTCCATATTTGATATATAGAAGACAACCTTTTACAGACAAAAGAATACAAGACATATCTATTTCCCGTAAGGGAGCTTATAAATATTTTCCTATAAGTTCAGTCGCACAAGTCTGTCTTTTGACTCGTAAAATTAGGAGAAATTATGTTAACAAGGTTAATGCACCCATACTTTTAATCCAATCTACTATAGATCATATTGTCCCCAAGTATAACTTAGAAATATTCCAAAAAAGACTAAAAACAAACTTAAAAGATATTAATATTATGTGGGTAGAAGACTCCTATCATCTGGTAAATTTAGATTATTCCAAATTAGAGGTATTTAAAAAAATATATGAATTTATTCAAAAATACAGTATAATACAAGAATATAAATAATATACACATATATGTCTCATTTAATATTTGATATAGAAACAATTGGAGATAGTTGGGATACACTAGATCCAGAGACTCAAATTTATCTCTTAAAATATGCCGAAACCGAAGAACAACAAGAAATAGTCAAGACCACCTTAGGACTATATCCACTTACCGGTCAAATTGTAGCAATTGGGCTATATGACCCAGAAAAGGATATCAAAAGTGTATATTTACAAGCTCCAGATAGTAATCTTGAGCAGAGATATGAAAAAGAAGGAGTACATTATCTCGTAGGTACAGAAGCTGAAATATTAGAAAAATTCTGGGCTACAATTCGAAAATATAGTACCTTTGTAACTTTTAATGGTAGGGGATTTGACTGTCCATACATATTGATGCGATCAGCAGTACATAAAATTAAACCAACTAAAAATCTAATCCCTTATCGTTATTCAGATAAAGAGCATATAGACCTTTTTGACCAATTAACTTTTTATAATACTACTAAAAAGTTTAATTTAGACTATTTTTGTAAAAGATTTGGTATTACAAGTCCTAAAAGCGAAGGTATTACAGGGCTAGATGTACCAGCATTATTTAATCAAGGCGAATATCAGCAAATAGCTGAATATTGTATGCGAGATGTAATAGCTACAGGAGAATTATTTCAAATTTGGCAAAGATACATAAAAGCTCCCCTATGAAAAGCCCAAAACTATCTATAGTGATTCTAGCTTGGAATAATCGAAAAGATTTACAAGCTTGCATAGAGTCAATTCAATATACGTATCAAGAATATTATCAATTGATTGTTATAGATAATGCCTCTATAGATAATACTCCTGAATATTTGCTAAATTTACAACAAAATTGGGACAAAAAGCAATCAAAATTAACTATCATCACTAATACTAAAAACCTAGGCTATGCTGCTGGCAATAATATAGCCCTAGAACATATTGAAGGGAAATATACTCTTTGGCTAAATCAAGATATATTAGTACAAGAGGATAGTATACAGAATTTATTTAATTTCCTAGATAAAAATAATAAATATGCAATGATAGCCCCCCAATTACAATATCCAGATGGCACAATTCAAAAAAGCTGTCGCCAGTTACCCACTCTATGGCATATATTCAGCTCCATATTTAAGTTCAAATGGGATGATAAATTTGACTATACTCAAAGCCAAGAATGTGAGCAACCAATGGCCTCAGCCATTATGATTAGAAGTTCAGTGATGCAGGAGTTAGGTGGTTTTGATACTCATCCTGATTATTGGTTATTCTTCAATGATGTAGATTTATCCAAACATTTACAATCAAGAAGCTATAAAACCTATTATCTAGCAGACTCTAAAATGTATCATTATCATGGAGCTAGTACCAAAAAACTTTGGAATATAAAGAAAAGATTATATTGGCAAAAAGGTTTTAATAGATATTTTATAAAATGGCATTATAAAAGTTTAGCTGGGAAATTATTAGTATATATGTTTTCGAGCTTTATTTTTGGATTATTAATATTGAGAGATGCTATAAACTTTATACGACAGTAATTATTTATGCTATAATATAATCAGAATTAGTAAACGAAAGTCTATGATAAAAACTAGAATTGCTCCCTCACCTACAGGAAATTTACACATAGGAACCGCTAGAACAGCTTTATTTAATTATTTATATGCTAAGAATCAGCAAGGTAAATTTGTAATTAGAATTGAGGATACCGATATTGCCAGATCCACCAAAGAATCAGAGCAAGATATTATTGAAGGTCTAGAGTGGTTAGGCTTAATCCCAGACGAGGGACTCTCACTCAGAGGTGAATTAGGAGATTTAGGACCATATCGCCAGAGTCAGAGAGCAGATACATATAGACCATATTTGGAGCAATTATTAGCTACAGGAGACGCTTATTGGTGTAATTTGACTGATTCAGAGTTAGAAGAACTAAAGACCAAAGCTGAACAAGAACAGAGACAGTTTATATTAAGGTCTCCGTATCGAGAGCAGAAACAAGAACCAACTCCACAATCAGTAATCAGATTCAAAGTCCCAGATACCAAAGTTATCTTTGAAGATAAAATCAAAGGTAAAATAGAATTTGACACTTCTCTTTTAGGTGACTTTGTTATAGCTAAAAATTTAGATTATCCATTATATAATTTTGTAGTAGTAGTAGATGATGAATTAATGGAAATCACTCATATTATCAGAGGTGATGATCATATTGCTAATACCCCAAAGCAAATTCTTATCAATAAGGCTTTAGGTTTTAAGAATAAACAATTTGCTCATTTACCATTAATATTGGCTCCGGATAAATCTAAAATGTCCAAGAGATTTGGAGCTACTTCAATTAAAGAATATCGAGAACAGGGTTATTTACCTGAAGCTATGATAAATTTCTTAGCCCTTTTAGGCTGGAATGAAGGAAATGACAGAGAGTACTACACTTTAGGTGAAATCATCGCGAAGTTTAGCCTCAAGCGAGTACAAAAAAGTGGAGCTATATTCAATATACAAAAATTAGACTCTATCAATGCTCATTATATCAAACAATTAAGCCAAGAAAAGCAATTGGAATTCGGCAGAGAATATTTAGTCAAAAATGGCTTTGATATAAATCAATGGACAGAAAATCAACTCAATCAAATTATAAAATTAGAAATTCAAAGAATTAAAAAATTCTCAGATATAGGTATAGAATTAGATTTTCTCTGGCAACAGCCTGAATATAATCCTGAAATTTTAGCTTATAAAGCTATGAATAACCCTAAAATCATAACAAGCCTTGAGTGGAGTCAAAAACTATTGTATAATATAAAAGATAATGACTTAGAAAATATAGAACAACTAATCAAGACAGCTATTCAGGAAGATAGTCAGCAAATGGGAGAGATATTATGGCCACTAAGAGTAGCTCTATCAGGAAAAGAAAAGTCGCCATCACCTTTTGAGATTATAGCAATATTAGGAAAAGATGAGTCAATCCGCCGTCTACAATCCGCTATTTCTCTCATAAGTCTAGATAAATAAAAATATTTTATAAATATTTTTATAACAAATATAAGACAATATGAAATTAAGATATATAATCAGTTTTGCTATATTTTTAACCCTTTTATTTATACAAAAAGGTCACTTTGTATCAGCAGTTAGTCAATCAGAAATCAATTCCAAAAATGCTCAGATAAGACAATTAGAAAGACAAATTCAGGATATTCAGAATCGTAAAAATCAAACTGCCCAACAAAAATCTAGTAAAGAGGCAGAAGTAAATAATCTCAAACAACAAATCAATAATCTCAACTCAGATATCAAAAAATTACAAGGACAAATAGTAGAAGTAGGACAAAAGATTAATGAAACAGATAATAATATCAAAGAAACTACTCAAAATATACAAGAATTAGAATCCCAAATAGCATCCAACAAAGCTACTATTAAAAATCTAGTGGAAAGTTTATATAAAAGTTCCTTAGTAAGAAATGAAGTAGTAGCAGTAGTAAGTGCTGATCAGCTATCAGATGTATTTAGTGATATAGAATATTCTAATACTATACAAATGCGAATACAGACTTTATTAGATGAAATTATAGAGAAAAAAACCGCTCTAGATGCTACTAATCAGAATTTAGTCAATCAAAAAGCTACATTAGCATCTACTCAAGGAGCTTTGCAAAGCACCAAAGAATCGATTGAAAATAGTAAAAATAGTGTCCAAAATAAAGCTAAAGCCTCAGAAATTGCAGTCAATCAACTTAATTCTAGTCTCAATAATCTTAACTCCCAACAAAAATCACTAGAAGAGAGACGAAAAGCCACAGCAGTAGAATTGGCAAATCTAGAAGCTGCTTTATTAAGGCAATTTGGAAGAGGGGGCGGAACCGTTTGTTCGGCTCTTGGTTATGCTTGGCCAGTGCAAGGTGGAAGAATTACACAAGGTTTTGGAATGACATCTTTTGCTAGAAGTGGAGCCTATGGAGGAGCTGGACATAATGGTATAGATATAGGAGCTCCAACAGGAACTCCAGTTTATGCCACTTCTTCAGGTACGGTTGTTAGTGTTGGATTTAATGATAATTCTTATGGTAAATGGGTGGTAATTAGACATACTGACGGATATTTTTCCCTATATGGTCATCTTAGTCAGCAAAGAGTATCCAATGGACAGACAGTTAACAGAGGGGCCCGGATAGGAGATATTGGATCTACTGGATTTGCCACTGGTCCTCATTTACATTTTACAATTTATCTACCCAATTCATTAAGAGTTGGCTCTAGCCCTCAGGGAGCTCCTGTAAACCCATCTACTTGTGGTTATTAATAATAAAGTATGAGAAGAAAAGTCTATAGTAAAAATACATCTAAACCTAAGAATAATATCAAAAACAATATAATTGCTTTAGCTTTGATCGGGGTAATTATATTTTTAGGAATTAGAATATTTAATATATTCAAAATCAAATATGATAGAGAATTAGAAAAACAGGCCCTTATAAAGCAAGTAGAGAGAATCAAACAAGACACAGCCTCATTAGAAAGTATAAAAGAATATATCAGCTCATCAGCCTATCAAGAGAGAGAAGCAAAACAAAGATTAGACCTCAAAAAACCAGAAGAAGAAGTATTAATGATTACCCCAGGATCAATCACTGCTAATCTTAGTAATGACGATTTAATCTCAATCCTAAGAGACCCCAAAGCTGAGAAAAGAATCCCAGCACAAACCAACCCAGAGAGATGGTGGGCATTTTTCTTTGACAAAGATAGACTGTGATTCTTATAAGATGTTGTCCGACCAGGACTCGAACCTAGATTAACAGGACCAAAACCTGTCGTCCTACCAATTAGACGATCGGACATCTAAAAAACATTATAACAAAATAATCAAAATAAAGCAATAATATAATGATACATAATTCTCACACAATTTACAAAATGATTTATTAAAAAGACAGAAAACCCCGCCCTTTTAAGGGCGGGGATGAATGTCAAAATTTTCCGGGAGCTATAGCAAGCTAAGAGCTTGCGGAGCGGAGGAAAATATGGCATGATTTAGGGATGAAGTATAAAACAGGGTCATCAACAAAGCACAGGATATTAGTACATTTAGTCTGGTGTCCAAAGTACAGGAGGAGAGTGTTGAGAGGTAAAATAGTCATACGACTGAAAGAATTGTTTAAAGAAGCATGTGAGATAAACGATTGGAGTTTAGAGGAATTAGGGATAGAGATAGATCATGTACATATGTTAATACAAATCTCTCCAAAGGATGCAATAGCAAAAGTAGTACAAACATTGAAAGGAGGAAGTAGTAGAATAATAAGATTAGAATTTCCAAAGTTGAAAGAATTCCTTTGGGGAGATTCTCTTTGGGAGGATGGCTATTTTGCAGAATCCGTAGGGTTAAAAAACGAAAAAGTAATTAGAGAATACATAAAAAACCAAAGAGAAATTCCCTAAATCATGCTTCTTTCTATGTAAAAGCCCCGCCTTTTAAGGCGGGGTCTTTTACTT
>JBEAQD010000021.1:0-38649 GCA_041164045.1 Candidatus Parcubacteria bacterium
GAACTTCTGACAGCGGGAGATACCGTTATCGATGGAGGTAATAGCTACTTCAAAGATTCTCAAGCCCAAGCTGAATTATTAGAATCTAAAGCTATTAATTTTATTGATGTGGGAACTAGCGGAGGACTCAAAGGAGAGCAAATTGGGTTCTCACTGATGATAGGTGGCCAAAGAGAGTTGGTAAATTCATATAATTCATTATGGGAAGCTCTAGCAGCTCCTGAAGCTTATACTTATATTGGAGAGGCTGGTTCAGGACATTTTGTCAAAATGGTACATAATGGAGTAGAATATGGAATTATGCAAGCTATGGCTGAAGGTTTTGAATTAGTAAAAAGTGGACCATATCCTAATTTAGATTTACAACAAGTCTCCAAAGTTTGGAAAAATGGCTCTATAATTAGGTCTTTCTTGATGGACTTAGCCTATGAAGCTTTCCAAAAAGATGCCAACCTTGACTCTTTGTCTGATTATGTAGATGATAATGGTATGGGTAGATGGACAGTAGATACAGCTATTGAGCATGCAATACCTGCCCCAGTTATTACGGATGCAGTATTTACTAGATTTCGCTCTAGACAAGATGAATCATTTGCTGGGAAGACTTTAGCTGCCTTAAGAAATGAATTTGGTGGACATGAGGTCAAAAAGAAATAGTCTTTAATTGAGACTATATTCTTTGATTAATTGATTATACTTTTGATTTTGCTCGGCAATATCTTTGAGCTGACCATCACTAATGGGAAAGTCAAAACAATCTGGAGTATATTCTTTTTTATCTTTACAGTTATCTTTGACATCTGTATAAAAAGCTGTTTCTGTATCTGATTGTTCCATACTTTCTATATCTACTGATAATATCTGAATAGATTTAGCAAAAACCTCTGAAGTAACTTTTATATATTGCTCATTATCCTCTCTTTTACTTAATTTATATTCTGCCTGATTACAGGAATTTTCCCCAATACATTCTCTGAGAACTAATTCTTTTTCTCCAATAGATAAGACACATTTTACATCCTGCAAATCTGTTTTACCACAACCCTCACCTATCAATTTAGCTTTAGTTAAACCTGTACGAGAGCTAAAAATAGCAAAAACAGCAGTCACTATCACTACTACTAACACAGCAATAATATTGCGGAATGTTCTCTGATTACTTAAATTTTTAATAGTTGATGGAGGCAAGTCTATTCTATCGGACATACTTTTGGAGTATTATCTTGTGGCATTGATTCTGTTTTAGAGTAATTAGCATATAAATATTCTACAATTGCATCTGATTCATATAACATCACACCCTTTTCTTGGTCCACTAAAAATGGAACTTGGGCTTTGCCTCCTAATTTTAGCATAATTTCTCTCTGAGCTGAGCCAGTTTTAGAAATACGACAAATAAAATCTAATTCTAATTCATTCAAAGCCACTCTAACCTTGTGGCAAAAAGGACATTCTTCTCTTTGATATAATTCTAACATATATTTTAACCTAATTTGATAATACTTATATTATATCATAAAAAATATTATCTTGATAAATAGAAAAAGAGACCTGCATAAGCACAGGCCTCTGGGGATTGGGAAATATCTATTTCCCAAAAATCTTGATATGAGGGCGAGGTTTATTTCTTCCCTTATATTTATTTTTCCTTCTTAGCTTTGCCCCCTTCGAGACTTCTTCAGGCTTAGGCTGATCTATCTCCTGAACTAGAGTTCCTGTTGCCATACCATCTTCAACTACATTAGCATTGGAGGGATTGACAAGATTTTCGTAAGCAAGAAGTTCTTGTTTTATAACTATCATCCATTGCTCAATATCTATAGGTACTTCTGAGATATTAATTTTTTTTAAAATTGAAAAAGGAACTATATGTCCTGCACAAGTCGTACTACATCGATATATTGTCCAATATGATGGTCGTACAGCTTTATTGGTTTGCCCTGACCAAACAGGTCGTTCTAAAGGAATAAGACTAGTCATTTGCTTTAAGCAGATTCAATAATTTATATAACACATTCCCAAACATTTGTCAATATTTAACTACAAAATATAATTTATAAATAAAAAAGCCCCCCTCTATGAGCGGGGACTGAGATAGTTGAGTCAGGTTTTGTCCCGACTCGTTATGTAATCAGCCAAAGCCAATAGTGGTTTTGCTCTTTCATCCCAAGGAGCTAATGCCTCCTTAGCCTCTAGTATCAACGCCTTGGCCCGCTCTCGAGACCCATCAAGCCCAAATAACTCGGGATATGTTGTCTTATCAGCAGTCAAATCCTTGCCGGCGGTTTTGACAAATATATCGCTAATGGCATTAAAATCTAGAATATCGTCAGTAATTTGGAAAGCTAGACAAATACAACTAGCATATACTCTTAGAGCCTCCAACATATCGTTGTTTGCCCCTCCAATAATGGCTCCACTGACCACACTAGCCTGTAACAGTGCTCCAGTCTTATGAAGGTGGATGTACTCAAGTATGTCAATATCTAACTCCTTGCCTGCACATTCCAAATCTACCACTTGACCTCCCATTAGCCCTCTAGCCCCCGAGGCAAGAGAAAGCTCACCAACTACAGCCAGCAACCGCTCGGCTGGAATGCCGGGACTGCGATGTGACACCATCTCAAAAGCTCTGGCGAACAAAGTATTGCCGGCTAGAATTGCATTAGCCTCACCATATACCTTATGGTGAGTGGGTCGGCCACGACGCAAGTCAGAATTATCTATTGGGGGTAGGTCGTCGTGTATCAGCGACATGGTATGAATCATCTCAATTGCCACAGCCGTGGGCATAGCCAGAATAGGATTCCCTCCAGCTAGCTCGCAAGCCGCCAAGCAAAGAATCGGCCGAAGTCTCTTAGCACCAGCCAATAGTGAATACCTCATCGCTTCCCTGAGTTTTTCGGGAAACTCGGGTTCTGTACCTAGCGAGGTGTCAAGGTCTGCCTCCACTTGCAATCGAGTTGTTTCCAGATAAGTGGCGAGATTAAAGTCTGAATTTTGTTGAGACAGTCTTTTCTGAGCCATCGTAAAGAACTCCCTCTCGCCTAAACGAGAATAGATTGACCCTTACACTTATATCACACTATCCCCTGTTTGTCTACGATGCATCTCATCTTTTTCAGTTTTAAGGTTGAAATTTCTTCTATCTTCCTTAGGAGGGAGTTCCCGAAGGAGGAAGGTGGATAGAATATAATTTTTAGATCAGTCCACGACCGGCACTTCGTGCCACCCTCGCCGGAGAGGGATAAAAATGTATCCCACCCCGTCCAGCAGAGCTGTACACTCCTCAAGAGGGGAATTAGCTCATTACACCACCCACTTCTCATTGAATAAAATCAATAAATTTGATATAATTAATTCAATATATAGCTTAATATAACTAAACTATGCCTCTTGAATCCAAATATGAAATCACGGAACGCGAAGCTCATTGGCGAGAATTCTGGGCTAAACAAAATATCTATGCCTTTGATGAAACATCAGACAAACCAATTTTCTCTGTAGACACTCCCCCGCCTTATGTCTCGGCAGACCACTTACATCCTGGCCATATTATGAGTTATTCTCAAGCTGAATTTGTAGTTAGGTTCAAGCGAATGCAAGGCTATAATGTCTTTTATCCCATGGGTTTTGATGATAATGGACTCCCAACTGAGAGACATGTAGAGAAAAAATATAAAATCAAAAATAAAGACTCTATCAGCAGATCTGAATTTGTAAAATTATGTCTGGAAGAAACTCAAAAAGGCATTCAAACCTATCGTAATCTCTGGTCATTATTGGGAATTTCTGTAGACTGGTCAAAGACTTATTCTTCAATCAATACTCACTCTCAGAAAATCTCCCAATGGTCATTTTTAGATTTATATAGGAAGGGTCTTCTCACACAGAGAGAAGACCCTATTATGTGGGATATTAGCTTCCAGTCAGCTCTAGCCCAGACCGATTTGGAAGACTCCGAGCAAGACTCCCACTTGAATGACATTGTTTTTACCTCTCAGGAATCAGGAGAGCAACTCATTATTGCCACCACTAGACCGGAACTTTTACCAGCAGCGGTAGCTTTATTCTTCCACCCTGAAGATAGTCGTTATCAGCATCTAATAGGAACGAAGGCTATTACTCCAATTTCTGGACATACTGTGCCCATACTCACTGATGAGACAGTAGACAAAGACTTTGGAACTGGCTTGATGATGGTTTGTACTTGGGGAGATAGCGAGGATATTGCTAAATGGAAAAAATATAATCTAGAGACTAGGTTGATTTTTAATCAAAAAGGGATTTTGAATGAATTAGCTGGTAATTATGCTGGTGGACATATTATCAAATTAAGACAATTAATTTTAGAAGATCTAAAAAAGCAGAATTTACTCGTCAAACAAACTCCTATCACCCATACCGTCCAAGTATCCGAGAGGTCAGGAACTCCGATAGAATTTATCTTGACTAAACAATGGTTTATCAATGTAGTAGAGCATAAAGAAGAATTATTAGAACAAGGTAAAAAATTACATTGGTATCCTAAGAGAATGTTCTCTATATATGCTGACTGGGTAAGTTCACTCAAATGGGATTGGTGTATTTCTAGACAAAGATATTATGGAGTCCCAATTCCAGTCTGGTATCACAAACAAACTGGAGAGATTATAATACCTCAAGAGGACGAATTACCAGTAGACCCAACTGAATATACTCCTCGCGGGTATAAGGCCGAAGATTTAATACCTGAACAAGATGTATTAGATACTTGGATGACATCATCTATGTCGCCTGAAATTGGAGCGGGTCTAGTATCCAACCCTGAGCTTACTGCTAAACTATTCCCATCCAGCCTAAGACCCCAAGCCTTTGAGATTATCCGAACATGGCTATTTTATACAGTCACTAAAGCCTATTTTCATCATAATACTCTACCCTTTAGTGATGTGATGATATCTGGACACGGCCTAGATAATCAAGGGCGAAAAATTAGCAAGAGACTTGGAAACTTCACCCCACCGGAGCAAACTATTGCTAATTACGGAGCTGATGCTATGAGATATTGGGCTACGGGGACAACTTTAGGAGAGAATATTCGCTTCAATGAAGAGGAAATCAAAAAAGGTAAGAAAACCGTCAATAAACTATTCAATGCCGGTAAATTCGCTGAAATGCATCTCCAAAACTTCACTTTACCAGATCAAGCTCCAGAATTAGAGCTAATTGACAAATGGATACTAGCTGAGCTTAATCAAACCATCACTCTTGCTACTGAGAGCTTCGAGCAATATGAATATTACAAAGCCCGAACCGCCATAGACCAATTATTCTGGAATAAATTCACTGATTATTATCTCGAGCTGATCAAATATAGATTATATGATGAGACTCCTGAAGGTCAAAACTCCCGTCTAGCAGCACAATATACTCTGTATGTATATATTAAGAGTTTACTTAAATTATATGCCCCAATTCTGCCATTTATCACCGAAGAGCTGTATCAAGGGCTATTTTTAGAAAATAATACTCAGAATACCAGCATACATACTTCCAATTGGCCACAAAGCAATACAGCTTGGCAATTATCTGAAGAAGAGAATAATTTAATGACAGATATACTCGCCGTAGTAGAAGCCGTCCGAGCTTATAAATCACAGAATAGCATTTCACTGGGTAAAGAAATTGAAAGTTTTACATACACCTCCACTCAAGATTTAAGCCCTTATGAAAATTTCCTAGCCAAAGCCCTCAGGGTCGGTAAATTGATGAAGTAGGAATATAAAATTTGTAGTGGAGAGTTTTGTATTATTATCCCTCTTTGGAGAGGGGTAACCGCTTGCTGTGGGTGTGGATAGAATGAAATCTTTAGCTCAATCCACCTCCGGCCACTCCCGTATAAATACGGCAGTGACCACCTCCTCCAAAGGAGGATAGTTTATATAACTTTTCCCTACGATTTAACAACCGAAAAAGGCACTGACAAACGATCAGTGCCAAAAAAAATGAATTATAGAGGGACAAATCCCTCATAATCGGAGCGGCAGGATTTGAACCTACACCCCCTGCATTGCAGGTGCACTACCGAGCTATGCTACGCCCCGATGGAACGCGGAGGGGTGGAATCGAACCCCCAACAATTGGGTTGTAGTTGCCCAACTGTCCTACCAGAGGACCCCCGCATGAACCGCATATAATTATACTTATATTTATAAATTTGTCAAGAGCTGAAGTGAGAATAAATAAAAAAATCCCCCGTCAAGCGACAGGGGGGTAGGTAAAGTGGTTGGTTTAGTCTGGAGTAGGCCTACCAACCAAATAAACAATATTGTTGGGATGTTGGGAGCGATGTTGAGAATATAAATTATCCAAAAAGAATTGCCAAGCAGCTTGGAATATAGGGTTTCTCTGAATAAATTTTATATCTATACCTGATTCTAAACCTCTTTGTAGAGTTAAATGAATTAGATCACCCAAAACTTGATAATGATATCTATTATTAGGATACCTAATACAATATTGATATGCTAATTCTAACTGAGAAAAATCAGCTAACCTTTTCATCCCAAACCTCGATGCAAAGGACACTATTTTTATAAGATATAATATTTTAATCTGCAAGAATATTTATTACATAAACTAATATTTGACATGATTTATGTGATATCTTATAATAGCCATCGTCTATGATGTCTTTCACTAAAATGAAACTCTGTGCTGAATGTGCTTTTCAACAGCTCATTCAAATCATAGCTAACAACTTTGAGGCTAGAAAATCTCAGAGTCTACCACCAATAACAATTGGTAGACTAAAAAATAAATTTAATGATAACGATGGCAAAACACATTTGGAAATATTAACCAGAATGTTTACTCCATATACAGATGATAGCTATATAATTGTAGACAGGGGTGGGTATATAGCAGTTGTACCACCTGGCGGAATATTAGCATCAAGAATAAGAATTACACATTATTTATAAGGCTAACTCATAACTATTGTTAGAAAACGCCCTCCAGAAATATCCCTGGAGGGTTTATGTGCTTTTAGATTTAACTAGAGTAAAACCTAAATTTATAATAATTTGATTCTCTGCATCTGTGAGATATAATTTGTATCCACATTGACCATATCTTCTATGATGTCTTTCTATTGTATGTTTTTGAGATCGTAGTAATTGATACATTTTTTGGAGCTCAGATCTATCTTTAATATCTTTATTGTTTCTTAGCATCTTATCCAATAAATCTATTATCTGCAGTAATTTCCAATTAATGTGGCTTCTCAGCTTTGGAGTTTGATTAGAAGTCATGAGTAATATTAACAAAGATCAATATAATCTAATCATAAATTTACATTACTTGCAAATATAAATAAAAAACCTCCCAAACCTTGAACGGTCGGGAGGAGTTTGAAGATGTGAAGAAGTGTTAGGAAGGAGTAGGCCTAGATACGAGGAAATTGCTTTTTCTTGTATCTTGAGCTGTTGGGGTAGTCTTAGCAAGAATTTCACATGCTTGTCCGAGTACGGGGTACTGATCGAACAGGGTGGACAGTACTTGAACATTTTGCTCTCCCATTGTACTCACATACCGAAAAACATTGATGACTTGATCATAAAGGGTTTTACCGTCATCAACTGAGTGAGATAGAATGTACTTATCGTAAGCACAAGAAACTTTAGAAACTAGAGAATTGAAATTCATCCCAAACCTCAACTTGAAGGACATTATTTTTATACACTAAAATCTTATTTTATGCAAATATAGAATTATACTTTTATATTGAGTTTTTTATACACCCACATCCAATACCCTACTCCTACCAACACCAGCCACCAGAGTCCAAGCCAAGCTGAGATACCAATCCAAAAGCTCAAGCTCCAGAAACCAGACAGACTAAGCCAATAGGAAATATTATTATCTATTTGTTTGTGATTAGCAAAAAGCAGATAGAATCCAGCAAAGGCTATAATACTGGTCACCATCCAACCAAAGAAATTCATCAATGGCACTCCATAATACCAACCCTGTATTTCCCAAACCCAAAATCCTAAAGCCGTGGCTCCTGGATCAAGAATTAGATCAAAAGTCATCATCAAAATGGCTCCAATTAGAATCTTGAGCCACACTTGTCTGATTTGCAACCTACTCACCAAGACCAAACTAAAGAAAAATATCGGTACCCAAGATAAACTCACTGTCCAAGGTACTAGCCCAAAGACTTTGAGATTACCAAGCACCTCACCATATACAAAATTACTATAGGGCCAACCCGTCGCAATAGCAAAAGATTCTATCAGAAGTGGATAGCTGAACATGATTAATATTTTCCACCAATCTTGTCTCCAATTGAACCATTTTGATACCCCATATAATATAGGCAAGGCAATCAAAACATTAGTCACCTGCGAAATGACTTGGAATATCCAAAATGGGAAAGGTAAGGCTTCTGGCCTAAAACTAAAATACACCACAAAAAATCCACTCAGGATTAAGATAATGGCTGGAATAATTAGTAATAATTTTTTCTGCATATATGATATACTTATATTATATAATTATATCACAATGAGTATTACTAAACTACTACGAATTTCTAGACCCAGATTTTGGATTTATCTTTTAGGTCCTTATTTGATTGGAAGTATTCTTGCCTTTGAACCGATGCAAATTATCTGGCAGTGGCAATTTTGGCTTGGATTTGTCTACTTTACACTACCGGCTAATCTCTTGATTTATGGAGTCAATGATATTTTTGATTATGAGACTGACAAACTTAACCCCAAAAAACAGAATTATGAAGCTCTAGTCACTCCGGCTGAACATACTTCGCTTTGGACTGTTATTTTGCTCACTAATATTCCTTTTATTCTAGCTATATATTGGCTAAACCCCTTGACTTTATTCGGGTGGCTTGGATTTATTATCTTGGGAGCACAATATTCAGCTTGGCCAATTCGAGCTAAGTCGAAGCCATTTTTGGATTCTATTTTTAATATTCTATATATTTTCCCTGGAGTGATTGGGTATGCTCTCTTGGCGAGTGAACTTAATCTGGACTGGAAATTATTATTAAGTGCTGGATTATGGACCATGGCTATGCATACTTATTCAGCTATACCAGATATTGAAGCTGACCGGGCTAGCTATACTCCAACTATCGCCACTGTACTGGGAGCTAAGTTGACCTTAGTGTATTGTTTTATCTGCTATACTCTAGCTGGAATTTTGTTAGCCCAATTTAGCACTGTACTTGGGATTATAATTGCTATTGTATATGGATTTATGATTGGCTTTAGTTGGTCTCAAAATACCGCTAAAATCTTCAGATTATACACATATTTCCCAGCCCTAAACACAATAATTGGCTTGATTTTATTCTGGAGTATTGTGATTTGGTATAGGTAGCTTACAAAAACCCTTGACAAATTCTAAGAAATGTGGTATTTATAATAAGTATTGAGTTTAGAGACCAAAAACCCTACGAGCATCGCCTTGATGTTCATCAAATGGTCTACCTAAACCAATACACCTTATAATTTTCCACACACACTCCCCGGCTAAGGCCGGGGTCTTTTTTTGCCAAATTATTATATTATAAATCTCCCGTAGCGGAGGCTTTTTACCCCCTCTCATACATCGTTTGTGAGGGGGGCGATCTTTGTTCTAAAAATTCCCCTCTCCTCCCAAGGCGGATTTCATTGAGGGGTGCTCATAGGGCGGGGTGGATGCATTTTATCCCTCTTTGGAGAGGGGGAACCGCTTGCGGTGGGTGTGGATAGAATTTACAATTCAAAATCTATAATGTATAACTACAGATCAACTATTCCACCCCGTCCTCTCCTAAACAAAAGTATAGGAGGGACCACCCCTCAAGGAGGGGAATTTAGCTCAGTCCACATCGTCCATAAAGGTCATCTACTCCAAAGGGAGACAAAAATCTCAAATACCCTGTCCCCCTTTGGAGGGGGAAGCCTGCAAGGCGGGGGTGGATAAAACATAAGCTAGAGCTCAATCCACCACCGGCACTCCGTGCCACCTCCTCCAAAGGAGGACAAAGTAAAAAACCATGGGCGACTGAAAGGTTGAGTACATCCGCCTCGGGCGTGACGCCCCTACGATCAAAATGAAACTTTATCTACCCCTCTCCTCTCAATGGACTGTCTTGTTTTATTTTGGCTATTCTTTTATAGACCATCTCTGCACTAATCAGTTGGATGGGGACTCCAATACCTGGATTGGTTCCTGCCCCTACATAGTATAGATTTTTGACTTTTTTGGAATAATTATTAGGTCTGAAGATTGCAGTTTGATTAATAGTATGAGCAAGCCCAAGAGCTGTACCCTGATAAGCATTGTAATCTTGCTGGAAATCTTTGACACTATATAATCTCTTGTAAATAATTCTATTTTGCAAATCGGGTATATCCATCTCTTCTTGCATAATATTGAGAACCTTATCAGCATAGGCTTCTAATTGCTCCTCAGTATACTCGAGTCCAGCCGCAATTGGGACAAGTATAAATAAATTCTCATCCTCAGCAGGGGCGACACTAGGGTCGGTCTTGGATGGAGCACAGACATATAGAGAAGGATCTTCTGGCCACATAGGATCATCAAAAATTTGTTTAAAATTCTTCCTCCAATCTTGAGAGAATAAGAGGTTATGATGTACCAAGCTATCCACTTTACCTTTGATCCCAAGATACATAATAAGCGCTGAAGGAGCTAGGACTTTTTTATCCCAATATTTCTCATCATATTGGCGATGCTGGGCTGGTAATAGATTTAGCTCGGTATGAGTCATATCGGCATTCGACACCACTATATCTGCTTTTATAATTTCACGAGACTCAAGCTCTACTCCTGAGGCCTTACCATTTTCTACAATAATTTGTCTCACTCCATTGCCACTAACCAAATTTACTCCATTTTTCTTGGAGATATTAACCAGAGCTTCAGTAATTTTATACATACCACCTTGTGGGTAAAAAACTCCCATATTAAAGTCAATATGATTCATAATACTGTATAGAGCTGGTGTATTATAGGGAGAGCTACCGAGGAATACTAGAGGATATTGGAGAATTTTTTTGACTAAGTCATTTTTGAAATATTTACTCACATAGGAATCCATATCACTGAATACAGACAATTTGGAGCCTTCTATCATAGTCCTGAAGTTTATAAAATCAAAGATAGAGTCATAATTCTTATACATAAAGCCATCTTTGGCAATTTCATATTGCTGTCGAGCTTTGTCTAAATATTCTTTTAATTTCTCTCCTGATCCTGGTTCTAACTCCTCCAAAACAGGGATATCCCGCTCTAAATCTGAGAACATATCGATAATTTTATTATCATCTTTGAAAAATATACGATAAGAAGGCTCTAGCCGAATCAAGTCCAAGTGATCCTCTACCTTCTCCCCCATAAATTCAAAAAAATTCTCAAATACATCTGGCATCAGATACCAAGACGGTCCCATATCAAACTTGAATCCCTCAGCCTCAAAGATATTGGCTCGTCCTCCTAAATTAGAGTTTTTCTCATATAAACTCACTTCATATCCTTTCTTGGCCAAGATACAAGCAGTAGCAAGCCCACCAATTCCTCCACCGATAATAATTACTTTTTGCATACTATTACTAATTTAACTTATTCTATTTATATCATACCATAAATTAAGATATAAAAGTATGTTATAATATATTTGCTTTCTCTTGAGGGTATTATGCCTGATTGGCAGTTTTTTCTAATCTGGTCCGCAGTAATCTTTATATTGGCTGCTATAAGCTTTAGATTTCATCTACTAACCCCAGAAGATAAAAGAACTGAAGGAAGATTGCAACCTTTTAATTTTTTTCTTTTAGTGGCAATACCTATCTTAGTTTTAGCTTATGTACTATATTTGTTATCTAAATGATACTTATAATCAAAAAAGCCTCGGAGTAACACCTCACGAGGCTAATTTTTATTGTTGTTATATCAAACTTATATAGTACTAATATTTTTGATTATTATATTGATTACTATTCAACTACCGGCTCAGACATTTCTGGAGACATCATTACATTCTTAATCACATCTGAGTCCAAAGGATCGGTTACTTCTAAATTCTCCGCAGGCAGAACTTCTGATTCCACTGATCCTGAATTTGATGACACGGTATTAGATATAGGTTCAACCTCAGGACTAACGTTATTAAGAGTTTCAAACTCTAGATTCGAAAACTGTCCATAGAATAATAGAGACACAGAGGCAATGGTAAATACCAACAAGAGATAAGATGTAGAATTACTAATTTTAGTATGTAAGATTTTCATATAGTTTATATTTATTAATTATTAATAATTATAAATACATTATATATCATATTATATTTTTATGCAATAGTTGTTAGACTGTAGCAAAAAAAGAATTTGTATGTTAAAATTTTAACAATCACTATAATATATGGTTAGAAAATTTATCAAAAAGCAATATAATAGCTCTCTTTTTAGAGGTGGCGTGATTATGTTTATAAGCTCATTTGGCGTAGGAGCTTTGAATTATGTATTTAACATTGTGGTGGCGAGAATTTTGGACAAAGATCAATATGGTGCTTTTTCTAGTCTTTTTTCATTGCTAACTATTTTACTTATTATAGGTGGTGGGATTAGTTTAGTATTAATAAAATTCTCAGCTGTATTATATGCAAAAAAAGACTATCCTAGTTTAGCCTCATTTATCCGTACTTCTTTTTATTATTTAGGACTAGCTTCTATTGCCTTAATGATTGTATTCGGTATTGCTAGTCCATTTATATATGACTTTTTGAAATTAGAATCTTTTGGGCCATTGATTATATTAGCTCTATCTGTAGGATTAGCTTTGACTGGGTCAGTGGGTGGAAGTATCCTAAAGGGAATTCAGCATTTTGCTCAATCATCTGGCTCTAGTCTATTTGGAGCTATTATGAAAATAGTAGCATTGTTTATATTCACCCTACCATTCTGGCCAATGTCTCCAGTCACTGGAGCTATGTTATCTGTGCCTGTTTCTGCTATTATGATGATATTACTGGATTTATTCTTCTTAAAGGATATTTTAGGCCAATATAATCCTAAAAAACCTAAGCTTCCTCATTTCAAATGGAGAGATGTATTACTTTACAGTATTCCCGCTACCTTGGCTGTCTTAGGAATTACAATGTTAAACTCAATCGATGTAATACTAGCTCGAAATTACTTATCCCCAGAGGCTTCTGGAGATTATGCAGCTCTTGCCACTTTAGGTAAAATTATATTCTTCGCTACTTCCGCCATTCCTATGGCTATGTTCCCTATTGTATCAGCTCGCCATGCTGTCAATGAACCACATCGTAAAATGCTATTTGCTTCTTTTGGAGTTGTGGGATTAATGAGTTTAGTGGCTTTTGGGTTTTATCAGTTTTTCCCAGAATTGATTATAAAGATATTAATTGGAGAAAAGTTTTTGACTATTGCCCCATTATTAGGTAAATTTGCCCTAATTATGGGAATGTATTCTCTGATCAATGTATTAGTCAATTATTATATATCTATTCAAAAATATACTCTGAGTATACTACCAATATTAGCTAGCCTAGTTCTAATCGGGATGCTAGTTTATAAACCAAGCACGGTGGAGCAAATTGTCAATACAGTCTTCTGGAATATGACTGGATTATTTGTAATTACGATTATTGTAAGTATTTATCAAAGTTGGAGTAAGAAAAAACAAAATTTGATAAATTAAAACTTTTGTGATATATTAGATTTACATTGTTGTTCTTTTTGGAGAATTACTTGTGAAAACACGAGACTCAAATAATGGAGGTCATAATAAACCAAACCCACCTTGGGGATTCAAAGAACAAAATCCCCGCAGTAAAATCGCTGAAGATGTAAGAAAATTAATCATTAGTTTGATAGTAGAGTATCAAATTCAATACAATCAATATATCACAGCCATTGAAGTTTGGAAGGTATTTAATTCTCATCCTAGTATTAGAAATCATAGAGACTATAATTTTCATTTATTAACGACTCTCCCTAATTGTCCAATAAAGGCGAAGTTAGATGTAGACAACGCTGGGAATATCATTGTAATCCAACCCGAGTAACTACTGTGTACTCGGGTTTTAAGTTAAATACTAAAAAGCCACTATGCCGAAGCATGTGGCTCATAAAAATGTAATTAAATTTTTATTTTACGACTTATTTTTCGCCACAATAAGTACCAAATATTGATCCGCACTCCATTAAGCTCTAATATTGCTCTTTTATATCTTTTTTCCAGATTTATAAAGTATCTATCAAACTTATCTGGATCTTCAAAATATAATCTATCAAAACTTAATAATCGCCTATATTCAATTTGTGATTTCACATTTCTAAACAGCTGTCTAATTGTGACAAAGCTAGATTGTGATGTCATGTTAAAATTCTAACAATTGAGGAGTTTTTATTGTCATTTTTATCTTGTTGCCAAGCTAAAAGAACTATACCAAAGCCTGAAATTAGTAAGAGTATTAATACACTGACACATGCACCAATGAAACTTATTCTTGATTGTGGTTGAAGTGGATTCGACATAACCAGATAAATGTCAAGGTACATATTTTATATAACATATCTCTAAAAATAAGACAAGTAATTAAAAATCTGGCAACAGTGTGTGCCAGATTTTGATGTAGGATGTAGCAATTAATCATACACAATATTGCCACCCACTATGCGTGGAGGGTTTGTGCGATCCTGATATGCTCGCCTTGCCTCTTCACGCATAGTGGCTTGAATAAACTGGGTCAAACGGATTTCTTTTTCTGTCCTACCAAGGGAATGATTACCGAACTCAAAATGATTTTGATGAGACATTTTTATTATGCATTGGCATAGGCAAAAACTATATTATCACAACCAAAAAATTTGTCAATAGCATATATGAAAGCCCCCGCAGTTTACCTACGGGGGCGATTAGAATCTAAGATATTATTTCCAACATAGTCCCCATCTCTGATACCAAGGCTTCTGCCTTATTAAAGAGCATCTTGCCTTTGGGTCATCTGGCTCTGGAAAAGTTTTGTCACTAAAAAATGTATACAAACCATTTTTTGCTAAAGATAATATGTACCCAGGATTGGGTGCTGACATAGTTGGTGTATATACCCTCAAAGCCAGTACCGAAACAGATATAAGGACATACGTTAATATTGTTCTCTTACGCACTGGGTGTGATCGCAAATTTGAGTGTTCTTTGTTTTCCATGATTTTTGACAGCAGAGGTCGACATATTTATATCATATCTGACAAACTTTGTAAAGTCTAATTTGACAAATTAGATGATTTTGGGTATTGTGGATAGGTCTTTTGGGAGAGATTAACTTGGAAATTCAGGAACTAAAAACTAACATAAAAAGGATTCAAGCTGAAATGAGATTTTCAAGAAAAAATATATTAAAAAATCATAATCTAAAAGTAAAAATTGAATCTTTGAAACAAAAAATCAATGCTCTACTACAGTTAGAAGATGACTGGCTAACAGTACATTATAGCGAAGCAAGGTATATCCCTAAAAGAGTAAATCACTGATATAACCCCACCCCCGACTTTTGGAGGTGGGATTAAAAATTTTTATATAAAGGTGGTTAAAATCAAGTTTAATCTGTGATAGTAGGGGCGACCTTTCAGTCGCCTGTGCCTTTGTATTCTATCCTCCCTCGGGGGAGCTTTAAGTCCCTCCTATATTTATTTAGGAGGTGGGTTGTACCATAGGTGACGGAGGAGGACGAAATTCATAATTCATAATTTCAAATTATTCCACCCTCCCCCTGCGGGCACCCCTCAATTTATCTCCCGTAGGGAGAGAGGGGAATTTTAGTACCAAATACAGTCTCCTGAAAGGTCGCCCCTACAAAAAATTATAACAATTTTATATAGTAAAAATACAACCTTTTAAGCTATTTTATAAATATTATTTTAAAAACCCTTGACAAATTTAAGAAAGTATGATATATTCTTTTTAAGCTTCAGCTAAGCAGAAATGTCTACATAGTTTTTTTCTTATCAGATTGTATCTGAAAGATAATAACTGAGACCACTCTACTTAGAAGAAGCCCCATCCACGGTGTGGGAGACATCGCATGTCCCCCGCCACTCACCACTCGGAGCCCCAAAATGCCCCGATCCCCGCCCTAATAAAAACCATCTATAGGTCATAAAAAAACCTATAGACCATAATAACTCCGAGCTGTTTGCCCTGCAAACAGCTCACCTCGTTTATATATACCACCCCATAAGTGGTTTTTTAATTTTGTTAAAGTTTTATATAGATGAACTTAAAGTCTTTGCTACGAAAAAATTTACTCTACCCCGTCGTAAATAAGATTTGCTCCTGTCCTCCTCCGTCACCTACGGCGACACCTCCCCCCTGCCTACCGCAGGCAGGCAAGGGAGGACAATATAAACTATCCATGCTTAACGCAGGCAGGCAAAGAGATAACCATAAATTCATAAATATCTCCTATCTATACTCCTTATGCCTCTCTAGATAATCTACTAGTCTCTCGGCTGTGTATCGGCTGGGGTCTAGGACTTGAGGGGTTTGGAATATATCTTTAATTTGTTTTGAGATATAGCCATAATGAGTGCAGGCTAGTATTATATAATCGGGTTTAGTTTTAACTTGTTTTGACAGATTCTGTAATATTTTGACTGACTGAGTATATTCTATATCTTGATTATATACATCTTTCTCTATACTATCTGCCAGATTAGTGCAGGATAGATAATCTAAGTTATAATTGAACTGAGCTAAGTATTCCTGATAAAATCCTGTCTGTATAGTAGCTTGAGTGGCTAAAAGCAAGCCTTTTTGAGACTTGAGCTGACTAAATTCATCTAAATATTCTCTCAATGGCACAGTCACTCCTAATACCTGCTTGGTTGGATGATTTTGTGGTAGCCAAGTTGATTGTATATATCTAATAGTGCTCACTGATGCGGTATTGCAGGCTAATACTACTAAATTACAACCTTGTCGGAATAGTTTTTCTACTCCTACTATGACTATATTTCTGATTTGATCTTGAGTTTTATCTCCCAAAGGTAGTGATTCTCTATCCTGATAACAGATATATAGTATGTCTGCGATTGTTCCAAACATATCGGCAATTCTCTGACCTCCTAATCCTGTATCATAGAAGCCTATCATAAATTTTGTAATATATTTTGCATTATTTTCTCGGCTTTGATGCTATTAGGTTCTGGGTGAAACTCTAATTCTGTATCGTCTATTTGTATGCGATTATGGGCATTGGATTGTATGCTATTGGATTTGATTTTTTGTCTTTGAATTAATTTGGCTAACTTATTCCAAATATCTATTGAGAAATGATTAAAAAACCATTCTAACCAATATTTTATTCTATATGGTTGTAGTTGACTGAGAGTAGGATATTCTCTTGGGCTTGCTTGACTAAAATAATCTTGCCTCCAAGTATTAGCTTTCCAAAATTTTTGTAATACATCTTGAGAAGCTTGTCCAATAGCTATATAATCGGAGTATAATTGTGAGGCATATAATGTATGGTCTAATCTTTCTAGATTATTGGCGGTAATATAGTGATTCAGGCAAAATCTATTCTCCTCTAGCTCTCCTGAGCGTCTAATGCCTAAAATTTGGGTTATTATAGTTAGCCAGAATCTAGCAAACCACATTTTATTAGTATCAGTGACTATAAATATATCTATGTCACTACTTTTTTTGGCATTTCCTGTGCTAAAACTGGAAGAACCTGCTAAAAATATACCTTTTATATATGGAATACTAATTAGTAGCCGAGCATATTTGATTACTCGCCTATATCTTCTGATACTCTCACGACCTTTTTCTTGCCTGAGAGCTAAGAGTTGGTCAAAGTCCTCTATTAGACCATATAGTCCCTGAAATAATCTAATTTTGGAAATTTTGGCAAGTTCTGTAGTTAATTCCTGTATAGAGTAATTAGCACCAATTTGATATCTATGTATTTCCTCCAAAGTCAATAATCTTTTTTGAGAGTTTGCATAAGCCAAAGTATAGAGTAATGGATGCATACTTAATAAATTTTAATTAACTTTATTATAGCATATTTATAGCAATGGCTTTAGATATTTGGCTGTATAACTCTTAGGATTTGTAGCTATTTGTTTTGGACTACCTTCGGCGACAACTGTTCCTCCTTTAGCTCCTCCCTCTGGGCCAATATCTATAATATGATCCGAACTCTTGATAATATCCAAATTATGCTCAATCACAAGAATTGTATTACCTTTATCTGCTAATTGATTAAGTACTCTTAATAATTTTGCGACATCCTCAAAATGTAATCCTGTAGTTGGTTCATCTAATATATACAAAGTCTTCCCGGTAGCTCGCTTGGACAATTCGGTAGCCAGCTTAATTCTCTGAGCTTCTCCTCCGGATAAATGTGGGGCTGGTTGTCCTAATTTCATATACCCAAGCCCAACATCATAGAGGGTGGATAATTTGTCTTTTAAGCTTGGAATTGATTTAAAGAACTCTAAGGCTGTTTCTACATCCATATCTAAGACATCAGCTATACTTTTATCTTTATACAAAATTTGCAAGACCTCTTTATTGTATCTTTTACCATGACAATCCTCACAATCTACATAAATATCTGGTAAGAAATTCATTTCAATTTTTAGAACACCATCACCCTTACAAGTCTCACATCGTCCACCTTTTACATTGAAACTAAATCTACCAGTCTGATAACCTTTCAGCTGTGCCTCTGGGGTTTTGGCAAATAAATCCCTCACCACAGTGAATAATCCTGTATAAGTAGCTGGATTAGACCTTGGAGTTCTTCCAATTGGAGATTGATCTATATTAACCATTTTATCTATATTCTCAAGACCAGTAATATCTTTAAACTTCCCTGGTAAATCTTTGGCTCCATATCTAGTATGAGCTATATGTTTATACAATATATCTTGAATTAAAGTACTTTTACCTGAACCTGAGACTCCTGTCACACAGACCATTTTACCAAGCGGAATACTGACATCTATGTTTTTGAGATTATTCTCAGCAGCTCCCTTGATTATAATAGACTGCCCATTACCTTTACGGTATTTTTTAGGAGGATTAATAGACCTTCTACCTGAGAGATATTCAGCAGTAATTCCTTCTTGCTTGATAAAATCTTGTGGATGTCCCTGAGCAATAATTCTCCCTCCAGCTGCTCCAGCTCCTGGACCAACATCAATTACATAATCTGAAGCTCTAATGGTATCCTCATCATGCTCTACTACAATCACCGTATTACCCAAATCTCGTAGATGTTGTAAAGTCTGTATAAGTCGATTATTATCTCGCTGATGCAGACCAATAGATGGCTCATCCAAAATATATAAAACTCCCATCAACCCAGAACCAATCTGAGTAGCTAAACGGATTCTCTGAGCTTCCCCTCCTGAAAGAGTATTACTAGATCTATCCAAAGTCAGATAATCTAGGCCTACATTGAGTAGAAATTTGAGTCTAGATTGAATTTCTTTGAAAATCGGAGTACTAATAGCTATATCTCTTTCATTAAAATATTCTTTGTTATTCTGAACTTTATCCACATAAGCAGACAACTCATCAATACTCATATTTACTATCTGATCAATAGTTTTATGAGCAACTTGTACAGCTAAAAACTGCTTTTTTAACCTTTTTCCATTACAAGTAGGACAAATAGTATTGAGCATATATTTTTCAATCTCAGCTCGAATAAATTCAGAGTCAGTTTCTTGATACCTTCTTAACAAATTAGGTATCACTCCCTCATAAGTACCTTCTACTATATGTGAACCTGAGCGAATTGGAACTTTGATTGGTGTTTCAGAGCCATACAATACAAAATGTAAATCTTCCGAACTCAAATTCTGAACTGGAGTTGTGAGACTAATGTCCCTAATCTCGGCTACTGTTTCCAAAACTTTCATATACCAACCAAAAGCCCCTTTTTGTTTCCCTATTCCCCAAGGCTTGATAGCTCCTTGATTAATAGTCAGCCTAGGGTTTGGTATGACTAAGTCTGGTGAAATCTCCGGAGTATAACCAAGCCCATCACAAGTGCTACAAGCTCCATGCGGACTATTAAAAGAAAAATTTCTAGTCTCTAATTCTCCAAAACTCTCACCAGAATCCATAATATATTTTTCACTCATCAATTCATCGCGATAGATATTTTTATTCTTATCTAGAATTTCTGATACTATAAGCATTCCCTCACCTAATCTAAGAGCTATTTCTACCGAATCCAAAACTCGAGAACTCTCAAAGCCAGATGGATCCAATAATCTATCTATTACTAATTCAATAGAGTGTTTTTTTTGTTTATCTAAGTTGAGTTCCAGAGCTTCTTCAGTTAGATAGATAATACCATCCACCCTCATCCTCATAAATCCATCTTGAAAGGCTTTTTGAATTACCCCCTTATGTTCTCCTTTTTTATCTCTAATAACTGGAGCTAAAATAATAATTTGCTTATCCTTGTATCTTGCGATATTATCCGCCATTTGCTTGGCATCTTGCATACGGATTAACTCTCCTGTCTCTGGATTAAAAGGTATACCAACTCTAGCATATAATAATCTCAAATAATCATAAATTTCTGTCACCGTCCCTACTGTTGATCGTGGGTTTCTAGACACACTTTTCTGGTCAATAGAAATAGCTGGAGATAAACCCTCTATTACATCTACATCTGGCTTATCCATCATACCCAAAAATTGTCTAGCATAAGCCGATAAACTTTCCACATATCTTCGCTGTCCCTCAGCATAAATAGTATCAAAAGCCAGTGAGGATTTACCAGAACCAGACAAACCCGTAATTACCACTAATTTATCTCGCGGAATACTAATGTCTATATTTTTGAGATTATGTACTCTAGCCCCTTTAATACGAATTTCATTCATAGTCTATTGTTTAGAGTTAATATTAGTACGAACCTTAGGAGTTACCCAAAATCCTAAATATTTACCAAATAAAAGCCTAGTCTGAGCTTCTATAGCTGGCAAAGCTCCTAAAAATATAGCCACAAATGGAATAAAAATCCATTGTAAATACATCATAGTTGTTCGCCAGCGAGAATATCTCTTTGGTCTTGGAGGTAATAATAACATATTAATATAAGCTGTAACAATCAGTCCTGATAGAGTAATGTTCATAATAATACTCGCATTGATAGGCAAAGTATGAGCAAATACAGTGTTTCGAAAAGTATCTCCCCCAAACCAAATAGGCACTAAAGGGAAAATAGCCAAAATAAAAGCTGAAGTAGCCCAAGTATAATGTCCTTCTATCATATTCCAGATTCTACGAATCCTATCCCCTAGTGGAGCTTTAGAATTAATAGCATAAGATCTCATAGTAGTAGCTAAATTCTCAATTCCATAAGCCCATCTTCTCATTTGAAAATATTGATTCTTGAATGCTTGTACAGGATTATGTGCTTGTACCGCATCTAGCGAGACAGGAATATGAATTGGAATAACACTATAGTCTCCATTATAATAATTCACACATTTCCAATAAATAACCGAATCATCAGACACCATATTAACAGGCCAATAATTAACCTTTACCAAGGTCTTAAAACTCATAGAGTGACTAGAAAAAGTAACCATACGATCAAATCTAACTGATTCCATCATATGCCAAAAGCTAGAACTAATAGCAACTACTCTAGTAAAAGCAGGAGCATCCCAAATATTATTATGATACATTGGTAAGGGCTGATAACTATGTTTATGAGGATTATCTGAAGCCAAGAATTCATAAGTCAAAGCTGCAAAATACTTTGGATGACTAACAGTATCACTATCAAATACTGAGATAATAGTCTTATCTATAGCAATGTTTTTTTGCTCCAAATATTCTTTCATCTTCTTAGCAGCATAGGTAGCATTAGCTCCTTTAGCCTTCATCTCACCTTCAATGCCATCTGGATGAGTTGTAATGATAAAGTCTCGGAAAACACCCTTGAATTTTTGCTTCAAATACTTTTCTTTTGTATGACGAGATTCTCCTTCTCTTTCCTCGGTAGCCACCACCACAATCACCCTATCCAAAGGATAATCCATTTTAGTCAGAGATTTTATACTTTGAGCTAATACTTCAGGAGCCTCATCATAAGTCAAAAACATTATAATATGATTAATAGAATCAAATCCATCAATAGCTTTAGCTTTATCTAACCAGTTAATTTTAATATCTTTTTTCATCTGCCTATAAGCAACTATAAGGTGAGCACTCAAATAAATCGCCTTGAATAACCAATACAAATCAAATATCAATACAAATAAAGCCACCTGAAAAGGTAGTACAAAAGACAATCCAATCAAACCTATAAAAGTCCCCCATGCCAAAATAGCAGGCAACATTTCAAAAAATCTTTGCCAAAACCTTTGTTTAGGATTAGTCGTTTTAGGGTCAGGATAAATATACATACTCAACTATTTATACTCAGAATTAACCATAAATAAATTACTAATAAACCAATACTCAAAATACTAGAGCCAAATATCCAATAGACTATTGTAGCTTGAACTTCTGGTTTAGTAAACTTTTTTTGAATATACAAAATTGCTAATCCATTGAGTATACTAAATAAAAATGCATAAATCAAATATTGCCATACATTATCTGGAGATCCAATAAAAGTAATACCTTCATAAAAATTGAATCTCAAATTAATTAAAGCCCCTGCATATTGACTTTGTATTCTTAATACAATCAACAATATGGTAATACACATAACAATCACTAGAGCAATATATGTGACTGAGATAAGTAATTTTTGTTTAGATTTTAATAATTGTTTCATCTTATTCGAATTTGTAATCGCTCAACTTGAAATCTAACCACCTCAATCGTACTATTTAAAGCTTGAATAATATCAAATTCATATAATTTAATTTTCTGAGCTTCATAGTGAGAATTAACTACAATTGCAAGAGAGTTATGTTGCAAAGATACCGCCTCTGATGCTTTTAATTCTGCAAAATCAGTCTGTACTAATTCATTATAAAGCATACAAACCTTAGTACTCTCAATTTTGGAATACATATCTGAATTAGATGGATATTTTTTTTGTAAAACACTATTAATTCGCATATTATTTTTTTATAACCTTACTATGTATTTTACCATTATAAAATTGAGTTGTGAGAATATCTCCTTCTTTAATCTGATTAATATCTGTAATTATTTTATCATAAATTTTAGTAATACTATAGCCTTTTTGTAAAATAGATTGTGGATCAAAAGCAGACAATTTAGACTGTAATAAAGCCAATTTATTTTGAGATTGAGACAAAGCTGTAGCCATAATAAGATTCAAACTATGAACATTATTATGCACACTATGGTGATATTGTTGAATTTCATTTAATTTTTGAAAAGTCAAGCTCTCTAGCTTTTGAATAGTGGTTCGGACTGTATCTGCAATGTAACGAGTATATCTTTCTAGAATATGTAAATTTTGGTCTATTCTGGACTCTAAATTTTGCACCTTATACTGTATACTAGCTTGTAAAATTCTCTCTTTTTGCTCTACACTAATCTGCAACTCATCTCGATGGGGAGTCAACAACTCAGCCGCATTAGACGGAGTGGAAGCCCTCATATCAGCTACAAAGTCAGCAATAGTAAAATCCCTCTCATGCCCAACAGCTGAGATAATAGGCTTAATAGAAGTATAAATGGCTCTGGCTACCGACTCATCATTAAAAGCATGTAAATCATCCATCGCTCCTCCTCCTCTAGTCAATACAATCACCTCCACCTCTGGATAAGTATTAAGATTCTCAATTGCCTCAATAATACTATCCACCGCCCGCTCACCCTGAACCTGAGCATGATGAAAATACAAATTCAAGCCCCCCATCCTTGCTCCAAGTACTTTCATAAAATCCTTATAAGCTGCCGCATCTTGTGAAGTAATAACTCCAATAGATTGAGGCATCTCGGGAATTGCTCTTTTGCGAGCCTCACTAAATAAACCTTCTGACTCTAATTTTTGCCTTAATAATTCAAATGCTTTGGCGAGTTCCCCTTCACCAGAGACCGCCAAAGTCTCCACCATCACACTAAAAATACCAGATTTAGGTGAAAGTCTCGGCTTCCCTGTAATAATAATCCGCATCCCATCCACTGGGGAGATTCTAGATTTTCTCAAATTAGCAACAGTAGTAAAACATCTAATTTTTGCTTCCTTCTGTTCATCTTTTAGATCAAAGAAAACCCATTGATTATTAGCAAAACTAGACATTTGAAAAGCTGACACCTCACCCTCAATTTGAACCGTTTGTTCTCCAATAATAGCATTGATTTGCTGGATAAAAGCCGAGACACTCAGAACTTCTGATGTAATAGCCGGAGTTTTGATCTTAAGCTCAGCATATTGAACCAAAGACTCTGGAATATGCTGCTGATTAGACTCTAGATACTGTTTGCCCTCAGCAAAATGAGTAAGAGTACGAATAGCCTCTTTTTTGACCAATATAGATGAATCCTGCAATAAAGGAATAATCAAATCAGAAACTCGTCCCCACTCAAAACTAATCAAAGCTCGCAAAGAAGCCTGTCTATATGATGGCTTACTATGAGCCAAAAAAACTTGAATACTATACAAAGCCCGCTCTCCACGCTCCCTAATAATATCCTGAAAATAAGTATCTAATCGCTTACCTGTCACAAATTTTATAATTATTAAATTTATATATTTATTATAACATATAAAAAAGAAAGCGACTGTGAAGTCGCTTATATGGGTTAAATATAATCTGCTCCCAAAAACTTGGGAGCTGGGGGGGGGGTAGGGGTATTTAGTTGTAGTACTGAGCTATTGCTCAGAATGTGACATCGGAAGCTGGTCCGACTGGAATGGTAAGGCAGTCATGCCTGCCCCTACGCCAAGGGAAGAAAGGCTTCGATGAGTTGAAAACCTTTTTGCCTTTGCGCCCTTTCCGTGGATGGAAGGAGGGAGCAGTATGCCGCTTGCCATGTGCCATGAATGCCACAAAGTATAGGCAAATTTAATTTATACCTTTTCTAAAATTTTGTCAAGCTTTATTAACTTTTATCAATTTTTAACAAAAGTTATGATTATATTTATTTTATAATCTCATCCAACTTTAATTTCTCTACTATCCATTTTCTAATTGTAGCCATATAGGCTGAATCCCCAATTACAACCCCACCAATAATTTCACCTTGTTTGTTGGTATTAACTTGCACATATCTATTCCCTTGTTCTATCACCACTGATTGCATAGTCTCAGGATTTAGCCGACATTGCCCAACAAAAGCAATCGCCAGACTAGTCTTAGGACAATAAGCTGGGATTAGACTAAACTCCTTCATACTCTCTGGATGCACCATATTATATCCAGCCGTCATGCCTTGTAATGAAGCCTGGGCCCAAGTCCCTGAACCTGCATATTGAGATTGAGAAACATCATAGTATTCCACAATGTCACCCGCTCCAAAAACACTTTCATCCTCACTTTGTAAATACTGATTCACTCTAAGTCCTCGACCACAAAGATCCGCCGGCACAAAATCCTTATTCAACTCCAAGCCAATACCAACACACATAGCCTCCGTTGGGATGATTTCTCCAGAAATTAACTCAACTTCACTAATCGCACCTGCCTGATTGCCTCTAATTTCTTTGATCTCACTTTCATAATAAATTTTAGCTCTCTTAGCTAAGTATTCATTTAAGATATTACCTCCAATTTGGTCAATCATACCCTGCCAATACCATTCATCTCGGATAATCAGAGTCACTTCCTTACCTAAATTAGATAATAATTCTACAAATTCAATTCCAATAAATCCGCCCCCAACAATAGTAATTTTATTTTTGCCCCTTATATAATCCCTCACCGCAATCGCATCATCCAAAGTCTGAAAAGCAAATACTCCTTGCAAATCTGACCCTACTTGAGATAATCTACGAGCCCGACCACCTGTGGCAATCAGAACTTTGTCATAAGCTAGAGCTTCTCCATTATCTAAAGTAATTGACTTTTCTTTAGGATCTAAACTTTGTACCTTAGCTATAATTCGGTCAATATTCTGTGCTTGGAATTGATCCTCGCTCTTCAGCAACAAGTCTTCTGGAGACTTAATATCAGCCGCCACCTTTCCAATATTAACCCGAGAATAAACCGAATACTGCTCTTCCCCAATCAAGACAATACTAGCCTCTGAAGCTTCTTTGCGAATAGCCATCGCCCCATTAGCCCCCGCAATCCCCGCTCCAATAATAATGTAATTATAATGTTTCATCGATTTTAAATTATTAACTATTATTTTTATTATAACATATCTTGATTTGGATTTTATAATATGATAATATTTTGGAGTTGTTTTTGAGGAAAAAGTTAGATGTCAAACAAAAATCTTTCTGATTTTTTTGAACCTTTGTCTGGTAGAGCCCACAGGAATACGCCGAGCGTATGTCCTGTTGGAGAACCTACCCTACCAGACACTCTCCCAACAAGATGTGGATCCAAAGCTTCACATCCAAACCTAACGACACTTGAGCAGGGTCGTCCTGATGAGGGATAATCAAACTCAAACATTCATACAAGACCCCTCAAATCGAGTTGGTCTTTTTTCTTTTACTAAATTTTAGAATAATGTGAATTATTCGCACAGTATACGATCTTTTGTACTCCCTACACAAATACATAAAATATGCTATAATATTAGCATCTCGAGGAAATTGATTATCTTTTATGAATAGTCAAACGGCACTAAGAATTAATCAATGGATAGATATAGTTCATAATCCTAATTATTGGGTTACCTTCTGGTTTATTGCTTTATATATTTTATTAGAGCCAAGGATTTTCCCAAATCGAAATATAATTCCTCAAAATAAATACGCTAAAACTATAATCTATACTAAATTCTTTATACTTATTTTTA
This sequence comes from Candidatus Parcubacteria bacterium, assembly GCA_041164045.1. Classification (GTDB taxonomy): domain Bacteria; phylum Patescibacteriota; class Minisyncoccia; order SW-4-49-11; family SW-4-49-11; genus CALRBF01. The sequence goes on from JBEAQD010000021.1 coordinate 26,992, forward strand.
CTTTTATTATAATGCTTTCCCAGAGTTTATTTGGGGGATGTCTGATTAATTCAGTTCAAAATTGCATTGCTAGGACTTATCTTGATCGAGAATATTGGTATCCTTTTGGCTTGGTCTTCCGAGAAAACTTTGACCCACAATATTGGATTTATCTCAGGTTATTTTATATTATATTAACTATAATATACGGTATTTGGATATATAAATATTATAAATTTGTGATGAAAAGCTGGAGTAAATAAAAACCCCTACCGCCTTGAGTGACAGTAGGGAGAGGATAGAAGGAATTCAAGAGAAAGGATCTTCTCCGTCTATGCCACCTAAAGTGGATGGGGAATCTACCCCGTTTAGAGCAAAGAACTCCCAGGGATGAATAAAGTCATCATTAGTAAGAACCTCATACCACCCAGTCTCTGGATTCCATGCCCACATCTCATCCTCATCCTCATCTTCAAACCTGGAGTATAGACAACCCCCATCTATAAAACCAATCTCAGACTCAGGATTGAGTTGAGAGAGGAAAAGCTTGACATCAGAGCCAAGATAATAAAGCTCCTTGACGAAGCACTTTTTACTTGTATGCTCTTGAAGGGAGTTGATGACGGCATCAATAGCTGACTGAGATGCGAGATGCATGGATTTTGAATATGCAACAACTCGATAAGTAAAGCATATTTTTTAACTTTTGTCAAATATTAGTGGCTAAATATTCTGATTTATAAAGAAATATAATTTATAATTCATCATTCATAATTTATACCACCCCTTATTGCATTTTGACACTATTTGCAATATAATATGAGAGTTATGTAAAATATTATATTATGCTTTCAATTTCAGATATTAAAAAAGGTAAAATTATCGTAGTGGATGATAGTCCATTTTTAGTTTTATTTAGTCAATTATCCAAAAAAGGCCGAGCTGGCTCAGTGTTAACGGTCAAGATGAAGAATCTTATTACTAATAATACTCAAGAGCGAAATTTCAAACAATCAGATATGTTCCCTGAGGCAGATATTGCGGAATCCTATGTTGAGTATCTCTACAATGACGGGGAGCAATACCATTTTATGGATGAGAAAACTTTTGAGCAATATGCTTTTGATCTTGAAACTTTGGGTGAGAATACAGTTGGCTATTTACAAGAGGGAGCTAAAGTCAAAATTGTCACTTATAATGGTGAGCCGATTACTATCAATTTACCGCCTAAAGTAGTGCTAGGAGTGACTGAAGCTGTCCCAGCTATTAAAGGGAATACTGTTGATGCAGCTATGAAAATGGTAAAAGTTGAAACTGGTATAGAAGTAAAAGTCCCTATGTTTATCAATCAAGGTGATAAAATCCGTATCAATACTGAGACTGGTATTTATGAGGAAAAAGTGACAAACTAACCCCAATAATCTTTGATCACTGCTTCAACTTTGATTGGTATAGCGGCCTTATAAACCGACTCCATAATTTCTAGAATTTTATCTTTATATTGCTCAGCTTTGTCTGCTTTGACTTCGAAAACCAATTCATCGTGAACTTGTAAAATCATATAAATATTATCTTTGTCTGCTATATATTCATTAATTTGAATCATTGCTAACTTTATAATATCCGCTTGTAAGCCCTGAATTGGCATATTAACTGCTATTCTATCCAATAAGGCCTGGTTGCGAGGGTTTCTAATATCTATATTTGAAAGATCTCTAATTCGTCCATATTCTGTCTGAGCATAACCATGCTTGCGAGCGAATTGCTTGAGAGATTCCATATAGTCATTTAGTTCTGGGTAGGCTTGACGATATTTATCGAGGAAAACTTGAGCTTCGGCTCTTTTTATTTTGAGATTTTGGGCTAAACTTGTAGCTCCCATCCCATAAAGAATTCCAAAATTAATAGTCTTTGCAAAACTTCGCATTTCTTTGGTGACTTCTTCGGTCTTGACTCCATAAACTCGCTGAGCTGTAGCGGTATGAAAATCTATATTTTGCCTAAAAATTTCTAACATAGCCTGATCTTGAGATAAGTGAGCCGCTAGTCTCAACTCAATCTGGGAATAATCACAAATTAACAAAGTCCAACCCTCCGGAGCTACAAAACAATTTTTGATTTGCCTACCAAGTTCACCTCGAGCTGGTATATTCTGTAGATTTGGATCTACTGATGACAATCTACCAGTAGCGGCAATGTTTTGCTGATAGGTGGTATGAATTCGCCCACTATCATCCATCAAAGTTGGCAGACTATCTATATAGGTAGATTTGAGCTTAGCCACTTCACGATATTGTAAAATCAAGTCCACAATCTCGAATTCTTCACGCATAGATTCTAAAGCCTGAGCTGAAGTAGAGACTTGACCTCCATTAGTCTTCTTGACTCCTTTGGCTGAAAGATTGAGTTTATTAAATAAAATATCCGCTAATTGCTTAGGTGAATTAAGATTGAATTCCTCTCCTGCGATAGCATAAATATCTCTAGTCAAGGTAGTAATTTTATCCTCTACAAAAGTTTTAGTAGCTTGTAATTTTGACTCATCGAATAATACTCCCACTGCCTCCATCTTAGCCAGTACTGGCAAAAGTGGTCTCTCAATAGAATTATAAACCTCCTCAATATGTAAAGTCTGCATTTTGGATAAAATCAGATCATATAATTGATGCAGAACCAATTCCGGCTGAGCAGAATTATATCCTACTCCATAGGCTCCACATACCGCCTCTAGCGATAATTGTCTCTCACCAGGATTAATTAGATAGACCATTAGTATCACATCTTGCAAATTAGCTTTCAGTTCAAAAGGATATAATTTCCGAATAATAGGCTTGATATCAGCACAAATTATATTTTGCTCGGAAGCTAGTAATACTCTTAATTCCTTCTCGCTCAGTTTAGCTCTCTGCCCATTAGTATCAATAGCTATATAGTTCTCTTGTTCAGCCCAAATAGCTAAAGGGAAATTCGTTAGCTGAGATAAATCGTGAAATTTTTCATCCTCCACACTCTCAGGCTTTGCGACTGGGGCTATATTAGTCTGTCCCCAAAAGCTAGTCTGAGACTTATGATTGTTGGCTTTTTCTAATTGGGTATTAAGTTCTTTGACCAGAGAATAGAATTCAAAATGTTTGAAAATTTGCTTTGCCTTCTCAACTGGGAAAGTATAGTCTATTGAGTCTTGCACCACCTCTCCAATTGGAGCATCAGTGATAATAGTAGCTAATTCACGACTAAAAAAAGCTTGTTCTTTATTATTCTTGAGATTCTCAAATATAGATTTAGTCAGTGCTTCTCTATCCTCTTTGTCAATATCCTCAAATTTAGTATATTTATCTATAAATTTATAGATATTCTCTATGGTCTCAAATCTTCTCAATAAATTCACCGCTCGCAAATCACCAATTCCCGGCACTCCAGGAATATTATCAGACGGGTCTCCCTTCAGTCCCTTAAAATCACAGACTTGATCTGGGCGAATTTGGTATTTGGAAATTACAGCTTCAGTATCAAAAATCACCGTATCATTGATACTTTTTCTCAAGGTATAAACCGAAATCTGGGGTTTAACTAATTGCATAGTATCCATATCCCCAGTTACAATAATAAGCTCATTGCTGGTCTTGCTAGTCTGCTTGGCAATAGTACCTATAATATCATCCGCTTCATATCCAGCTAGTTCTAAAATGGGTATTTCAATAGATTCCAACATTTCTTTGACCAAAGGAATCTGATCATATAAATCCTGATCTGCCGCCACTCGATTAGCCTTATACGCCTCAAATTGATTATGCCGAAAAGTATCCCCCGCCACATCAAAAGCTGCTAATACAATATCCGGCTTAATATCCTTAATAACTTTTAACAAAAGCTTAGCATAACCATACACCGCATTTACCATCACCCCATCAGCAGTAGTAAAAGGAGGTAGAGCATGATAAGCCCTATGAATCACCGCATTACTATCTAGAATTACAATTTTTTTCTTCATACCTTTATATTATAGCATATAGTATTGTCATATAAAATAATATGTGTTATATTGACCTTGTTCTTTGCATAGTATAAAACTATGGGCTTTCAAGAATCTGGACACAGTTCAGCCTATATTACAAATATAGTCAATAAGCGGGTGGCTAGTTGGTTATCAATAAATCCTCCGAATAGAAAAAACTATGGTCTAATTATTAGATATAAAGATGATGATAATATCTGTAAGGAGTTGATAGATGATAAGATTGAATTAGATGCCATATATAAAATCTGCAGAAGTAATGTAACAGATATGTTTTATCTACTGACTAAAATCTATATCGGTCAAGTTAAATATGCCGACTTTATAAACTTTGTCAAAACAATAAGCAATAAATTGAATAAAATCAGAGAAACTCAGCAAGCAGTTAGGTCAGAAAAAGAAAGATTACTGAGACTCAATAAATTAGAGATGGAAATCAGAAAAATAACAGCTAACGCTAGAAAAACACTTCTTATAACTCAATAATCTCCCCTTCATCTGGGAGATTTTTTCTTTACACTCATTAATCCTGAATAAGATGAGATGCATCGTAGACAAGTTGTGACTTTTGTAAGTGATACATGAAAGTAGTTTATATAGTTATAAAAAATAGCCCTTAATTTTGTCCCCCTTCGGAGGGGAGAAGCCTGAAAGGCGGGGGTGGAGGTAGACAACTTTTAGGGTATACTATATTTTTAACCCTATCCACCCTCCCCCTACGGGTACTCCCTCCAAAGGGAGACAAAAATACAAGTTACAAAATTCAATCCACCCGCCTCCTCCCTACCTACCGCAGGTAGGCAAAGGGGGATAAATTAACTCCTCCATCCTTGAAAATTAGCTAATTTTATGGTATAATTATTACTAATAAAGTAATTATAAAGTTATGGCTGGACATAATAAATTCTCTAAAATCAAGCATAAAAAAGCTGCTACAGATAAACTCAAGGCTCAAAATTTTTCCAAAGTAGTTAAAATGATTCAAATTGCAGCAAGAAAAGGATCAACTGACCCCGCTATGAATCCAGAATTAAGATTAGCTTTAGAGAAAGCTAAGGAGGTCAATATGCCCAAAGATAACATTAATCGTATACTTGATAAAGCCGCCAATACCAGTGGGCAAGTGATTATGTATGAAGGTTTTGGACCTGAGGGAGTAGGTCTACTCATCAAGACTTATACCGATAATCCTAACCGGACCGTAGCTGATTTACGACATATGTTATCCAAAAATGGGGGGAGCTTAGGTGCTAGCGGTTCAGTGATTTGGATGTTTGAAGAAATCACTCGAGAGCAAGAGTATAAGGTTAATATTCCTACCGAAATCACTCCTGAGTCTCAAGAGAAATTGGATAGTCTTGTAGAAATTCTAGAGGAATTAGATGATGTAGAAGAAATTTGGACTAGTGCTTCTGTCTAATTATGGATTCCAATGCTCCATATCGAATTTTAGGCATTGACCCGGGTACTGCCACTACTGGTTTTGGGATTATTGACACCTCTATCTCTAATGTCTTGGGGGTGGTGGATTATGGGGTTATTACAACTGAAGCTAACCTAACAGATGCCAAAAGATTAGCTATTATTGATGAGAGCTTAAAGCAACTTATTGCCACTTATAAACCTAATATTATAGCAATTGAAAAATTGTTTTTCTTTCGTAATACCACTACTATTATCACAGTAGCTCAGGCTCGTGGGGTAATTTTACTCAATGCAGAACTTCATAATTTACAATTATTTGAATTTACTCCGCTACAAATAAAGCAGGCCATTACTGGCTATGGCAAGGCTCCAAAATCTCAAATGCAACAAATGGTAGCTACAATTCTTGGACTAAAGTCGATACCAAAGCCAGATGACGCCGCCGATGGACTTGCTGTCGCACTATGCTGCCAATCTAGTCTTGGATATTTACTCAAAACCTAAGATTCTTAATATCCCATTTGATAAGCTACTACAATCATAGAAGTGGTATAAGCAAAGGTAGCTATCGTAATTACACCTATTAAATCTAATAATATATTATATTTTAAGTCTGACTTTATTTGTTTTACCTTTTTTGTTGACATATACAATTATATTAATTAATACTATATTTTATATTATACCATAATAAAACTTATAAGTTATCCACAATTTCTGATGCTTTCGCACCGCCTGGATAATTTATAAGGTTTCTATTACTAATATTATCTTTATTAATTAGAATATCTACATAACTCCAAGCAGCTTCTATTTCATCAGCTCTTATAAAGAGTGACTGATCAGAGTCTATAATATCTTGAATTAGCCTTGCATAAGCAGACTGGCTTTTTTGACCAAAAGACTCCTCATAGGTGAAATGAAATTTGACAGGCTGGATACACATTCCTTTACCTGGAAATTTAGCATTAACTGTATAATAAACTTCTTCATTAGGCTGAATACTTATAACTAACTCATTTTTTTGCGGATTACATCCTTCATCAATATGGGTGAAGTATTTAAATCTAGGTTTGAATGATATTCTTATTTCTGCTTTATTTTCTGATAACCTTTTTCCTGTAGAAATATGAATTGGAACATCCTCCCAACGAGGATTATCTATATATGTTGTTAATTTCACATATGTCTCTGTTTTAGAATTTGGGTCAACTCCTTCTTCCTCTAAATAACCCTTACTTTCCCCTGCTGAGACATACTGTCCTAATATAACATTTTGCGGGTTAATTGGTCGTAATGATTTTATTAATTTATGCTTTTCATCTCGAATATATTCTGCTTCCATTGATACTGGGGCTTCCATAGCTATCAGAGCTAAGGTCTGTAAAATATGATTTTGTAATATATCTTTAATTATTCCTGTCTTATCAAAATAATCAGCTCTCTTATCTATTCCTCGCTCTTCCCACACATCAATTTTAATTGACTCCACATAATGATTATTCAAAAGTGGCTCAAACATACTATTCCCGAATCTCAAGGCCAAAATATTTTGTATAGTTTCTTTACCCAAATAATGGTCTACGCGGTAAATCTCTTCCTCTCTAAAATGTTCCGCTAATTTATAATTTAGTGCTTTAGCTGATTTCAAATCCGATCCAAATGGTTTTTCAAAGACTAATTTATAATTTATATTTTGATGAATGTTTTTAACTTCCGCCAAAGTATCTACTACATCATTAAATGCTTGAGGTGGTATTGCCATATACCAAATAACCTCATCTCCTGATTGAATATTATATTGGTTGAAGAATTTATTTATTGTATCAATTTGACCAAAATCTATTTGAGCATATTCTAGTTTTTGAATAAAATCCAACTTACCTGTAAAATTAAACAAGCTATCTTGTACTAATTTTCTATAATCTTCTTGATTATATTCTTTTCTACCAGCACCTATAAACTTTATATCCGGTGTATAATAATTATAATTAAATATTTCCGCTAAAGCTGGGTATAATTTGGTAGTAGCTAAATCTCCAGTAGATCCTGTAATAATAAAATACTTCATCCTAATTCAATTTTAGATATTATATCAATAGACTACTCTAAACAAATTATATTGTCAAATAAAACTAATACAATTATAATCCTAATGCTTCATCTGAATAAATGTCTTCTTCTAAATCTGAATCTATAGACTGTATTTCAGATTCTATTAAATCAGCTTCTATATTAGTGTTATCACTTACTGGAGTGGTTTCTATAGGATCATCCATAGGTGGTAAAGCGCATCCTACTCCTCCATCACCACACATCTCAGGCATAGGTATAGTCTCCTCAACCATATCGTCTGTCTGATACATACGATATACACTCACAGCTCCAATGACTAGCGCAAAAAACACTAGAAACACAACAATTCCCCATAATAATGGTCTAGTGACAATATCTTTATTTACTATATTAGATACATTGTTACTGGAACGATCAGTATACTGACTTGATGGGCTAGAAGGAGTAGCTTGTTCTGGAGGAAAAGAACTCAAACCAGAATTAGAATTAATTTGTTGTGGGTTTTGATTATTATTGATATTATCTTCCATATTTATAAATTTATATTAATATTATTTAGGTATTACTTGGGTAGTACCATTTGGAATGTTAGTAGAATCTGGAGATGTACTTTCTTGAGGGCTTATACTTCTTAAATATGGAATGATTGTATCTTTGATGTATATTCTAATTTCTCTATCCTTAACTATTACTGATTGTAATTTTGATTTTCTAATATCAACTTCAGTAGCTAATTGTGTTTGGTTATTACAAAATTCACCTTTGTTGACCTTAGTTCCAAATAGTTGAATATATTCTTGGTTAGCAACATTCAGAGTAGTGATTTTGTTTTTTAGCTCAGAAATATAAGAGTTATAAGTAGTTACATCTACTCCTCTTTCAACTAATTTGTTGGAAACATTCTCTAACCTCGTAGTTAATTTATTATATTTAGCTATTCTCACTTGAGATTTAGATGTGAAATTTCCTTGATGATTTAAAATTCTCATACCCACAGCTTCACATCTCTCTTTAATTTTCTGTTCTCTTTGCTCTGAAGTCAAAGTAGACTGTGGAGAAGTCCTATTTTCTTGGTTAGTTATTCTTTGAGCAGGAACTGACTCTATAGTTTCTCTATTTGCTCTCTGTGATTGGGGGGAAAGTCTTTGACTATCTTGTCTCTGATTGCTAGAGTCTTCTCTATTTCTCATAGGGGCTCTTCTATCTCTACCTTCAACTGGGGTTTCTTGAGTTTGATTATTGGTGTCATCTTGTGCCAAAACTACGCCACTAACAGAAATCACTCCACCTATGATTGAGAGACTTGAGACAATAGCAATTTTAGATATTTTATTCATATTGATATTATTTTATAATTATATAAAAATTATATCACTACTAATTATTTTGTCAAATAAAATTATATCCCAAGAGCCTCTCTTAATTCATCACTGACTTTCCATGGTGGATTAAAGGTAAGTTCAATATTTATGGCTTTTGGATTCAAGATAGACAGAGCGGTTCTTAACTCATCTTGCATTCTACCTCCAAAGGGACAGAGCGGAGTGGTATAAGTCATCAAGATATTAATTTCCTGCTCGGGAGTTACATCTATATTATAAATCAGCCCCAAAGTATAAATATCCAAGTGAACTTCTGGATCTAAAATAGTCTGACAAACTGCTATTACATCGTCTTTAGTAATCATATTTATTTAGTCATTAAAGCCTCTTTCTTGTATTTTAGCTAAAGTTTCTACTCCCCCCTCTTCTGTGATTTCCCCATTTTTAATAATACTCACTCTGTCTGGCTTACTAGATAATTGCGCTAAATGAGTAATGATTAAGAATGTCATACCTGCTTTAGATAACTTTTCTAATTCAATTGACATTAGCTTAATTGCATCAATATCCAACCCTGAATCTGGCTCATCTAATATGGCTAATTTGGGCTTTAAAATTATAAGTTGCAATAATTCTAATCTCTTTCTCTCCCCACCTGAGAAGCCATCATTGACATAACGTGATAAAGTATCTACTCCGAGCCCCAATTTTGTAGCCTCATCCAAAACCTTTTTTCTAAACTCCAATACATTTACCTTGCCATTGATAGCCTGATAGGAGTTTTTGAGTAAGCTCAAAATTGTCACTCCTTTTATAGCTGGAGGGTATTGCATAGATAAAAACAACCCAAGTTTAGCTATTTTGTCTGGGGCGAGTCTCGTAATATCTTGTCCCTCAAAAATAATCTCACCCTCCACCTCATATTCTGGACAACCCATTATAGCTAGAGCCAGAGTACTTTTACCGCTACCATTAGGACCCATCAGATAATGTATATGTCCTTTTTTAATCTCTAGACTAATATCTGAGATTATGGTTTTGTCGTCTTTTTTAACTATAAGATTTTGTAATTTTAGCATAATAAATATTGATACAAATTTATGTTATTTTAACACTTCCTGGGCTGTTCGTAAAGCTAAGGAAACACATTTAACCCGAGTTGGCTCCATCTCAATCCCTAGCCACTGATATAATTCCTCTACTGTAATCTGAGCTAGATCATCTATTGTGAGCCCTTTTAATTTTTCTGTAGTAAGAGATGCCCCAGCAACACAGAGAGCACATCCAACCCCCTCAAAACTAACATCCTGCACCTTATTGTCTACAATATTTAGATACACCAAAATATCATCTCCACAATTAGCATTATGTCCATGTATTTTATGAGTGTGCTTGTCTAAAATACCTTTATTCAATGGATTACGGTATAAGTCTAAAATGTATTCACGATAAATATCCTCCATAATTATTGAAATTTAGTATAAATCTTATCCAAAGCCTGCATTAGGATATCTACTTCCCTTCTAGTATTATAAATCCCAAAAGTAGCCCTAGTACTACCAGAAATACCCAGAACCTGAGCAATGCCACTAGCACAATGCTGTCCTGCCCGCACACAAATATTCTCTTTAGCGAGTAAGTAAGCTATATCGTGAGTATGAATATTGTCTATTATAAAGGAAAAGCAGGCAATTCTCAACTGCTCTTGTTCTCCACCTAAAACTTGTAGCCAAGGCCTCTCTGAGACTTGCTCCCAGATATACTGTACCAAATCTTGCTCATGAGATTGAATATACTCCCAACCAAGCTCCTGAAGCCAAGATATAGCTCTCGCTAACCCAATCACCTCCGCAATCGGTGGAGTCCCAGCCTCGAACCTTTGCGGAATAGGAGCATATTCTATATTTTTTAAATTCACATAATCCACCATATCACCCCCAGTCCGAGAAGGTGTCAATTGCTCTAAAAGACCATACTTAACCCACAAAACCCCCACTCCAGTCGGAGCATATAATTTATGCCCTGAGAAAACATAAGCATCCACACCAAAATCTGAAACGGACATCGGGATATGAGACACTGCTTGAGCCCCATCTACTATACATAGAGCCCCTTTTGTATGAGCCTTCTTAGCAATTGCCTTTATATTATGAATTGTCCCGAGCACATTAGAAATATGCCCAATTACCACGATAGCGGTATTATCATCAATCGTCTCCAGCAAAGCCTGCTCATCTAATGTATCTTCTTTGAGATAAATATATTTTATTTCTAGATTACATTTTCGTGCCAATTCCCGCCAAGGTAGCATATTGCTATGATGCTCCGTCACTGGTATTATAATATTCTGCCCAGTACTTACCCGAGACCCCAACATCTCAGCCAACATATTTAGCCCATCTGTGGCTCCTCTAGTAAAAATAATTTCCTCAGTCCGATTAGCCCCTATGAATTCAGCAACTTTTACTCTCGCTCCCTCATACTCAGCCGTAGCCCGCTCTGAGAGATGATAAACACCTCTATGAATATTAGCCCTATAGCTCCTATAATAAGTATTCATAGCCTCCAAAACCACCTCCGGAGTCAAGCTCGATGCCCCAGAATCTAGATAAATTAAATCCTGATTCAAAATCGGGAATTGCTCTCTAATTGTATAAACTTTATCCTCCATATAGATAAATTATACTAAATATGTTATAATATGTGTATAGTAAATATAAAATTGTATGGAAAAATTAGAATCTAAACAAGAAAGACCAATTTCTGAGTATTCATTCGGAGAAATTTTAGATAAGATTTATACCTCAAATGGTGAGGGGGGGGGTAGAGATTTAACACAAG
>JBEAQD010000022.1:0-25882 GCA_041164045.1 Candidatus Parcubacteria bacterium
TAGGCAATACCCAATCCTAAGACTACGAATATAAGTAATACAAATATTGGATAAGCTAGAGCTCCTTTGATTTTATTATTAAGGTCATATTTCTCTTCTAGATAGTCAGCCATATATAGTAGGGCTTCTTGGAGACCACCAGAGGCTTCTCCTGAGCGAATGATAGAGACAAATAATTTATCAAATACTTTAGGATGTTTCTCCATAGCATCGGATAACAAATTACCATCTTGCAGGTCTAATACTAGCTGATCTAGAATTTCGGTAAAGTATTTATTTCCTTTATTTTGGTCTCGGAGTACAGATACAGCATCAACTAATGGAATTTGTACCTCCAAAAACACAGATAGAATTCTGGTAAATACAACTAATTCTTTAGAGGATACTCGATTAAATATTTCTAAATCCTTACCAAATGATGACTGTTTATTAACATCTTGTAGGGAGATTACAATCAAATCTTTACCCTGTAGAGCACTTAATGCTGAATCCTCACTAGAAGCAGTAACTATACCTTGTTTGGTTACCCCATCTTTAGTTTTTGCTAGATATGTAAATTTTGCCATAATATTTTATTTATGTTGATGATCTTTTGAGCATATTTCTTAGACTAATTGGATCTGGTGAATAAAGCAGAGCAGTCTCATAAGAAACTATTCCACGAACTATTAAATCAAACAAAGATAAGTTCATAGAAATCATACCTTCCTTACGATTAGTTTCTATAACTGTATCTAACTGATAAATACGATTCTCTCTAATTAAACTTTTTACAGCATTATTGGCCAATAATATTTCAAGAGCTGGAGTTAATTCTCCATTAACAGTAGGTATTAATCTCTGAGAAACCACTGCCTGTATAGAATTAGCTATCTGAGACCTAACTTGCCCTTGTTGATAAGTTGGGAAAGTATCTATAATTCTATCAATCGATTGAGCTGCGCTATTGGTATGTAGTGTTGAGAAAACTAAATGGCCAGTTTCTGCTGCTGTTACAGCTACTTTCATAGTATCCAAATCTCTCATTTCTCCTAGTAGAATAACATCTATATCTTGTCTAAAAGAGGCTTCTAGGGCATTACTAAAGCTTTTTGTATCATACCCTATTTCTCTTTGGGTAATAATACTCTTATCAGGATTGTAAATAAATTCAATGGGATCTTCTATAGTCACTATTTTAACATCCCTAGTATGATTAATTTCGTTAATAACAGAGGCTAATGTAGTGGATTTACCTGATCCTGTAGGTCCAGTCACTAATACAAAACCTTGCATTAATTGAGAAAATTGATGCATCACAGAAGGCAACCCCAGTTGCTCAAAAGTTAATATTGCTGATGGTAAATATCTCATAACCAAATTAGGACACCCTTGTGCAATAAAAGCATTTACACGGAATCTAGCATTAGCTTCATCAAAGGTATAAGCAAAATCTTGCTCTTCCCCAGCATATAGAGCATCTATTTTTTCTTTTGTAATCATAGATAACAATAGTTCATCTAAAGATTCTTTAGTTAAAACTTCAGCTTCCTGAATTTGGATTAATCTATTTTTAACTCTTAAAATTGGTTTGCTTCCAGTGGTAAGATGAATATCAGAGCCTTTGGCTGTAACAATTTGATTTATAATCAATGATAAATTAATTTGCATATATTTATAGTTTATATTTGTGGTAAGTGTTTTTGGATAGTACGCATCACTTCAGCTGGAGTATAGTTGGATTTTACTATATAATCTGCTGCTCCTAGCTCAAACGCTCGATTTACATCTGTTTGAGAAGATAGATTACTAAGAACTATAACCGGAATATCCTGTGCTTGAGATTTTCCTTTAAGCCATTTCAATATATCAAAGCCACTAATATTAGGTAAGATTAAATCTAGTAAAATTAAATCTATATTATTTTTATCTAGAATAGACTTTAATTCATCTTGATTTAATACAGCAAATACTTTGATTTGCATTTCTTCTATTTTGTTGGCATACATCTGCTTTATAAAGGGGTCATCTTCTATAAGAACTATACTGCGATTCATATATTATATATTTATTTAGTATAATAATATTATTATATTATAGTTTTTGTTTATTGTCTACATTTCTACCATTGTTAATAACTCAGTTAGGGAAAGATATCCCATTAAAACCTTAAATATACCATCTTGTTTTAATGTTACATAATTATTTTTTTGCAGATAATTCACAATTTCATCTCCTCCAATATTTTTTTCAATTATCGCTCTTAACTCTTCAGTCATAGATACCACCTCAAATATTGCCATTCTTCCCTTGAATCCATTACTACACTTAGAACATCCTACTGGCTTATAACCTTTATTAAAGTTACCAGAGTATACACTTCTTATATATGATTCATCCAAAGTATTGAGTGAATCTTTTATATACTGTTGTTCTTGCTCTGAAAAAGTTATTTCTTGCTTACATTCTGGGCAGAGTTTTCTTGCCAATCTCTGAGCTATAACTACTTGCAATGAAGCCGATAAAAGAAATGGTTCCACTCCCATATCTATAAGTCTTGGGATCGCTCCGGGAGAATCATTAGTATGCAATGTGGAAAAAACTATATGTCCTGTAAGAGCAGATTGTACTGCAAGACTAGCTGTTTCTCCATCACGAATCTCTCCCACCATAATCACATCTGGATCTTGTCTTAAAATAGATCTAAGTCCTGTAGCAAACGTATAGTTTATATCTGGTCTAACTTGAGACTGATTAATACCTGGCAAATAATATTCTATTGGATCTTCCAAAGTTACAATATTTATATCTTCTGTGTTAACTTGAGATAATAATGTATATACTGTAGTAGATTTACCAGACCCGGTAGGGCCTGTAAGAAGTATCATACCAAATGGTTTAGTAAGAGCATCCTTTACCATTTCAGCCTTAGGTCCTATAAATCCTAATGCTTCTAGAGAGCGTATACCATTTGATGTGTCTAAAATTCTAAGAACCACTTTTTCTCCATATTGTGTAGGAAAAGTAGAAACTCGAAAGTCTATTTTTTTGTCTTGATCTATAATAGAAAATCTACCATCCTGTGGTTTTCTTTGTTCATCAATTTTGAGATTAGATAAAATTTTAATACGAGCCACAATTGCAGAATATAAATCTCTTGGTAAAATAAGACTTGTATGCAACACACCATCTATTCTAAATCTAACCCTTACTGCTTCTTCTGATCCTTCTATATGTATATCTGATGCTCCTCCTGCTACAGCAGTTTTTACAATAACAGATACTATCTTTATAATGGGAGCTGTCTCAAGATTCTCTTTATTAACATCTGATATATCTGGTAACTCTTGAGTTTGTTCATTCTTAGCTTTAAATTCTTGAATATTTTCCTTTACGGCATCAGTTAATGTATCAAATTCTTGTAATAATTTATTTATATCTGATTCTGTAGCTACAAATAGCTCAAATTTTAAAGATTTATCTTGAAAAATAAATTTTAATGCTTGTAGTGCATTATAATTATTTGGATCAGAAATAGCAATAGAGATAACATTGCCATCTTTAGCAAAGGGAACTAAGACATAACGCTTCATTATTGTGACTGGGAACAAATTATAAATATTTTTGTCAACTTTATAGTCAGACAGGTCAATATAACTTAATCCTAAAAATTCAGCATTAACTTTTAACAATTCTTTTTCTGTAAAGTTAATTGATAAAAAGTTTTTAATATCATCTTCAGATAAAGATTCAAAAGAACCTATTTCCTTGAACTTATATGGAAAATCTATTTTGAGAGATTCAAATGTTCTTCTTAAATCAAACTGCATATATATATAAATTTACTCAAAAAATTGTTTAATCACACTAATGTGATCCGTAATCTGAGCATCTCTATTAACGAAATCTATAATTGGCTTAATAATATTAAAACCAAAATAAACCATTAAAATTATGCTTAATAAAATTATTAATAATGTACTACTTATGCTAAATTTAGATTGCTTTTTCATAATTTTTTATAATAGGTTTGAGCTGCAATTGATAGCTGTATATTTTGCTGACTAGATTCATTATTATCAATTGATATACTAATATCTTGAATATCTATATACTGCTTAGAGCTGGATAAATTAGATAGAAATCTATCTATCGATGTTTTTGGCCCCTTAATATTAATATTTAAATCTACAACTTTTAATGTATTAGTTTTTATATCTGTTACATTTTCTGTCATTAGAACATCTAAGTTTGAGTTAGATTTAGATTCCGAATTATCATCTTGTGAAGATATATTTTGCTGAGAATTTATAGCACCACCTACTTGAATATCTATACTAACTATAGATACTCCCGCATCTTTAGCAAACCTATCGATAAGATTAGTAATATCATTTCTATCAAATTGAGGTAAAACAAAGTCATTGATAGATGTTGACAATTTAGCTGGCGAATTATCATTAAATGCTTGTTTTATCTTTAATTCTTGCTCAGATATATTTAAATTTTTCAATCCACTAGACAATCTAGGATATAAAAATGAGTTAACAGACCAAATAGATACCGTAAATATGACTAGTGATAATAATTTATTTAGATTTGACATATACTATTTTAATGATATTTCTACAACAAATGAAAAGCCTCTATTTTCATTATCAGCATTAACTGAAGAAAAACTTGCATTAGATACAACGGAAGAGAGCTGATTAAAGTTACTAATTTGCTTAGTAACATCATTAATGGATGCAACAGTCATTGATATGTTAATTTTTTTAGTATTTTTATTATATGACAATGCAGTAACTCTTGAATTTAACACATATACAGATTCTATTGCTTTTATAGCAGCAGTTGGATCATAAGCTTGCTGTATTAAATCTGAAATATTAAAGAGCCCCTGCTCTAAGTTAGTATCTATATAATAGGTTTGATTAACATTATCCAAATCTTGTATAGTTTTAGTAACTCTATTTTGTTCCTGAACGACAAAAAACCAATAAGCACCACTAGTGACACCAGAATATATAGTAAAGAGAATTATTAATATATAAATTAAACCTATGCCATTGCTTTTAGATTTAGAATCTTCTAATTGCTCCAGATTTTTTTGACTTTGTGGGACAAATCTTATACTATCCATATTTTATTCTATATAATTTTTTAAAGAGACTCCCACAGACAATATTAAATCCTGCCAAATATCTAAAAAAACATCTTTATTATTAACGCCTTTTACAGAAAGACCTGATATAGGAGAAGCATTAAATACATTAGTATTATCATCATTCAATTGAGTTCTTAGCACAAATTGAATATAATCTTTTATCCCAGACATCTTCGAAGCCCCACCCAGAACAACGAAGTTATTAATTTTTATTCCCATCGTACTATCCACCGCTCTTAGCAACCTAATTACATCATTAGATATAAAAGTACTTATTTTAGACTGAACAAGATCTGTAATTTGAGCATCAGAACCACTAATACCGTTCTGTTTTTTTAAACTTTCTGCTTCAATAACAGAGCAGTTTTTAAGCTGAGCAATACTTTTTGTAATATGATTTCCCCCAAAATCAAATGCCTGTATTGTCTGAAGTTTCTTATCAGCATTCACTATCATAACAGTACTAGTTCTAGCTCCCAAATCAATAACACAAACTTGCTTTTTGGGTAAATCGATAGACCTTAATGTAGAAAAACAATCTAATTCAAATCCCTTAATTTTAATACCAAGTGATTTACTTACCTCCACATATTTATCAGCTATAGTATTTGGGATAGCCATTATCAAAACATCATATTGATCTTGAAGATTATTTTTACCTAAATTAATCCAATCTAATTGAACAGTGTCCAATGATACAGGAATATGCTTTTTAGCCTCTAAAGGAACCGCTGTTAAAAACTCTTTCTCTTCCAATATAGTAGGAACTTGTATAACTGCAAATAGAGCCAAATATGATGGCAGCGCTATATAAGCTTCAGATATACTCATCCCTGATTTTGCAATCATAACTTTAATTATATCAGTTATAGATTGAGAGGAAAGATATACATCACTATCTTTTTGTTGAATAACATTATCTATATCATTATCCCATATGCTATAATTTGCAATAGAAAATACATTTCTACCGCCAGTAATCTCGACAATTTTAATTGTCTGGGTTCCTATATCTATTCCAAAAGATTTTTTTTGTCCCAATGCAAACATTGTATTGTTTTTATTTATATTATAAACTTATATTGATGATTATATCATAAAATAAATAATTATGCAAGATTTTATCACTCAGTCAATAATTGACTTATTTGTCCCTAATCAATGTATAGTCTGCCAGAGACTTAATAAAGTCAATCTGTGTGGAAATTGTATAGTAAAAATTCCGAGAAATACAACTTTATGGGTAAAAGATAAGCCCAAAGAACAACCTCTATTCATACCTAAATTTAATACCAAAATACAACCAACTCTAAAAGATGGATATATAGATAGCATCTTAAGTTGCACTGAATTCAAAAATCATATTGTTAGAAAGAGTATACATTATCTAAAGTATAAAAATTTACCTAAAATAGCTCATCCATTGGGTGGAATTATGCTAAGAGCTATGAGTCAAAACTTAAGATTCAAAGAAAATATTATACTATGTCCAATCCCTCTACACCCTAATCGTTTTCAATTTAGAGGATATAACCAAGCCATTCTATTAACAAAATACCTACAAGAAAATCTAAATTTACCTATATACAATGATCTCAAAAGAATTCGTGATACTCCTAATCAAATGAGAATTAATGACAGAGAAATAAGAATACAAAATATGAACAATGCTTTTGAAGCCCAACAGAAAGCAACCTCCGATAGACAGAATATTATTTTGATTGACGACGTAACTACAACTTTATCCACAATCCAACAAGCCGCCAAAGCCTTATCTAACAAAGGGTTTAATAGTATAAATGCTATAGTTTTAGCCCATTAATAAACTTTATTGTGAATAATAATAAAGTTATGATATAATATATATTACAGAGTATAATTACTTTGATTAATAGATAAAAACACAGAAATGGAGAAGTTTACTGATAAAGAATTTGTATCCTACGTTGTAAAATCAATTGTAGATAATCCTAATGATGTATTGATTGAAAGAACTGTTGATGAAATGGGAGTTTTGATTACTTTACAAGTCAACCCAAGTGATATGGGTTATGTAATTGGAAAGTCCGGATCAACTGCAAAGGCAATTCGATCTCTATTAAGAATAGTAGGTGCTCGCAATAATGCTAGAGTTAACCTTAAGATTTTAGAACCAGAGCAACATGGTATAAGAAAAGAATCAGCTATTAGTAGCCATGAAGATGTAGATAAATTAGTAGATGATTTGGATATATAAAGTTTTATTTTATGAGATTTGATGTATTGACTATATTTCCTGAAATAATAGAGTCTTATATCAATACCGGTGTAATAGGTAGAGCTATAAATGTAAAAAGAACTTTAACTATCAAAACTCATAATATTCGTGACTATACTAAAGATATCCATAAAAAAGTAGATGATACTCCTTTTGGTGGAGGCGCAGGTATGATATTACAAATCGAGCCAATTTATGAAGCTTTGAATAATATTATAAACCAAAATCCTGGGACTAAAAAAAATATCATACTAACTAAAGCTGGAGGAGATATATTTAATCAAAAAAAAGCTATTCAACTTGGAGAAGAATTTGACCATATAATATTTATTTGCGGCAGATATGAAGGTATTGATGCAAGAGTAGAACAATATTTAGCTAATGAATCATTGTCTATTGGCCAATATGTTTTGACTGGAGGAGAGCTACCAGCACTAGTTATGCTTGATGCAATTGCAAGACATATACCAGAGGTTTTGGGGAATCAAGAATCTCTAAAACAAGAATCTTGGACTAATACCGAAAAAAAAGAATATCCACAATATTCTAGACCTGCTATTTTCAAGCCAAGTAATCATAATATTATATTAAACAAAACTCCTAAAGAGTGGGTAGTGCCAGAAGTGTTATTATCAGGAAATCATCAAGCTATTCAAGATTGGAGAGAAAAGCATAGAAAATAAAATATTATATTTTTATAAAAATATATGCTATACTTGATTTAGTATAAAAATATAGATTAAAAATTATGTCAGACAATAAAAAATTTATCATTTATAGCTATCAGGCTCTAGAGTTTGATAAATACTATAAATCTCCTACTTGGTATGTAATGTTTTCTATTATATTTGTATTATTGCTTATATATGCTATAATACAACGGTCCCCTATTACATTTGTAGTATTCGTACTTTTGTTTATAGTAACCTTATTAATTTCAAGTAAAGATCCAAAAGAAATTTTAGTTGAGATTACTAAAATTGGCATTAATCTAGATAAAAAGACTACCTTTAGATATCAAGATATAGATTCATTTGGAATATTCATAAGAGATGATGTTAGATTTATATCAATTTATCTGACAGAAGGTATGATGAGATATGCTAGAATTCCCCTAGGAGAAGAAAACCCAGAAGATATTGCAGATATTTTGGAACAATACATTCCTCGTGAAGATGGAAAGGAAAGATTTATGGATACTATAGACCATATATTAAAAATTTAGAGTACCTATAGCTCAGTTGGATAGAGCGCAGGTTTGCGGAACCTGAGGTCAGAGGTTCGAACCCTCTTAGGTACACCAATATTGTTATTATGAATATATTCTATACTCCAATAGAAGCTCTTAAGCCAAAACCGAACACAAGATTAACTGCCTCCCTACATAAATTAGGAATATATAATTTATCACAGTTATTACTATACCCTCCTAAAAAATTTATTAATTATAATCACTTTCAGACCTTAGTACAAATTCAAAATATTCCATCTGGAACACCAGCGGTATTTGAAATTACTATCATTAACAAAAAACAAACTCGTCTGCGAGGTAGGAAACTAACTCTAGGAGAGGTTACTATACAAGATAGTACTGGACAATTTGTTATTACCTTATTTAACCAAAAATTATTATTTGAATCATTACAAGTCAATTCCCAATATGCACTCTCTGCTATTATAAAACCGGAATCCAAAACTCCTCTTACTAATATTAGTTTTGAGCGAATATTACCTAATAAAACCTTATTACACTCTCATAGATTAGTTCCTATTTATTCTGAAACCGCTGGGATTTCATCTAAAATGTTAAGATATAGAATTGACCTTGCTATAAAACAATTTCCTAATTTACCCGAGAATTTACCTGAATGGATATTAAAAGCTGCTAATATACCAGATATTAATACTACTATTAGATATCTACATTATCCTCAGAATGCAAATCAAATTAAACAAGCTAAAGCTAGATTAGTATTTGAAGAGGCTTTTATAATGCAGTTATATATTGCAAAACAAAAGCTAGTATTTCAATCTAAATATGCCCCTGCTATTATTACCAATACTGAGAATATACAAGATTTTATAGATAATTTGAAATTCAAATTAACCAATGCCCAAAAAAACGCTATTCAAGAAATACTCGAAGATATCTCAAAACCCACTCCAATGAATAGACTATTAGAAGGAGATGTCGGAACTGGAAAAACAATTGTGGCTACAATTGCAATGCTCAATACTTATTATAGTCAATATCAGTCTGTATTGATGGCTCCAACTGAAATTTTAGCTACACAACATTTTGAAGGAATTACTAAACTAACTGAAAATTTAGCGAATCCCCCTTTGATTGCTCTGATTACCTCCAAAGAATCTAGGATATCAACAGATAAACATTTAGATTCTTGGACTACTATTCCTAAGCAAGATTTGCTTAAGAAAATTGCAAGAGGCTCAGTGAATATTATAATAGGGACTCACAGTGTTATTAAAGAAAATCTAAAATATAATAATCTAGCACTTGCTATTGTTGATGAACAACATAGATTTGGGGTAAAACAAAGAGCTGAGCTGCAAAATATGATTAGTAAAGCTGACGATAAAAGCCCTGATACAATATCTCATCTCTTGAGTATGACTGCCACACCTATTCCGAGGACTTTAGCCTTGAGTATCTATGGAGATTTGGATGTGTCATTACTAAATGAATATCCAGCTAATCGGAAACCTATTAAAACTAAATTAGTCCCATCGTCCAAGAGACATGAGGCTTATAATTTTATTCGCAAACATATTCAATCCGGTAGACAAGCTTTTGTAGTTTGTCCTAAAATTGAAGCTGATGAAAAGTCAGATATAAAATCAGTAGAAGAGACTTTTCTTGACTTATCTCAAAATATTTTCCCTGACTTAAAAATACAGATGATGCATGGTAAAATGAAAACTGTTGAAAAAGATACTATTATCCAAGCTTTCAAACAAAAGGAATTTGATATATTAGTAGCAACTTCGGTCATAGAAGTTGGAATTGATATACCTAATGCCAGTATTATGTTAATAGAGGGAGCTGAGAGATTTGGACTAGCACAACTACATCAATTTCGAGGAAGAGTAGGAAGAGGAGGTTATCAGTCATTTTGCTTCCTTTTCGAGACAGGAGATAATGAAGTATCTATGAATCAGAGATTACAAGCAATTGAAAACGCTAATAATGGTTTTGAATTAGCCGAACAAGATTTAACTATCAGGGGAGCCGGCCAATTCATCGGCTCAAACCAATCAGGTATATCAGATATTAGTATGGAAGCATTACTGAATAGAGATATAATATTACAGACTAAAAATATTGCCAATCAAGTATTAAAACAAGATATTACACTTAATAGTTATCCAGAGCTCAAGACACGATTATCTCACTTTGAAGAAAATGTACATTTTGAATAAGTTTTAGTAATTAAAGTTCTTATCAGTTTGTATAAATTCACTGATTTGTGTGTTATTAATCTTATTTTCTAAAATGAAATCAAAACCATCTATACCAGATTGCTTCTGAATATCTAATCCATACTGTTCTAATTTAGGTATAGTATAGTCAATAATAATGTCATTTGTAGTGTTTACAGGTACTAAAATTTGGAAACCTGCAATTTTTTTATTATAAGCAGTACTATAATCAACTTTGCTATTAAATTTATCTATACCGGTAATTGAATTCACAAAAGCATTTTGTGGTAATAAAACTCTAGTATAAGATTTATAATCTGTATTTAAAGGAGTAGATTCTTTAGCAGTATTATTATAGCTAATTGTAACGGTAGAGCATATTTTATCATTATCACATTCTCTTATATCTTTTTTTATAGCTCGTTTCATATAATAGTCGGTTTTAAGTGAACCTAAATTGGCATCTACTAACTTTAGATAATCTTTTTGAGTATCGATATCAATACCTCCATCCCAACCTAATGAAACAATATTAGACTGTACATCCGGATTGTTACTCCATAACATAATCTGCTTTTGATTAGTTTGTTGTATTAACATATCAGCCAACATAGTTAATGTTACAATAGAGGATTTGTTAATTCTATTATAAATTTCAAAGGCTAAATCTTTAATTGGCTCTTTCCTAGCACTTCTACTAATACCCTTTTCTATAAAACCAAAGTTTAACTCATATTGTAGATCTAATAAGACATTATTATGATTTAATTCTTTATCAATAGCTTCTATAGAAACAGGGCCTATAATTTTCAATATTTCAGGTAATATTGAAGCATTAACTGCAATTACTCCAGAAATATCTTTAGTTCCCCCCTCTAATTCATACAAATCAATAATTTGTTTTGCTGTAGTAGGAAAGTTGGGGGCCCAATTCGCGTCTCTCAATTGCATTTGTTGTAATCCAAGCATATTTTTATAAGGTTCTGGAGCATCGATACCTGGCTTTCCATAGTCAAAGACATTTGTATTATAAATGGTATAATCTTTAAGCATACCATTGTCTAAAGTAACTTCTGCAAAATTACCGATAAATCCCCCAGTAGGCCTTAATTCTAGGGTGTTTTGAAATATAACCAAATAATTAACCTCTCCCTGACCTCTAATAAACATAGCTAAACTAAGCTCTTTTCTATAATTAATCCAGACAAATAATACAGCTATAATTATACATGGGATACAAATCATTGCTACCACTCTACTAATTCTAACTGAAATAATAATAATTTTTTTTATTATATCCATGCTCTATTAATATCTTAAGGCTGAAGTAACTTGTATTCCCGCACCTTTATATTGATGAGAGTCTCTATAATATACATTTTCAATAGCCTTTACGATATTATTCCAGGAATAATGATACCTAATTTCACTTTGTAGGATATCGGCCAACTCCAAAGAACCTCTATAATCCCCCAAAACGTCCTCCAATTTATGTCTTAGTGAAGTCACACTATTAACCCTTGCGACATTAGCCAAATCTCCAACCACTTCTAAATTTTCTCTAATATCTGAGACTATAATAGGAACTCCATAACTACCAGCTTCTAACAAAGAGATGGAAAGCCCCTCAGAGGCTGATGGCAATACATAAACAGCCGCATTGGCAAATAATTGTTTAAGAGTTCTCCCTGATTGATGCCCTGTAAAGATAATATTTTTATCTCCATAAGTTAAACTATGTAAATAAGCCTCATACTCCGGAGTGAAAGAACCAGAGCCCACAATAACTAATTTTTTACCATATTTACGAGCCATTCCCTGATAAGCTTGAATTAGAATATGAGCATTTTTGTGCTTCACTAATCTTGCAATAAAGACAATATAACTTTTTTTCTTCAAACCAAATTTAGCTAATTCAGAATCAGAAGTAATATTATTAAAATCAGTTCCATTAGGGATATAAGTGGTTTTGATATCAAATTCTCTACTAGCAAAATACCTGAGACTTTTAGACACTGTAATCACCTCATCCGCAAAATTACAACCAATCCAAGCTCCTAATTTGAGCATAGATTTAGCAAAAAGATTCCATTTACTATGATACCAATCAGCACTATGAAAAGTAAATACGACCTTGGTATATTTACCACCTAGAATGTATTTTAGACCAAATCCAATTCTAGCAAAAAGAGTAAAAAAAGCCGGACCCACCGAGTTAATATGCAAAACATCCAAATCAGGAATAAAAAAACTATGCCAAATAGATGTCAGAGTATGAGTACCAGCATCCAGACTCTTAGTAGGAATAGAAGGAGTAGCAATCACCTTGACCCCTTTATAATTCCCCGCTGGAGCATATCTAGACCTAGTATAAGCTAAAACTTGATGTCCCTTGCGAGCCAATCTGACGGCAATATGGTCAACATAATTTTCCACCCCACCACCAGCAGCAGGAATACCTTTTTGCCCAACAAAAGCGATTTTCATTAGCTTGATAACTTAACTCTAATCCCAAACTGTTACATATAATTATACCATAAAAAGCGATTTTTGTCAAAAGATGATAGCAGAGCTAAGGGATATAAATCTTAAACCCCTGACTTAACATCAGGGGTTGGCGAAAGCGGACAAAGACAAAAATATATTCGGTTTTTTAGACTAACTCCCGGCCTCCAAGGGGGAGTTTTGTGTGGATGGGTGGGGTGGATCAGAATCCTATGCGAACTCGGACAGCGCCTCCGAATCCCGACTTGGTGTTGGAGTCAAGCCCAAACACATAAGCCGGAACAACCTGAATTGCCGTATTACGGCTGACATTCAGGGTGAGAGGAAGCCCGAGTTCTACTCGGCTGGAAGAGTTATCACGCCCAAGGGCATAAAAAACTCCCTTTGCCTGTAGCTGCACCTGCAGCTTGGAATTGGCGTCACCAATAAGGTTGGGAGTGGTGATCTCGGGGTAAGCATACCCTCCATCAGTGTTCACCCCACCCTGGGCATAGAGATTCCACGGGTTTTTGGGATTCCCAGGACGAACTCCAAATTCGCCGAAGGCGTCATAGCCTCCATTGGCAAAGTCATACTCGCCACCTACTCCAACCCAAGGATTAGAGGAAGCACCAGGAGCTAGACGGTGCCGGAGCCTGAACCTCAGACCAACATCGGTCTGAGTCTTATCTGACTTCCAAGACCCAGAATACAGGCCGTCGGGAGACCTCCAGGTACCATTGGCACCGTTGTCCTGGAAGCGGACGAAGGGGCCAATATTGCCCTCCGTGGTATTCGTCCAGAATCGATAAGCTCCGTAAACATCCAGCCTCCGCGAGTCATACTCGCAAGAACCCCCAGGACCAGCTGGGCAAGTTCCTGTGGTCTGCTCCCCCGTCACTTGGACTAGGAAGGATTGACCTTGCGGAGCCAGAGTCACGCTGGCTTTGGAATGGGACTGATCAGGGATTCCCTGATATTCTCCATCCAGCCGGACATTTGTCCGGTCGTCTCCCCCGAACAGAGATGACTCTCCACCCCCAGTTTGGAAGGGAGTGTGAGCTCCCTGCTCCTGTTGAGAAGCATGGCCATACTCGGTAGAAACCGGAACTGCAGGGATAACTGGGGGCGGGCTAGGTGAAGCCTGAGCCACTTGAGCCTGATCGCTGAAAGGTTGCACGGGTTGTGAAACCTGTTGAGATTCTCCTTGAGCTTTTCCCGAATTGCGAGCCTCAGCAGCTTGACGCATGGCGCGCAGTTGAGCTAATTGCTCACGAGGAGAGGCTGAGCTTGCCTCTACTGGGGAAATGAATCCCCCTCCTCCTAGTAGCAAGACTACTAGTGGGACTAGAAGTTTTTTCATAGAAATTAATCCTTTTTGAAAGTGCAAGACTTACCCAAACTAGCATAATATATATATTTTGTCAATAGATAACAACATCAGAATATATAGTCAAAAGAATAAAAAAAGCCCCCTGCCGAAACAGGGGGGTGATTGTTGGGTGGTTGTACTGAGCCTCTTGGGCTCAGCGGCCGCAGGTCTCGGTGATTTCAGCAGCGAAGCCGAAACCCTGGGGGGGGGCAATGGGCCTCCACGCTTGGCATGGAGGGGGAGCCATCCCCCTCTCGACAGCCACCACCTCATGAGGTTTGCCACCAACGGCACGGGAGGGGTTGGACACCTCCAGCGTTCGCCCTCCGATGAACCGGAGGCGGATGAAGTCAGGGGGGAGCCCTCCGATTGAGAGTGTGGATACAGGAGCCACGGTGGGTTCCTGCTGGGCTAGGTCGAAAGACCCGGGGGACTGGCTCAGTGGCCTTGCCATGGTGGGAGCCACGGCGAGGGTGGAAGCCAGCAAAGCGCTGGCGAATTTGAAAAAAGGATTCATGGGTTTATTCCCATAAACAACTCAGCGACTGTAGCATATTTTATACATTTTGTCAAGAGTTAAAAGTAAAAAAATACCGGCAGCTATAGCTACCGGTTTGATTGAGAACCTTGTACTCAGCAAGGAATACGAATAAACAAGTTCCTATCCTTATATATACAGCCTCCACTGTTCCAAGAAGATTGTCTCCAATGTTGATTATGTCTCCAACCTGGATTTTGCTGGGGCAAGGGATAGTTATGTCCATCCCATCTTGGACGTGGACGACCCACATAATGAGTAGTATATCCAGTGGAGTTACGTTGCTCATAAAAATATTCACAGGGAAGTCCTAAACTCTTAACCCAATAACAAGTATTTTCACCAGGAGGGAGATTATTAGTCAAAACTCGTCCTTCATAAATGACAGTATCCCCACCACCAAACTGATTCTGCTGCAAACTATTGTGATGGGGTCGA
Source organism: Candidatus Parcubacteria bacterium (assembly GCA_041164045.1). Taxonomy (GTDB): domain Bacteria; phylum Patescibacteriota; class Minisyncoccia; order SW-4-49-11; family SW-4-49-11; genus CALRBF01. The sequence goes on from JBEAQD010000022.1 coordinate 15,677, forward strand.
TAATATCCTCCTCCAAATTGCTGTTGAGCCTGGACGGTACTGGGAAGAATCAGCAAAGCTGTTGCCAAAGAAGAAATGAGCCTTTGCATGAGAGGAAACCTCCTATATTGCTATTTTAGCATAACATATATTATTATAAATATCAAGTCAAAGAAAAAAGCCGCCAGCACAGGGTGCTAGCGGCGAATTTGTGACGAGTGGTGTCACTGAGCCTGGTAGGCGTAGGGCCCCACTGGGCGGGGCGCATTGCCGTCCAATTTACGAACGGGACCACGGAGCCTTGCAGCTCCGACGGTACTCCAGGCCTGAATGCCTCCTCCATTCGCCCGATAGGCGAATTGGAAGATTTGCCCACGTTGAACGGGGAGGCACCAGCGATTGCCGCCCACCTTGGTGAGGGCAACCACTTGGGCAGATCCTTGCCCCCCATCCACCACTCCGACGGGGATGGTTTCACGGAGGAGTCGCCCCACATTGACGAGCCCCTTGGGACCGCCAGTGGCAAGGCCAACTACTGACCGACTGCCCCTCGCTCCCGAGAAGGAGATGGAGTTCAACCTCGAGGGAAGTTGAAGGCAGGCTTGCCCGCCTTGCACCGAAACCGTAAAAGAGCTATTGGCTCCATTTGTAGTAATCGGGGCTACAAGGGCGAAAGTATCTTGGTCAAGGAAGGCCTCCACGCCATCGCAGGCGAGAGCGTCCCCTTTACAGTCACCCGCAATGATACGAGCTGCCCAACCCTTGGGAACTCCAGAGAGCTTTTCCACCTGAAACCAATTTCCATCTGGGAGGATGAAATTTCCGAAAATGGAAGAGGCTCCAATGTCACCACGGATGGTGACGCGACCTCCACGGACAACAGGGTTCTCAGGGGAATTCTCTCCCTTCCAGCCCTGTCCAAAGAGGACAAGACGGGACCCATCAGGGACTCCTGAAGGTGCGGGGAGGGTGTAAGTCCTCCCTTGTGCCATCGCGGGGATGGCGGTGAAGATGAGGGCAAGATACCCCATCAAGATCTTGAAAGTGTACATACCCCTCCAAGGGTAGACAACACTCCAAAACTAGCATAAAATATAGATTTTGTCAATAATCAATAAATAGTTTATAATATATGTATATGAAAGAATCAATTGCTATTCTAATTACTAACTTTGAGGGTGGAGGGGCTCAAAAAGTAGCTCTGGTGCAAGCTCAGATGTTTAAAGCTATGGATTATGATGTTCATATCATAGCTTTGGAACATCAAGAATCTTATATTATCCCAGATAATTTATCTATTCATTTTCTTAGCTCTAGTCAAGGGCGAGGATCTAAACTCCAAAAACTTCTCCTAGCCCCTACCTTACCTTTCAAATTAGCTAAATATATTAAAGATAATAATATTAAACTCTGTATAAGTCATTTAGAGAGAGCTGATTTTGTTAATATTCTAGCTAAATTTATTGCAAGACACAAAACTATTGGAGTAATTCACTCTCATCTAACCTCTACTTATAAAACTGATAATATTTCTCTCAGTCGTATAGCTTATAAATTTTTAGTTCAGATTTTAGAACCTTTTCATAATAGAATTATTGCTGTCTCTAAGGGTATTGCTAATGATTTAATACACTTAGGCCTACCAAAAGCTAAAATAAAAGTTATTCTTAATCCTTTTGACATACAGGAAATTCAAAAAAAATCTAATTTAGAAATTTCAAAATATAAAGAAATTTTTGATAATGAAACTATTATTTCTATTGGTAGATTATCTAATCAAAAAGGTTTATGGCATAGTATACTTGCCTTTAGAGAAATCAAAAAATCTAATCTGAAACTAAAATATATAATTTTAGGAGATGGACCACTTCGAGACTATCATCTGGAATTAGCTCATAATTTGAATCTCAAAGTTTATAATAGCTGGGATCAGAATCAAAAATTCTCCAATGATTATGATATTTACTTTTTAGGCTTTCAAGATAACCCTTTTCAATTTATTGCGAAGTCCAAAATACTGATTCTACCATCTCATTTTGAAGGGCTTCCCAATGTACTTGTTGAAAGCTTAATCATTGGCACTCCTGTCATTGCTTCTGATTCAGATTCTGGTCCACGAGAATTATTAGCTCCTACAACTGATATTACTTATAAAACTGAATCTCTAGAGCAAGCTGAATATGGGATATTAATCCCTGTTGATAATAACAGATTACCTAAAAAAAATACACAAATTTTATCTCAATCTGAAATGTATTTAGTTGAAGCTATCAATTTATTATTAAATAATGAAAATTTAAGAGACAATTATATACAAGAATCTAAAACAAGAATTATTGAGTTTGAATTAAATAAAATTAAACCTCAGTGGCAGGAAATTCTGGAGATTGTTGTGAACGAATAGAGTGATATTTGAAAACCGCCCCCAATATGGCAAAAAACATCCACATTACCGCTGTTTGTCTTAATAAGTTATCCCATATACTAGATAAATATATAGCTAATACAATAAAACTCATAACTAAAAATAATGTATCTTGACGAGATTTAATTCTTATAATTAAACTATACAAAATAGATAAAATAAATAAAATATAAGTTATCAAACCTATAATACCCAGCTCAACAAAAATTCTAATATAATCATTATGTACTTCCAAAGCTCCCAAAGCTACTCCCCTAACCTCCTCTACAATGATTTCAATAGTACCAGTACCAAAGCCTATTATAGGTCTAGTGAGAGCCTTATTATACATATCCGACCACATAACTTGTCGCCAGATAATTGAATCGCTAGGATCTCCACTGAACAACCCAACTATCCTTGATATAACTGGAATATCTTCTATTGGAGTTAATTCATACCAGATTGTTTGTTGCATCCAAAAATATATAGACATAAAAATTCCTACTATTGGAATTATAATAGACGTATAGATTAAAGTTTTTCTAGGAAATTTTATCAAACTAACTCCAGCTAATAGGATAAATAATCCTATCCAAGCTCCTCTAGTATAAGTAGCTATTAAAAGTATAGCTAATAAAGCTCCATATATACTAAAAATATATTTTGAAATTGGATTTTTGATAATATTTTTCTCAAAAAACAAATAAATCATCAGGACTAGAATAATCAATAAAAAATAACCCAATACATTGGGATGTCCAAAAGTTCCTGCAATACGATTCTCAAATCCTGGATTAGTATATAATCCGGCCCTATTAAATAATTGAATATACCCAACAATAGCTGGAATAATTGAGGATATAGTAATTACTTTGAAAAAATTAATAAACTCATCTTTAGATTGTATCAAAACATACCCGGTAAAATACATTATCAAGAAAGATAGTACTCTTATCAGCTCATTGATTGAAGCTACTGGATAAGTAGAAATGATTGTAAATATTATATAAATTAAAAATAATAGTATAAATATAAAGCTTAAAGGGATAGATAATATTGATATTTTAGACCTATATATAATTATAAAGCTAACCAAAATAGATATTATAGCTACTATACCTGCGATATTGATAGACGGTAAATCTGGGGAAATGACAATACTATAATTACCCAAAATATCTAAAGAAGGTCTAATCAAAATCAAAAAATAAAATAAAAGATTGATAGATACTCTCAATAAAACCAGACCCAATATCAAAACTGATAATAAAATAAAGGTATAAATATCACTATTTATAAATAAGGCTAAAAATCCTAAACCTCCCCCCAAAAGCAATAAAAAGCTAAAATTTTTGTGAATCATATTCTGTGTCTGGGGTGATGCTTGGAGTGTTTTCTGAGTCTAGTATGGGGTTTTGCGCTATTTCAACATCATCTGGAATAGGTGGGGAGGCTATATCGTCAATCCCAAAGTCATAGATAATAGCTTGATCCCGTCGACTTACAACATATCCAATAGATACTACAAATCCTAATATAGCTGAACCAAAGAGATTTATCAGAATATTTGGTCTACCAACTCCTTCATACAAAGCTGGCTGATTAACTACTTGTATATTAGCTGTATCACCCAATAGAGATTTGGCTTGTTGTGTTAATTTATTGACTACTACTTTATTCATATTTAAAGCTAATTCAGATGATTTATCATATGTATCAACAGAGATAAATCCTGTACCCCTAGATCTTACAAGAATATTCCTAGCAAATAATGTTCTTCTATCTCTAAGATTATCTGGGAATAAATTTTTTATTTCTATATTTTCTGTAATAAAGTTATTAAAAAAAACATCAGTATACACCAAATCTATAAGCAAGTTAACATTAGAATCAATGGATCTTTGAGCAGTATAGGAATCAATATTGGGGTTAGCCTTTTGTAATACAACTAATTGAGACTCCGCCTTATATTGCTTTGGCAGAATAAGAGTTATCCCCAAGCCAATCAAAGTAAACAATAATGTAATAATAACAATAGTATTGAATTTTCTTTGTATTTTAGATAGGATTTCACTAAGAGTGAGATTAGAATTCATTATAGTAATTTTATATTATATCGTAATTGAATAATAACATAAAAATACAATATAGTAAAATATATGTATGAGATGAGGTAATTGTCGACAAAAGGGATTATATACATTACTAGACTAATAACAGTAAATTGTATAGTAATTGTCCTCCTTTGAAGGAGGTGGCACGGAGTGCCGGAGGTGGATTGAGTTCTAGCTTGTGTTTTATACACCTCCGTCTTTCAGGCCACCCCCTCCGAAGGGGGACAAAATTAAGGGCTCTTTTTTATAACTATATAAACTATTTTCATATATCACCTACAAAAGTCACAACTTGTCTGGGATGCTTTTCATCTTATTCAATTTATGTAATCATCTCATACAATACATTGACTTTATACCAAATTTATGCTAAAATTAATTTTAATAATCATTTACTTTAATCTAATTATTATGAAATCTGGAATTCATCCTCAATATTCTTACACCACTGTAAAATGTATTTCATGCTCTACAGAGTTTACTATTGGAGCTATTAGAGAAATTGGATCCGTAGAAGTTTGTTCTAAGTGTCACCCTTTTTATACTGGTAAAAGAACCCTTGTTGATACTGCTGGTAGAGTAGAAAAATTCCGAGCTAAATTAGAGAAAAAAGAACAATTATCTAGTAAATAAAACTTTTTATACTAAAGATAAAATATGAGTAATTCTTTAGTAGATTTACAAAAAGAATATGCTGAGCTATCTTCACAAATGTCTGATCCTAAGATATTTAGTAGCCCAGATTTTGGTAGTATTTCAAAACAACACACAGAAATTGGAAATAAAATTGAATTATTAGAATCCATTGAGAATATAAAATCTCAAATCTCAGAAGCTGAAGTTCTATTGCAAGACTCTGAAATGAAAGAAATGGCTGAAGAAGAATTAACTCGGCTACAATCAGAACTTGAGCAAAAACAAGCTATTTGGATAGATTTAATTACCCCAAAAGAAACTTTTGCGGATGAAATTATTATTGAACTAAGAGCTGGAGCTGGAGGTGATGAAGCTGGATTATTTGCCTTAGAGCTATTCAAAGCTTATATAAACTTTTTACAAAAAAACGGAGCTAAAACTGAAATTCTATCTATTTCTGAGAATTCTGTCGGAGGATTAAAAGAAGTAATTGTAGAGGCTAGAGGGAATGAGGTTTATAAGTATCTTCAATATGAAAGTGGAGTGCATAGAGTTCAGAGAGTTCCTAAAACCGAAAAAGCTGGCCGAGTACATACTTCAACAATTACAGTAGCTGTATTACCTGTTGCCAAAGAAGTAGATATTGAGATTAATCCAAATGATTTGAAAATTGATGTTTTTCGCTCTAGTGGTCCAGGAGGACAAAGTGTTAATACCACCGATTCAGCAGTAAGAATAACCCATATTCCGACTAATATAGTGGTTTCTTGTCAGGATGAAAAATCACAACTAAAAAATAAAGATAAAGCTATGAAAATTCTACGAACTAGAATTTTAGACCAGATGCGACAAGAGCAATTCGAAAAAGAAGCAGCTTTTCGTAAAGACCAAATTGGAACTGGAGATAGATCTGAGAAAATTCGTACATATAATTTTCCTCAAGATAGAATTACTGACCATAGAATTAAACAAAATTTTTCTAATATTGAAGCCGTATTATTAGGAGACTTTACTCCTATTTTAGAAGCCTTTGATGACTATAAAAGAAATCAACCTACAAATTAAGAATGCTCTAAAAGCTCAATCCTCTACTCCTGATTTGGACTCCACTTTAATTTTGGAATATATTTTGGGACTGACTAAATTAGATATGATATTGCAGGAAGATTATATTTTATCAGAATCAGAGGTGTTAGCCATCAATAAATGTGTACAGGACCGTCTAGAGCATACTCCTATTGCCTATATTATAGGATATAAAGAATTTTATGGCAGGAAATTTATAGTTACTAAAGATGTACTTATACCTAGACCAGAAACTGAAGCTATAATTGATATTACAAAAAATATTTATTCTCATAATACTAAACCTACAATCTGGGAAATTGGTACTGGAAGCGGGTGTATAGCTATTACATTAAAATTTAAGATACCTGATTCAAAAATAATTGCTAGTGATATTTCGCCACAAGCCTTACAGATTGCAAAAAATAATGATATAATATTAACAGGTAAGCAAGATAATATTGTTTGGTTGGAAGGAGACCTCTTAACCCCTTTCTCAACACAATACAAAAAACCTGATATCATAATTGCAAACCTACCCTATTTGAATCAAAATCAATATCAAGACGACTCTATTCTAGCTGAACCTGATATAGCTCTATACTCTCCTAATAATGGGCTAGAGCATTATATAAGGTTATTACAGGAAATAAAGAGTCGTTTTACATTATATCCCGATATAATATTAGAAATAAATCCAGAACAAACAAGACCACTAAAGTCATATGTGCAATCTATACTCCCCAGATCTAATATTTCAATTTATAAAGATTTGCAAGGTTTAGACAGACATATTCTCATTGAAAATTAATTTAACTAAATAATCAAGAAAGGAGGTGAATAGAAGTGAGTGAAGAAAAGAAAATAACAGAAGAGCAGACAGAAGAAGAACAAGGTTTTTGGGCTAAAAATATTATCTCTATTATCTTAATAGTCTTTTTGATAGTGAGTGGTGTATATGCCTTTAATAGAGATACTGAAGATAAGAGTGTAGAGGAAAAGGTAGAAGAGATCAAAAATGAAGGGGAAAAAACAGAAGCGAATGATGATGAAAAATATGAAGAAGTAGCACCAGATAACACTGATATTCAAAAATCTGAGACTAAGATTACTATCAAAGCTAATGCTGGAGATGGAGTCACACATTTAGCTCGTAAAGCCGTAGCTGAGTACTCCAAAGATAAAGAAATTACTCTATCGAAAGAGCAAAAGATATATGCTGAGACAGTCTTAAAGAACAAGTACTATAAGCATCATCTAAATTTATCTCAAGAATTAGAATTTGAAATCAGTGATTTAGCAGAAACAGTAGAAAAAGCTAAGAACTTATCTGAAAAAGAAATTCAAGCTTGGAGTAAATATACTCATCTAGTGCCGTCACTATAATCAATATCAAAAAGATAATATACAATTTAATCACTCTCCTTATCCTGTTTAGAGTAAGGAGAGCTTTTTATTTACCTAATAATTCTTTTGTACGGGCAGCTTCATTCAAAATTTTATCAGCATACCACATATTCTTGACATTACATCCTCCGAGATAACATAAAGCAGCTCTTCTCTCCAATTCTTCATTACCAGCAATAGATTGTTCACTTTTACCTAATAATTTTAATCCCATTGCTAACATAGCATCTTCAATATTCCATGGACTTACTGGACCTCCTTTTAATTGTCTCAGTCTAGTTTCATATCCGGCCCAAGTAGTTGGCATAAATTGAGCCGGCCCCATGGCACCCCCTGTACCTCTTGGATAATTAGGGAATGGACATCCTGATACAGGTTGAGTTAGAGGCAACCCCAAATCACGAATAATTCGTTCAAATGTTTCTTCTTCTTTTTGATAGTTTATTTTTGTATTATTTCCTGGTCTCGTAGCGCATCCACTCAAAGAATCTTTATAAAAAGATCTACCTACATTTGCTCCTAATCCAGATTCGACTTTCAGAATACCCACCATATATTCAGGTCGTATTTTATTGCCAAATCGTGCTGCATTTCTTACTGCAAGAGCATATGCCTCCTCAAGAGAGATTGCCCCTGGTCTACCATCAGCTCCATTTAGAACTCTAATACTATTAAGTAGATTTTGTTTAGTAGCAAAGGATTCTTTTAGTAAAGCTTCATACTCTGACTGTTGTCCTTTAGTTTGAGCTAATAAAGTCTCTTTGTCTTCCTGGGTTTGCTCTAATAAACTCTTTTGCTGTTCTTGAGACTGTTTGAGAGCCATTAATTCTTCCTCTTTATCAAAGAGATGCTGTTTTTCAGCTACAATTTCTTTTTCCTTAGCTGTAATAAGGGTAATAGATTCAGTAATCGAATCTTGCATAACTCCAGTCTTCTGAACAGAACCTAATAAATCAGATAATTGATTTTGAGATAACACTACTTCGAATAAAGACACATCTTTTTGGACATAAAGACTACTAATATACTCTTTAATCAAAGCTTTTTGAGCTATAATAGTTTGCTCCAAGATAGCAATATAAGATCTAGTCTCACTCAATTCCGCTTTAATTAATTCAATATCTTTATTAGTAATATCTAAGTTCTTTTGAGCAGAATTAATCTCATTATCTAAAGTATCTATCTCCTTTGCTAATGTTCTGACCTGAATATCAGCTTCTTTTTTAGTCTCTGTTAAATCTTTAATTTTAACTAGTTCTTGGTCTAGATTCTTTCTAGTTTCCTCTAGTTTAGAATTAGCTAATAGAATATTAACTGGATAAGATATTAAGGATAAAACTAAAATAAAGATACTTACTAAAGATTTTATTTTTCTTATTAGTTTTTTTTGATTTTTTTGATTCATATTTATGAGATTAAGGCTTATTCGTCTTTCTGGTCTTTAGCATTTTTATCAGTCTGAGATCTCTCTAGAGCATCTAATTCTTCTTTGGTCAATTCTGGCTCTTCTTCTGCCTGAGGTTCTTCTGTAATAGCTATCAACTCATCAGCATCCAAGAGAGCTTCTACTCCTTCTGGTAATTCTAAATCACTTACTCTAATTACATCATCAATAGTTTCAAGTTTGGTTAAATCAACTACAATGCGCTCAGGTAGGTCCTTAGGTAATGCCTTAACTTCAATTTCTTGATGAATTTTAATCAAAGTATTCCCTGCTTTTTCTGATTGAGAAGTTCCTTCAAATTCAAGAACTACTGGAGTCTCAACTTCTTCATTAAGGTCAGGGGCAAAAAAGTCTACAGATAGGATTTCTGATTTAAGAGGATTTTTTTGTATATCCTTAACCAAAGTAGTATAAGTTTTATTCTCCAAAACCACATTTACCAAGGTAGATTCCTCAATTTCAGACAATAATTTGGTAAGCTCCAAAGAATCAACTTGAATCAACTCTGGTTTATCCTGTCCTAAACCACTACCATACAAAACTCCTGGAACTACACCTTTAGCTCTTAGAATAGCTGTTTTTTTGCTACCAACTTGTTCTCTTCTCTCAACTAATAATGATAATGTTTCCTTTTTCATATAGATCTAACTTGACATAATTATACTTATGAATGTATTATACACTATATCTTATAAAATTTCAAATAACTTTATTAAGAATATGAATAAGAAGTTCAAAGCTAAAAAAATCATCAAGAAAGTAGGTTTATCTATTGGTTTTACAATTACCTTGTTAGGATTATTATCATATATAATAGCTCCATTTTTTATATAATAATTAACTTTATTTTTTAGTACATAGTTTTTTGTAAGTCATCAAAGTAAGTCAACCTAAAACCAGATAAGGTAGTATTAGTTATAACACTACCTTGTGCTAATTTGTGAAGTTTAATTTTATCAGATAAAGTATCTATGGATTAACTTCTCTAATGGTGCTACTTCCAAAGTTAGTGATGGTTCCACAACTCTTCTTGCCCGTTGTTCTATTATCTCCTCCAGATTTTGTTACTTCTATCCATGGACTATATCTTCCAAAATCTAGTCCTACATAACTTAAATTTTGTGTCAAATTTAAATTACTAGTAGCTCCATTTG
>JBEAQD010000023.1:0-14975 GCA_041164045.1 Candidatus Parcubacteria bacterium
ATAATGAGCAATAATATGATTGATATAGTAGCCAAAGACAATCATAGAAACCGTAAAGGAAATTAACATTAATAATCTAATATCCCTATATAGCCAATATATGACAATTATAAAAGGCATAGTAGCTATTACCCAAACAGATTGTAAAACAAAAAAAGAGCCTATCAAAGCTCCAATTAATAAACCTATCTGAATAGATAGACTAAGATTTGGTATTATATTTTTCATAGTGCGCATAAATGGATTCGAACCATTGACCTCATCCACGTCAAGGATGCGCTCTAACCAACTGAGCTATACGCGCTTACTGTTTTTATATTATATACAATATTTGACTATTTGTAAAATAAATGTTGTACTAGATTGCTAAATAGTAGATAAGTTGCGAGTTATGCCATCTTCTATTCGTAGGGGCGACATTTCAGTCGACCGTATTTCAGTTTTTGTCTTTTTTATCTTCTGCCCCCCTTTCTCAGACTTTCAGTCTACCTTTCAGGATTCCCCCTCCGAAGGAGGAGAAAAATAAAATTTACAAAGTTTAATCCACCTTCCTCCTACGGGGACTTCCTCCAAAGGGAGACAAAAAGCTTGAATCAACTGTCTTCCTTTCTACCGTACTAGTACTTTATTCTAAAATTACAAATTACCAAGATAATCCAAAGCCATCTTATCTGTGATTTCAGATTTAACTATAAGATTCAATCTCTCCATATCAATATTTTTCTTATCCTTATCAGAATATCTCTCCAAAATATGATGAATTCTATGCTTTACCTCTTTCTCATCTACTTCGAAATTCTGTTCCTCGGCAATAGCTCTTAGCAATAACATTAATTTTACTCTAGATTCAGCTTGTGGTATTGCCTCTTCTAGTAACTTTTCTCTAGTTTTACCAGCCTGAGCAAGAGCATCATCAAGAGTATGTCCTGAATATAAAGCTCTCTGCTCCATCTCCTGAATTAACTTATCTCTCTCTGAGATTACCAAAACATCTGGTAATTCTACTTTAATTTTAGCTAATATTGCATCTACTACAGCCTGGGTATAATTAGTCTGGATTTCATTTTTTCTCTCAGCAATAAGACCTTCTTTTAAGCTAGCTTCCAAGTCAGCAATAGTTTTCTCCCCATTACTTAAAACTTTGGCAAAATCATCATTCCAATCTGGGAGAACAACTTCTTGCACATCATTAACTGTAATGGCAAAATGTCCCATTTTACCAGCTATATCCTTATTATGATACTCATCTGGGAATTTGATATCAAATTCTTTTTTATCTCCAGCCTTAAGTCCAATTACCTCATCTTCAAAACCAGGTATGAATTTATCAGCTCCGATCTCCACTGGCATTTTCTCAGATTTATCAAACTCTTTTTTATCTACTGTCAAGAAATAATCTAGACTGACAGTATCTCCTTTTTGAGCTGCTCGATCTACTATATTCTGAGTACCACGAGATTTTTGCAAATATTTTTTGGCTTCTTCTACATCTTTGTCAGTAATATCTTCGTCTTCTTTAGTGATTTTAGCTACTAATTTTTTATAATCCGGTAATTTTATCTCTGGCATTATACTAATAATAGCGGTATATTCTAGATTATCTTGAGAAGCTTCTTCTGATAATTTGATCTCTGGACTAGCTAATGGAGATATATTTTCTTGCTCAATTGCTTTTTTATAAGAATCATTGATAGCATATTCAAATGTTTCATTCAATAAATCAGTGGGATGAATTTGCTTAGCTACTAACTCTTTGGGAGCTTCACCCTTTCTAAATCCAGGAACAGTAATTTTCTTAGCCAATCTAGCTGTTGTCTGGTCAATATATTTTACCATCTCGGCCTGTTCAATCTGTATGGTAAACTCTACCTGTGACTTAGGTAAATCTTTTTTCGTAATTTTCATAAATTATACTTGTTTATCAATAATAATGTTATTAATTATAGCATTAAAACAACTTTTTTTCAAGCTTTTGTCTTGTTATAAACAATACTATAGGCTATAATAGAAATATATCTAAATAACATACTATTGTGAAAAATATTATAGCTAATCTAAAAAATAATTACCCTCATACTATAATCCTATTACTATTTGCAATAACCGGTTTTTGGGCGGCTTTTACAATTAGTTATGAAAAGTTTATGATTCTTAATAATCCTCTTTATACTCCTGGTTGTAGTATAAATGCCTGGATTGACTGTGGGAAGGTAATGAATAGTCAATATGCCACTATGTTTGGCTTTCCGAATTCTTGGCTTGGATTGATGGGCTGGCCTATGGCTTGGTTGACTGTATTATATTTACTTACTCATAAAAAATTATCCAAAGCTTTTATGCTAATTGCTCTGTCAATCACCATACCAGCGGTAATAATATCGTATATTTGGACATATCTTGCCTTTTTTGAAATTGGAGCGGTTTGTCCTTGGTGTATTTTATCTTGTGTATCAGCCACTCTTGCTTCTGCTACTTTGGTTGACCTTAATCGCAGACAAGGATTTATCAAATTCCCCATTAAATCCTTTAATACTTGGGCTATTAGCTTAGCCTTGTGGTTTGGATTGTGGGGAGTATTATTATATTTTGCTGTGTTGAGGTAGAAACGGATAGTTTACACCTTAATAAAGTCCTCCTTTGGAGGAGGTGGCACAAAGTGCCGGAGATGGATAGTTAGTAAAATATGATTGCAAATATAATACTATTATAAACTATAATTTAGTTTATAATCTATCCACCCTCCACCGTCGCAAATGTGATTTGCTCCTGTTAAACCTCACGGTTTCCCAACCTTCCTCCACGGGAAAACTCACCATTTCCACTAATCCCCCTAAAACCCCGTCTCGGACACCTCAGGTTTCCGACACTCGGAGCCATAGCTCCTCGCTGACTTCCTACTTAGGGGGATTACTTCTCCTTTCACAGACCTTCAGTCTATTTCGGGGACTCCCTCCTAAGGGAGACAAAATAATAGGTTCGGGTGACTGAAAGGTCACCCCTTCCTAAACAATGTATGAGAGGCAAAGTTTTAATTTACCTACTTAGTTGACTTAGCTAATCGTCTTAAGAGAGCATCCATACTTGGTTCTTGACCTCGAAATCTTTTATATAAGGTCATTGGATGTTCGGATCCGCCTTTGGATAATATATGTTCTCTGAATTTTGCTCCTATGTTAGAATCTAAGACTTTACCTTGAGATAAGAAATATTCAAAGGCATCGGCATCTAATAATTCGGAATATTTATAGCTATAATATCCAGCTGAATATCCCCCATCAAAAATATGACTAAAAGCCGAGCTAATCAAAACTCCATCTTCAGCTGGGAATAGAGCTGTGCTTTGATTGATTTCATCTTCCAGAGCATTCACATCCAATGGACTAAATTCTCTAGTATTATAATGCCAAGCTAAATCTAATTTACCAAATCTAATTTGTCTCACAGTAGCTGCCGCTTCATGAAATGATGATACAGCTTGAATAATCTTTATATCCTGACTTGATAGAGGCTCGCCTGTTTGCCAATGCTTAGCTATAATAGCTAATATCTCAGGCTCATATACCCAGTTCTCCATCAATTGTGATGGTAATTCCACAAAGTCTCTGTAAACATTAGTTCCATTAAGAGATGAATACCTCCCCTTACCTAGAAGTCCATGCAATCCATGTCCAAATTCATGAAATAAAGTCAAAACTTCATTTATAGTCAATAAAGAGGGAACCTCTCTTTGTGGTCTAGTGAAATTGAGTACTAGTGATATATATGGAGTATAAGTTTTGTTATCCCTAATATGAGCTAATCTAAATTCTGTCATCCAGGCTCCAGATGATTTACCAGCTCTTGGATAAAAGTCAAGATAAAGTATCCCAATATGCTCACCATTAGCTTCTTGCACTTCATAAACTTCGACTTCAGAATTATAACCAGGAATATCTGGTCTCAATATAAATTGTAGCCCGTATAACTCTTTAGCTATATTGAATAATCCCTGCAAGACTTGACTCAATGGGAAATATTGTCTAATTCTCTCCTCATCAAATTGATATTTGGTTTGTTTGATCTTATCGGCATAATAGGCATAATCATAAGCTCTTAGCTCATCTATTTCAGAACTTGCAAATTCATTTACATCAGAGATTTCTAACTTAGCCTGATCGATTGCTTTCTTCAATAATTGATCTAATAAAGCTTCTACTTTACTTGGGTGTTGTAGCATTCTTTTTTCTAAGACATAGTCAGCATGTGTCTCATAACCTAATAATTGAGCTCTTTCTTTCCTTAGAGTAGCAATTTGTTTTAAAATTTCTCTATTATCATATTCATTCCCTTGAGCTCCTCTGGTATTATAGGCTAGGTATAATTCTTTCCTCAAGCTTCTATTCTGAGCATATTGCATAAAAGGAATATAGGAAGGGTAGGATAAATCTACTATCCACTCATTAGGATTATCTTTGCTCTGATATTGAGTGATAATTGACTCAGGAATTCCTGCCAAATCTGACTTATCTGTAATTACTAATTTATAATTATTATTCTCTGCTAAGATATTTTGTCCAAATTTTTGCGACAAATTAGATAATTGTAGATCAATTTTTCGTAACTTTTGCTTTTGATCATCTTCTAATAAAGCTCCGTTTCTGGTAAAAAATGAATAAGTCTCCTCTAATAAAGTTTTTTGCTCAGGAGTGGATAAATTTAGATTCTCCTTTTTCTGATAGACTTGCTTGACTTGTAAGAAAAGTTTAGCATTGAGAGAAATATCATTCCAAAAGTTGGTAATAATTTCTCCTAATTCTAAAAATACTTCCTGTAATTCTGGATTAGTATCAGCTAAATTCAAATTCAAAGCCATAAGGTGTATATACTGCACCTCATAGGTAGCATATTCCAAAGCCTCAATTGTATTCTCAAAATTTGGAGCTGATAATTCTTCAATAGCCTTAATTCTATTTTTAGCAATTTCTATATGATGTTGAATAGCCTCAATATAATGAGAATTTTGGATTTCTCCAAAAGGTATAAAACCTTCTGGAGTATTAAAACCTAAATCTATCAGTGGATTAGTGTTCATAATCTACTAAAATTTTTAGTTTATATTCTTTTTGCTACAACTTCCCAGTTAATAGCTGATAGATAAGTGGATACATAATCAGCCTTGGTAGATGGAGCATAATCTACCATAAAGGCATGTTCCCATAAATCAATTACGAATACAATTGGTAACCCAGCTAAATGTCCAAGTTCATGATCAGCCACCCAAGCATTGATAAGAGTATTATTCTCAGCATCATAATAGGTAATAACCCAACCTATTCCTCTGGTGCTGGCAATTCTCTTCAAATCAGCCATATAATTATCCAAAGACCCAAATTGAGTTATAATTAATTGTCCTAATTTAGAATTATTATCCACAGCCTGAGCACCTTCAGATAATTGGGAAAAATAATATTCGTGTAATCTCATTCCATCGAATTCAAAACCTAGTCGTCTTTGCAATTCTGATACAACCACTGCATCTTCTCCATTTTTAAGAGCATTGATTTTATCTAATAAAATATTAGTATTCTTGACATATCCAGCATATAGGCCAAGATGCAACTGAATCTGTGTCTCAGATAGTCCCGTATTATTAGGTATATTGAAAGATTTTTCTATATAAGCCATAGTATTGAAAGTTAATTTATAGTTACATTATACTACACTGTATCCAAAATAGCCAATAATTTGACCATAACCTCTTTAGTAGCCCTAATATCACCAAGAGCTGTATGAGCTTCATAATCTGTAATGCCCAAAGTATCTGTCAGCCCTCCAGGGTTGGATAAAGAAGTTGATTTAAATATTGGTTCTTTGCCCTTGTTCACTTGTAATAAGTTAATAGTATTAGATAGGACTTTAGTATCAATTACATTATGCCCTATTATCTCCTTCCAAAATAAATTATCTTTATCTACACTACCAAAAATATAATTAAGATAAGCAAAATCCATTGTGATAAAGTGAGCAAATAGAATGGGTTTATTTTCAAAATGTTTTTTTACAAATTTGGTGATTTGCTGTACTAATTTATCATAAGAGACTCCCTCAGCCTCTACTTTGTCTAAATCTAATTTATTAATCCGCATTGCTTCATCAGTAATCTCAAAGCCCTCAGGAACTTGAACCAAAGTCTGATAATGGGCAATTTCTTTTAGATCCTTATCTAGTACAATCATTGCTAGCTCAATCAAAGCATTTTTATGAGGATGCTGTCCTGTAAATTCAGCATCTATACCTAAATATACTCCTTTTTTCATAGTGTTTTAATAAAGTTAATAAGAATTTGATTAGCTAGAACTTCTTGGTCATCAATGAAATCTAATTTATGTTTGGTATACTCTGGATATAGCTGCATTCTAGATCGATAATCTTGCAAGTTTAACTCCGGATGCAATTGGAATCCATAGATATTAGATTTATATCTAAATCCCTGTATAGGACACTTAGCTGAATAAGCTAATAGTTCTGCTCCTTGTGGTAATTTTATAACTGAAGATTTATGACTAACGACACCATAAAAGGATTCTGGCAAAGATTGTAGGATATTATCTTTCTTACCTTCTGGTGTTAATGTAATTTTGGCAATTCCTGATTCTGCCATATTAGAATCAGTTACCACTTTACCTCCTAATAAATCGGCTAAAACTTGATGTCCAAAACAAATACCTAAAGTTGGAATAGATTTAGATTCTATGTGCTTAATAATAGGATTTATTTTATTCAACATATATTGTAAATTTTGTACTTTATGTGGCTCATTATCTTCATATCCCCCCTCTCCTAAGCCACCTAGAATAACTCCTTGTACTACATTTAATTTATCTAAAATCATTTCTGTGGTAATAAAATTTGACATTAGATTCATAAAAAGAAAATCATTGTAATTTTTGTCTACAGAATCATAAATACATTTTACTTCATGCCAACCTGACTGATCAGTTCTAAATTGCAACACTAAAATCATTATAATTTATAAATTAATTAGGAGTATTATAGCATATTTTAAAGCAAAACAAAAACCCTCAGTTGAATGAGGGCTTTTGCGATATAGAGTAAAGCTATAAGTTATTTAACTACAACTGTTGCTCCTGCTTCTTGTAACTTGGTCTTAAGTTCATCAGCATCTGCTTTTGAAACTCCTTCTTTAACAGCTTTAGGAGCTCCATCTACAATGTCTTTAGCTTCTTTTAATCCAAGTCCGGTAGCTTCTTTTACTACTTTGATTACTTGAATTTTAGAACTTCCAGCATCTTCAATGATAACATCGAATGCTGATTTTTCTTCTGCAGCTGGAGCATCTCCGGCTACTGGTGCTGCTACACCTACTGCTACTGGAGCTGCAGCTGATACACCTAGAACTTCTTCTAAAACTTTTACAAGCTCAGATAGTTCAATAACACTAAGATTCTTGATTTCATCAACAATCTTTTCAAATTTTTCTGGTACTACGAATCCTTCTGTCATATGATTATACTTAACTTAATTATTTGGTGTCTCTATAAGCTGATAAAACAGTTACGAGTCCACGAGCTACTCCTGAGGTTACCTGCAAGAATTGAGTCATAGGAGCTGCAATAGTTCCTACTACTTGTGCTTGTAGTTGTTCCTTAGAAGGTAATTTGGCAAGAGTGGTTACTTGCTCAGCTACAAGATATTGCCCATCCAATAGTCCGCCAACTAAAGTAAATGTCCCTTTAGGTGCAGATTTGGAAAAGTTACTAATTACCTTTGCTCCAAAGACTGGGTCATTAGCAAAAACAACCCCAAGATTTCCTGGTAATTGATCTGACAAAGATAAATTAACTCCTGTGTTTTGTAAGGCTTTATTGAATAAAGTTTTTTTAACTACTTTATAACTAGCACCTTCTGCTCTCAATTGAGTTCTAAGCTCTTGTAATGAAGAAACACTAGAACCTTGAAAATCAGTAAATACCATACCTTGTGCAGCGGAAATTGTATCCTGCAACTCTTGTAACATTTCTCTTTTGCGTGATTTTGTTAACGCCATAATAGTATTATCTATATAATTTAACAAAAAAGCTCGACCTTTAGCCGAGACATAACAAATGTAGAAATTAATCTACTGATTTGCCTACATAAGACTTCTGTGTAAACACCGCTTATGGTCTCTGGCTTATAGCTTTGAAATAATTATATCTCAAATTACAACTATAGTCAATAGTAAAGTAAAAAACCTACTTTTTGAGGGTAGGTCTTTTTACTTTGATTATTTGATGGGAATTTTCTTAATCTTCACTTTTTCTGACTTTGGTAAGGTAATTGTTAAAACTCCATCTTTTAGCTCAGCAGCTGACTTCTCAGCATCTACATCAATCGGTAAAATTACTGAACGAGAGAATGGTCCCCAATAACATTCTTGATAGAAATAATTTTCTTGCTTTACCTTTACTGGATTCTTTCTTGCTCCAGAGATAGTAACCATATCATTAGTGATAGATACATCTAAATCTTTAGCAGTAACTCCAGCAATGGTAGATACAATCACAATGTCATTATCGGTTTGATAAACATCAATAGTAAGCGCACCTTCTACTAACTCATCATCAGTTTGAAATGTAGCTTGAGTAGAAATCTTTGTCTCAGAAACATATTCATCTATAGAGTTAGATTCTGAGTCTGAGTCCGAGACATCAGAAAATCTGCTCCTCAAGTCATCTTGGATGTCCTCCTCTATTACTGGTTGTTCTTCAAAATCTACAGCTCCTGTTAATTTTCTTAAAATACTAGACATAATTTTAAATGAATTGTTATATAAACTATTGCATTAACATAATAATATCAAATATTATAAAAAAAAGCAAGGGTTTGTTTGAAAACTAAATATTATTTATGATTTGGACTTTAGTCTCAAATGTTTGATAGTAAAAATCATACCTATGAATAAAGGGATACATATAATAATAAAATAAAATCCTATGATTAAACTTCCCCCTCCAATACTACTAGATACCTCTATAACAAAATTCCACAATCCATGAAATATAATTCCAGCTAAAGCTAGCCAAATACCATTGATTTTATTATTATATTTAAAATATAGAACTAGCCCATATGTAAATAAGAAACTAGAGATAATATGTATAAGCAGAGATGTAAATGACCTTAAGACTAATAGTTGCTGTATTGCCTCAAAATTATCTTTATAATAATTGAGTACATAGGCTAAATTTTCAATTCCCGCAAATCCTAATGCTAAAGTAGCTGAATAAACAAAAGTATCTATTGGCTCATCCCATCGACTAGTACTAATGGCAAACCAATAAACGAAAGCTCCTTTAAATATTTCTTCCGCTACAGCTCCAAAAATAAATTTAGACAAGGTCTCTGGTATTGTGATTAATAATATATCCAAGACTTCCCTACCCCAGACTGCGAATATAACTATGGGCACAGCTAAAAAGCTTCCTAGTATAAAGGCTTTAGCTATATCTGTAGATTTTTCTGGATGCACATCTTGGGATAGAACAAAACCCAACCAAGCAAAACTAGGTATATATGATAGAATTATAGTAATAATGAATGGAGTATAATTAATCATAAATGTTTTTATATTATTTTCATTTGTTTATGTAAGTAGACTACTTCTTCTTCTATATTAACTCCAAACTCTTGAAATACTTTATCCTTAACTATTTGAATCAGATTAATTACATCCTCAAACTTACCATCTCCAGTATTGACCATATAATTCGCATGTTTATCGCTAACTTGTATATTCCCTGAGCGAATACCTTTTAAGCCTGCTTTTTCTATCAAATACCCACTTGGAATTATTCCCTTTGCAATAAAGTTCTCTAATTCTGGGAATTTATCTATCAATGATGGATTGATTATTCCTTCATAGTTTTTGAATATACAACCTGAGCAAGCCACTCCAACTGGCTGATTTTGATTCTTTCTTACAATATTATCTCTGACTTGTTTCTGACCTTCAGCTACATCCCCAAATTCTAGTTCGAATAATCCTCCTAAAATAATGTCCTTATTATTCTCAGATTTAAATCCACTATATCTATAATCAAAACCTATGTCTGTAGCATCAACATCTCTAATTTGTCCATTTCTGTATACTCTAACTTGCTTTAATCTATCTTTAGTCTCGCCTCCAAAAGCACCAGCATTCCCTCTAATTGCCCCCCCCACACTAGAGGGAACCGATGGAGCCCATTCAAGTCCAGTTAAATGATTTTTATGTCCAAAAGCTGTAAGAATGGCTAAAGAAACTCCAGCCTCGGCAAATAGATGTGTATTGTTAACTTCTAGATTCTTAGTATTCATTTTTATAACCAATCCATTTATACCATCATCTGATATCAATAAATTACAACCAGCACCAATAATACCGACTGGTAGACTTTTTTCTTGTGCAAATCTCAAAGCCGAAACAACATCGTCATTACTCTCGGCAAAAACTACATATTTAGCTTTCCCTCCTATTTTGAAAGTTGATAAAGTTTTTAGAGTGATATTTTCTTGTATATTCATATTTTATACTTAATTTGTATACCTATGTATTCATCTGTTCTTAATACTCCATCTTTTACTGTATAGCCCTCTTCAGTATCTTCTAAATCAAAAGATGATTGTTTCCAGACAGATTTTCTATTATTAGGTAATTCTAAATTATACTGATACTTGATTCCTAAAGTTCCTGATTGTTTTTGTAAAATTAAAGAGTAAATATCATATGAATGGATTTCAAATGGCAATTCATATTCTATCATAACCTGACTTGTGTCTCCAGGTTTAGTTAGTACCCAACCACCTATCACTAATTTACCACTTTCCTCAAAAATATCAATATCCCAATCTTCATTATGATATAAATTATCATTGATAGCTTTGAGGTCTAAATCTTGCTCATACCCAGCAACCCCATCTAATGGCTGTTTAGCTTCTTTTTCAATATATCCAGACACATTCAAAATTCGTGACCCTTGAGGTATATAAGTTCTCATATAATTAATACTATTCTGATTCCACCATTCAAACTCTGTATTTCCACCTTTATGTTCTCTACTGACTATGACTTTATTATTAACTTTTCCATTATCTTGTATTTTGGTTGATATATTCAAATTTTCCTGCATAACTCCATCTGTTTTATAGCCACCAATATTACTATGTACGATAGACAAATAGTCTTTGGGTGCATCATACAACTGCCCACCTAAATTATATTTATTTACCATATTTTGTAAATTTGGATCTAGGAAATATAATAATATTTGCTTTTCTTGAAATGAATTATTAAGAGCTTCTAAGATTTTTTGATACTGACTAGCATCTGAGGATAATAATTTATTAATTAAAATTGGAGCTAAATCTGCTATAAATTGCTTTGGCTTATTTTCAACTCTATCATAAGCTACCCCTGTTTGATATTGTGTTATTCTGACAAAATTATCTGAATTAATAGTGACTCCATATTCCTCCAAAGTAATTGGACCCGTTATTAGAAGTAATCTCTCTATCACTGTAGGAGTGAGTGATATAATTCCATCGGGAGTAGCTCCACCAGTTTTTTCATAAAATGAAATTATTTTTTTAGCACTAGTTGGAAAATCTGCGAACCAATTAGAATCTCTAAGATACCAGCGAGTTGTTAATTCTTGTAATGGCAAGGGAGCCAGAATATTTTGTGACAACTGTCCATCTGGATTATAAATCTCTTTGATATCTAGTTTTTTTACAACTCCTCTATCAATATTCATCATACCAAAGCTACCAATAAAACCTCCTGTAGCTCTTAATTCTTGATTATTTTGAAATATGAAGACATATCTTTTAACAATATCACTACCTACAAAATTTAAAAATATATCTATATACGGATCAGAACTGATAATAGCTTGCTTTAATTTTGGAATGTCTTGGTATAATTGTTGTAAGACATCACCACTATATCCAGGCACCAAATTAATTGGCAATTTACCAAGATTAGTATGTAATTTATCTAAAGCTGGGACTAACTTTTGATTTAAATCTTTAATACGCTGTATTCCATCAACCAAAGTAATTTGCTTAGTAGTGTCAAAAGGGTTAATTTCTTGAGATATAAAAGGTTCTATTGCTTGTGTTAACTCTCCTGTTACAGCTATTACCTCCGCTACATTAGCTGTTAAATCACTGCTATTTTGTATTATAGATAATCCTGGTAAAATAGATAGTAATAAATCAAGATTACCTTGTATAGAAGCTATGTCATCTGAACTTTGGTCAAATCCCTTAGATATCTCACTAAGTGAAGTTGACAATGTATTGAAATTATCTTTATTAGTACCCCTTAATAAACTTTCACTGGCTGCTGCCTGCAAAAGTAGATTATCTTTGACCCTAAGTCCACTGTTAGCCATTCTAAGTGAAGGGATACTGATCACCATGATAAGACATAGTGATATAAATATTCCCATCGAAGCCCTAGCCGCATATAATATCTGGCTATTAATTGTAAATAATTGTTTAATCTGATTAAAGGTTTTATATCTGTTGTAATTATACCTTTTGGCTGAGGTAGGGATAAACTCTATTTTTATTGGGGCTTGATAGACTGGAGAATTATCAAACTCTATAATATTATCTTGTGTGATGGCCGTATCTAAAGGAGTATCAAATTCTATACTAACATTCTTAAAATCACTTTTGATATTTTCCTCTTCTCCTATAAGAGGTAGATTAAAATTAGCTAATTCTCCCAAATCATCAGCTAATTTTACCTGTTCTTTTTGGATTTCTTTATTTTCTCTCAATTCAGATTGAGGCTTTCTCAAATCTAGAATTCGTGAGTTTTTTTGCCTCATATAAAAATTTTATATCTTATTTTTATTATACAATTTTTTTGTCTTTTCCGCCATATCTGACCAGGAATATTTATTCAAAATAATTTGATGATATGTTTTTTGTAATTCTCTTTTTTCTTTATCTATTATAAAAGAATATAATACCTTTTCCATATTATCTTTAGATTTTGGGTCAAAATATTCTATATGTTCTCCAAAAATTTCTGGCAAACAGGTGGCATTAGAAATCACAATAGGAGTTCCAAGAGCAATAGCTTCTAATGGAGGCAAGCCAAATCCCTCATATAAGGATGGAAAAACATAAAATAAACTATTCTCATATAATGATATCAACTCTTCATCTGCCACATAACCTGGAAATATAACTGACTTCTCTAAATTCAAAGTCTTAACTTGGCTAATAATATTCTCAAAAAAATAATCTTTTTTACCTACTAAAACTAGTTTTAAATCTTTATCTATATTTTGCTTCTGCTTAATATTAGCAAAGACATCTATTAACCTATCTATATTTTTATGAGGATATACATTACCTACATATAAAATATATTTATCTTTCTGTAGCTTAAATTTTTTGAAATCAAACTCTTTAGAGTTCAATGGATTAAATCTCTCTAAATCTACACCCTCATAAATCATTGCCATTTTATTATCTTGGATATGAAAATGTTTTTGAATAGATTTTTTGGTATATTTTGAAATAGAAATTACTTTTTTGGCTGTATGAATAGCATTCATAATAACCAATCTATAGGCTAAATTTTTGATGGTATACATTAGAGAGTTTAATCTAGATGCTTTGCGGGTAGGATATTCTAACAAAATCAAATCATGAATAGTCACAAAATATGGTCTTCTATATAAAATAGGAACATTAAAATGTAAAAAATGAACTAAATCTAATTTATATTTTTTGAGAATATTAGGGAATATAATTTGTTCTTGCCAAGAATACCATGGAATATTAGCTAAAACTTTATGAAAATTTGGGTTTTTAGGCTGATATTCATCAAAATTATGTTTATTTAGAAAAATATAATATTGATTATTATGATCAATGTGCTCTAACTCTTCTACTAACTTTTGAGTATAGCGACCTAAACCCTTGCCGCTAGTACCAAAAAATCTTGCATCTATGCCTATTCTCATTATATTATATCTTATTATCTAATAAATCTTGTATAAAATCATTGGTATCCTGACTATTTTGTTTATAAATTGAAATATCAGGAAAATCTAAACTTAATATTTTATGATATATAATCTGTACCAAATTAGCAATATAATCAATATCTTTATCTGTAATTACTAAATCAAGTGAGATAAATTCACCCTCTATAGTCGGCTCCAAAAAATCAATTCTACCCTTTATAGATTTATCCTGATATTGTCCCGCTACTTTGAGCAAAAAAGCATAAAAATATAATTGTCTTTTGAAAGATTCTAATTTGTTAGCCTTAACCTTATTATCCCAACTTAAAATTGGAGTGCCAGTTTTAAAATCAACTACAGTATAATGCGTAGAATGCTCTTCTACCCTGTCAATAACTCCAGTCAAAGGTACACCTTCAAATTCCAAAAATAATTGTCCCAAATTATATTCTGATTGATGTGGGATAAAAAACTCATCTTGCTTGGCTTGTATTAATTGGGGTAAATTGTCTTTGATTTTATTCAAAACTAAATCCGTATCTTCTACACTTAACTTTTCTTGATATAGTGATTTTATTGCAAAATTTACTAAATCATCTAAATCTGGGAATTCTTTGCTAGATTGCATTTGTATAGAAATATAATTTAACACTTTATGGAGAATATTTCCATAAGTCATAGCTGGAGTGGCAATAGATGGGAATCTCAATAAAACTGACTCTAAGACACTAAGCGGCCCCCCATATTCTAAATCTAAAAATTTATTAATATGTGAAACACTTAATTTGTAATTTTGTACAACTCCTTCTAAAAATGAGATTTCTTGTGAATATAGAGATTCTGGTTGTATAGACTTCAACATACCTTGAGTTAAATTTTTATCATCAATCTGAGGAGCTGGCTTTGGTTGCAAAAAATCTATATATGGTAAAGCCGCTCTTTCTTTCCCTTTTTCATCATATA
>JBEAQD010000024.1:0-9120 GCA_041164045.1 Candidatus Parcubacteria bacterium
ACAATATCCGATTTTACCAATAAATCCTCTAAACTCACATATTCAAATCCAATCTCTCGAGCTAATTCATCCTTTACAAAAGCATCATAGGCTAGAATTTTCATATCAAAACCCTTAGCTATTCTAGCTACAAAGCTACCAATTCTACCCATACCAATAATTCCCAAAGTCTTTCCTCTCAAATCAAAACCCTCTAATCCGGCTGGATTAAAGTCAAAGGTTTTAGTCCTTTCAACAGACTCTATAAGTTGTCTAGATAAGGCTAGAATAAGTGCAAAAGTATGCTCGGCCACAGTATTTTCACCATAAAATGGCACTGAATGCACAGTAATTCCACGAGCTCTACAAGCCTCCATATCAATGTGGTCATAACCAGTAGACATAGTAAAGATAGCATTCAAATTAGGTAATTTATCCAACACCTCAGCAGTTACCCTAGAGTAGACAAACACCACCAAATGAGTAGTAGCCTGTCTGTCTTCTAAAGCTTCGATTGAAAGAGTATCTTCATAGTATTCTTGCTCTAAATCAACAGGTAAATGCTCTTTTAAATATACTTTTTCAGGAGAATCTATTTCAAAGGCTAATAATTTCATAAACAATTCAATTAAGCAATAATCTCACCCGCATACTCAAACTTTTTGGAAACATTGTAGGTCAAACTTGTCAGTAATAAATTTAAAGTAGTAATCAATAATACTAGAAGTACTACCAAATCTACATTAGATAGAACCAAATACATAATATTAGCAATAATAATTGTTCCGCCCAAGGCCAAGCTAGTAAAGGCTAATCCAGGTAGTGTAGTAGATAAAGTCTCAGGGTCACTAGAAAATCTATTAGGATGTGCCACAGATAAATATAAAGCCAATAAAACTATTAGAATTACAGATAAGCTAAACACAATCCAATATAATAGAGCTGGGAAGAATCCAAAACCTAATATCACAAAATTAGCAATCAAAATTGGACTACCTAGGAACAAAAATATTCCAGTATAAATCAATAATTTACCAACCGCAATATTCCAAGGAGAAATTGGAGCAACTCCTAGAATCCAAGCTACTTTTCTCTCTGCACTAAAAGTAGGAAATACAAATCTTAGAGCTAGAGCACTGATAAAATATAGTCCAATAGCTAGAATCAAAGCATATACAAAATCAGGAAACACATAGCCATCACCATAATTATTAGCATTAGCAGTAACTCTCCAACTCACAGCAGTCTGAGCCAGCCATAATCCGATTACAATCACAAACCAAAGCAGATTTTTTTTATCTCTCCAGATTAACAATAATTCTTTATCAATAATATTATGAACTGCATTGATAGCTGGGAAATTATAGGATTTATAGGTATTGATTCTCTTATTATCCTGTCCCGCTATATAATTACCCTCCTGTAATAGTTGCCACATTACCAGATAACTTTTATCTAATAAAACATATACAGTTATCAATAACCCCAAAGTTAAACCAGTAAAGATTATAGTATAAGTAGTACCAAATATATTGGAGCAGAACAATAAATCATGTAAAACTTGAGCTATACCAAAAGTAGGTAGATAAATTAACTGCTCCTTCATAGTTTGCATTTGGACAATATAATTACCATCAAAGAATTTTACAAAATCTTGAGGAATAGCAATTCTCCAGAATAAAGCAATCATCAGAACTGAGCTAATTACAAGCAAAATAATAGCCAGAGACTGAGAAACAATATTTCGACCAATTAATGTAGATAAATATCTCAACAGATAAACACTAAGCATATAAGCCAAAACTCCACAAATACTACCAACAATAATCAAAGCTGTGGTCAATACAAAACTCAAAAACAATTGTAATCCATCCACTCCCATAAATTGAGCAATTCCCATTAAGACAGGAATAATAACAGCAAGAAAAATCCACAGACTAGAAGCTAACAATTGGAATAAATTCACAAAAGCCATAATAGAGAAAGATGGAGTAGCCATAATCCACTGATGAGATTTACGGGCAAAAGAGGCAGCAATTACTAAGATACTATTCCCAAAACTCAGTACAAAAACAAGTAAGTAAAACAGTTGCGCTATATAAAAGTATAAAGCATCTCTCAACTCAATATCTCTACTAATAAAGTTTAGCCCTTCAATTGTGGTAACATAAATTGAAACCCCTATAAATAGAATAATCAGTAACAAGATAAAAACAGCAAAGATACGAGTAAATTTTTCACGAGCCAAGTACCTTTTGATAACTTGTCCAGGATAAGACAATAATAATCCAAATGATTCTGACATAGTATTTATTTAGCTAAATAATTTTTATAAACATCATCTAGAGAGGTCTTAGCAGTTAAATGAGCTTTATCTACCAACTCCTTATAAGTACCTTCAATCTTTATTTTACCCTTTTCAAACAGACCAATTCTAGTTGCTAATTCTTGAGCTACAAATAAAGTATGAGTCACCATCAAGACCGTGCCACCTTCCCTTACAAATTCATCCAGAATATTTTTAGTAATATCAATACTAATAGGATCAAGACCAACAATAGGCTCATCAATCAATAATATACTAGGATTATGTAATAGAGCTGCTAGAATAGAATATTTTTGTCTCACTCCACGAGAATAATCTTGATATAACTGATGTTCTGTGCCTGTTATATTATAAATTTTCAATAGTTTTTTGATATCTTTTTCTCTTTCATTAGCAGGGATATTATACAATGCACCCACAAAGTTCATAAATTCAAATCCAGTCATTCCATCCCATACAGTCGGTTCGTCAGGAATATATCCAATCAAAGCCTTAGCCTCCTTTGGATTTTCTAAAATATTAACCCCATCCAAAAGAATTTCTCCCTTAGTAGGCTGTAATAATCCAGATAATAATTTGATCAAAGTGCTCTTACCAGCTCCATTGGGACCAATTAGGGCATAAAATTCACCCTTTTTGATAGACAAATCCAAGTTATGAATAATAGTTTTATCTTTGAATTTTTTGGATACACCTTTGATTTCAATCATATTTGTATATTATTTTTAATTATAATTTAATCATATCATAGTTTGACAAATTTGTACAGTAACATATATAATTATTATGTATAAGCTATATATTTAATCTATGAAAAAATATCTTTCAATACTTATAGCTCTAGCCTTTGTGTTGAATATACAATCAGCCTCAGCACTAATGTTAGATGCCGGAGACTCGGTGGATATCAGAGAAAAAGTAGAAGGAGATGCCTACTTAGCTGGGCAAACAGTCAGAGTCCAAGAAAGAATAGAAGGGGATGCTATCATTGCTGGAGGTGTTGTAGATATAGACTCATTCATCACTCAAGATGCCATTATTGCTGGAGATAAAATCACTATCAACCAAGAAATTGGAGATGATGTTAGATTAGCAGGAAATTCTGTAATCATCAAAGCCAATGTCAAAGGAGATGTTATAGTCTTTGCAGATACTTTAATCATAGACAAAGATGTTACAATCTCAGGAGATATAATAGCATTTGTTTCCAAGTTCCAATTAGATGGTACAGTTAGTGGTAATATCAAAATTGCTAGTGTAGACAGTAACATTACTGGAACAGTTTTAGGAGATACCAAGATTAGAACAGCAGATTTTAACCTAGAGGGAATATTAGCAGGGAAAACAGAATTTGTAGCTGAGCAAAGTGTCAATATCACAGAATCAGCCAAATTTGGAAACACAGTTAACTACGGTCACACAAAAGAATTAGATCTCAAACCTAATCTAGAAGAAGGGGTAAGTGCTAATTTTGACCCAGAACTATTGCAACCAAGAACCACAAGACAAGACATAATGAACAATATGTTCTCAGGAATGTTAGTCTTTAGAATATTCTCAGCCGCTTTAGTAATTCTTTTGGTAGCCTGGTTATCAGGTAAATTTATATCTAGATCAGTCAAAAACATACAAAGTGGAAAAGATTTCAGACAAGCCTTTTTCTACGGAATACTACTATTCTTCCTTCCAATTTCAATCATAATATTATTATTTGTAAGTGTAATTGGAATCCCAGTAGCCGTATTTGTGACTTTTGCCTACCTATCTATGGTATTCTTCTCTCAATCCATAACCAGTTTAATCATCTCCAATTGGTTGAATCACAAATATGACCTCAAACAAGGTAATATACAAATCTTCTTAGTAGCTTTAGGAATATATATCCTAATGTATCTATTGCAATTCATCCCAATTATAGGAGTAGTTGCAGGCCTAATTCTAACCTATATAGCTTTTGGAGCTTTAGTCATAGAATATAGAAAAAAATAAATTAATATGCTCAGTACATCTCTTTTGGTTGGGAGTTTTATTGCAGGGGTGCTAACATTTTTAGCCCCCTGTACTTTTCCTTTGATCCCTGCTTATATTGGCTTTATTACAGGAGATGGTAAATTAACTAGATTACAAACCATACGAAATGGAGGACTATTCGTACTAGGATTTATGGTGATATTTATAACCCTAGGAATATTTGCTAGCAGTCTGTCTAATCTATTCAATCCCGACACAAGATTACTAATTAGTCGCATCGCAGGAGTTCTAATACTAATCTGGGGACTAGAAATGATAGGTCTATTCAGACATAAAATTTTCCAAACCACTTGGACACCAAGTATCAAAGGCCTTAAAGCAGGGACACCACAAAGCTCAATCTTACTCGGAGCTCTACTCGGCATCGGTTGGACACCTTGTGTAGGTCCAATACTTGGCACAATCCTAACCTTCCTCATCAACAAAGGCACAGTAGCAGACGGAGCAATATTGATGTTTATATTCTCCATTGGACTTGCCATCCCATTTTTAATTACCGCCATACTATTAGCGCAAGGTAGACAGTTATTACAAAAAATTGAAAATCTAACCCCAATCATCCGTATAATCAGTGGACTATTCCTAGTCATAATCGGGATACTCTTCATCACCAACAGCCTAGAAGTCCTCGGTCGCTTTATCTTCAAAACCTTCAAATTTATAGATTATGATAGGATATTAGATTATCTGTAGATATAAAAATATGAAACTAAAATCCATACTAATAACTTTAGTAATATTATTAGCCCCCAACATAGCTCTAGCCGAGAGAATTGTAGATTTTGACTCTCAGATGGTAATCAATCAAGACCGAAGTATAGATGTCACTGAGACAATAACCTATGATTCAGAAGGTATAGAAAGACAAGGTATATTCCGCACCATAGCTCTAGATAGAAAATTTGTTAGTAATATCCAGGTTTTTAGAGATGGCATGCCAGAGCCTATATTGGTAACAAGAGATTGGTTGAATAATAATATAGATATTAGAATAGGGCAGGAAGGGGTGTATTTTACAGGAATTAGACAATACACAGTTCAATATAAATATAATAATATTATTCAATCAGATAATAATTTAGATATATTAAAGCATAATATTACCGGTAATAATTGGCAGATGCCAATAGATAAAATATCTACAACTACAATATTCCCACCCAACATGTCAAACAGGGATATTATTCAGCCAAAATGTGAGATTATAGGTGGTCAAAATACAATCATTGACCAATGCCAAATTACTAATACTGAAGATAAAGTAATTCAACTAAACTATGATAGACAGCTTCCACCCCAAAATGGTCTAGAGATAAACCTTGCAGTTAAGTCAGGAATATTAGATGAAGCCTCAATCTTATCCAGAGCTAATATAGATGTTTTAGTGGGCTCAGGTATATTAATAACAGGATTGTCTATATTATTTATAATTTGGCTAATTTGGTATAAGAATAAAAGTATAAAATATGAAAGTGTAGTCCAATATACTCCACCGGCAAACCTAAGCCCAGCAGGAGTGGGATATTTAAGACACCAAAGACCTGACCCAAGATTAATTTCAGCACTGATGATATCCTTAGCCAGACAAGGTATTATCAAAATTAAACAAAACTTTGATAAGAAATTTTGGCAACAATCCAAATATACCTTTGATATGGTAGATAAAGAAAAAGCCAGAGGAGTTAATTATATGGGAGAGGCATTTTTGATAGAAAGTCTTTTTAGATATTATCTAATGACCAATAATAGACTATTTTTAGAAACAAGAGCCCTTATATCCAGAAAAGATAGACAACAAGCAACAATAAATATCCTAATACTGGTAGCAATTCTAATAATTCTAGGCTATATATTTCAAATTGAGCTCATTTTTTTAGTAATAATTGCAATAATATATTCTATATTACCTAAAAGCAATCAATTCAATGAAATATACCAAGCTATATATTTAGAAGAAGTTGCGCAGTATCATATCAAAATACCTACCATAATCAAAGTAGTACTTAATCTTACTATTTTGCTAGGTGGTTTTGGGGTAATCATAAGTTATATATCAGGATATTCTATAGTAGCACTATCTATACTAGTAATCTTTATAGGGTCAATCATATTAAATAGACTAAAACCAAAAAGAACACAGGCTGGAGATGAAATGATGGCATATATATTAGGATTAGAAGAATATATAGTGGTGGCAGAGAAACATCGACTAGATTTCCAAGGTAAAAACTATCTATTCTTTGAGCTTTTGCCTTATGCCATAGCTCTAGGACATACAAAAGTATGGGAAAATGCCTTTGAAGGAGTAATTACAGATAATCCAGATTGGTTTGAAAGTACAGTTAAATATGATCATACATTCTCATCCTCTTGGTTCTATAGAGATATTATTTATATTACTGGACACTCGATCACCAAAGTTAACAGTAGGTCATATGACTCTAATAATAGTGGCGGAGGATTCTTTGGAACTGGTATTGGAGGCGGAGGTGGCTTTGGTCGCGGAGGCGGAGGAGGAAGCTGGTAGATTTCAAGATAAACTCCACTTTAAATTGTATTTTTGTCATCCTTTAGGAGGGGGAGTCCCCACAGGGGGAGGGTGGATTGAAGTTAATTCATAATTCACAATTGTTTTTTCTATCTTTTCTTCAGTAATCTAATGCAACAGTATATAATGTATAAGTAAGTATAGAGTAAGATTATCCAATATAAATTTTTAATTAAACATTGCGCAATTGTCTCCCTTGGGAGACCTTTCAGTCGCCTGTATTGGTTTTATGCAACTTGCCCTCTGAGCTTCTGTCCTCCTTAGGAGGAGGTGCCTGAAAGGCGGGGGTGGATTATAGTTAATTCACCATTCACCAATTCCCAATTATTCCTCCCCATGCTATAATAAAGCCATATAAAATCAATCTCAAAATATGACACAAATAACCCAATACCAACCATTTTTAGAACAAATCTTAAACAAAATCCAATCAGCTAGGTATGAAATGCTCAAGACGGTCAGCAAACAGACAGTAGCATTATATTGGGAAATAGGAAAATCAGTCAGTCAGCAAATGCAAGATCAAGGATGGGGTAAATCCATAGTAGAACAATTATCCAAAGATTTACAAAGAGAATTTCCAGGAATTAAAGGGTTTTCGGCAAGAAATTTATGGAATATGAAAAACTTTTATGAATTTTATACTAAAAATGAAAAACTGCAACCACTGGTTGCAGAAATTGGCTGGACACAAAACTGTATAATTTTAGAAAAATGCAAAGATATCCATAAAATAGAATATTACCTCAAAAAGACCAAGCAAATGGGCTGGTCAAAACTAGACCTAATAGATAAAATCAAAAATCACCATTTCGAGAATCAAGCCCTAGCTCAAAACAATTTCAACACCACCATCCCAGACACACTCAAAGCCCAAGTCGCTTGGGAATTTGTAGATGATTATAATATAGAACTAATCAGCCCCGACCAACCATTTAGCGAAAAAGAAATAGAAAACACAATAGTCACCAATGTCGTCAACTTTCTAGCGGATATGGGGGGTAGCTTCGCCTTTGTAGGTAGACAATATAGACTAACCATAGATGAAAAAGAATATTTTATAGACCTTTTGTTTTTTAATTTCAAACTAAACTGTTATATAGTATTCGAGCTCAAAGCAAGAGAATTTCAACCCAAAGATATGGGACAAGTCCAAATGTATATGCAACTCATCAACAAACAAGTCAAACAAGAACAACACAATCGCACCATCGGCATAGTAATTTGCAAAGACAAAAACAGAACAGAAGTAGAATATATTTTAGAACAAGCCAAAGATCCAATCGGAGTAGCCACTTATAACAAATACGAAAATCTACCCAAAGAATACGCCAAATATCTACCCAGCGAAGAAGCTATTATAAAAAGATTATCTAATATAAATTTTTAATTATAAAATTTCTGTCCTCCAATCTCGTAGGGGCGACCTTTCAGTCGCCTGTATTTAGTTTTGTTATTTACCCCTCTGTCTCCCTTTGGAGGCTTTAAGTCCCTCCTATACTTTAGTTTGGGAGGGGGAGTCCCCGAAGTAGACTGAAAGTCTGGGAAAGGGGTCGGGAAAACGGTAGTTTTTCCGTGGAGGAAGGTTGGGAAACCGTGAGGTTTCACAGGAGCAAATCCCATTTGCGACGGGGGGAGGGTGGATTGTATTTTACAGTCTGAGTTAAAATTCTCCTCTCTCCCTACGGGAGATAAATTGAGGGGTGGACAGCTTCGCTGGACGGGGTGGATTAAGTTTTGCCTTTGTATTTTATCCCCTACAAATTCATAATTCCCCATTCATAATTCCTAATTTTTCTTCCCTATGCTATAATAAAACCATATTTTGGACTGTCCCACGTACCTCTCAAAACAATGAGCGGACCACACAAAATAAATACAAAAACATTATAATATGATATAATTAAAGTATAAGAAGCATATTTTGCAATATGAATAGTCAAGCAATCAAGAAGCCACAAACTATCCAAATTGAGATAGACTCCGATTTGGCACCAATAATAAAGCAGACCAAAAAACTGCATGCGATAAATGATACCAAAAAAATCATCAAACTTTTAATTTTGCAAGGATTTCAAAAACAATCTACTCACAAAAATAAAAAAAATTTCATAACATATCTAGATAAGCTTAAAACACAATCCAAAACATACTCCGAGCTCACACAAAATTCTAACTATCAGAGCATATATGAAGAGCATTTAGACAAAAAATATGGATTATAAAGTATTCATAG
>JBEAQD010000025.1:0-2810 GCA_041164045.1 Candidatus Parcubacteria bacterium
TTATAAATGGTAATATATTATAGGTTAAGACATCTGTTAATGTTTCATAAGCACCTACGGCTCTATTAATTTTGGAAATAACCTTACCCGACTCTCTAGTGCTATGATGTACTGGGTCAACTTTGACAAAAAATATATAGGATGAATTTGAGATACTTCTCATAATACCAGATAAAGCTAAACAATAACTTCTAATATGAGTTTGCACTATTATAGATAACATCATAAAAACAATTCCTAAAGATACGACTAAAGTTATATTTTGGGTTTTAATCGCATAGTTTATAATCAAAGGTAGGGTAGTAAAAAACACCCAAACTATAATCTCTGCTATCAAAGACACTGCTAATCTCAGCCAATATCTCTTATAAATACTATACCAAGGTAAATTAAAATCTACTGGATGAATTTTGATATTCCCCACCATTCCAAATAATCTCTCTAGAAAGTTATAGACTTTCAAATCTTGCATAGCTTAAAATATATTATATATAAGCTCATTATAGAATACATTTAGATTTTTGTAAAATTTTATTTGCAAAAAATTTAATTTTAATTTATAATACGATTTAGTCTTAAATTAGACCTTATTTAATATGGTTGATAATACAACCTGCTTTATTTTTTGTTTTTATGTCAAGAAATACTTATCTAAGTTCAGTGATGAGCCTGCCAGCTAAGATTTTATCCCCAAAAGAGAAAGTATCTGAATCTAAATCTTGTGAGATTTATCGTAGTCTAGAATGGTCAAAATATGCTCAAACTTATCATAATCTATTATATAGCAATCCCGTCTCTAGTGTATTAGGTGTGAGAGGTTTCTTACATCTTGATGGGACAAAGTATAAGTCAGAGTTTAAATATAAATTAAATTTAGATAAAATTATCAAAGACAGTCTAGTAAAGAGACCGAAAATGATTTGGCTACCTTGTATTGATGAGAGAATACAGTATTTGACTGCTTCTCATCATGCCTTGTCACTTGGAATACCGGGTTGTGAATGTCTAATGACAACAGAGGAAAAGCTCAAAATGGCGGATGAGTTAATTGATATTTGTGAGGATAACCCAACTATTGAGGAAATTGTAGTCTCATCACACTCCAAATGCGGAGCTGTAGCTCATACTATAGCTAACAAAAGTTCTAAGCCAGTTTTGAGTAAAATTTTAAATAAATTCCAAAATCAAGATAAAGTCTTAGATTCAGCCAGTGAGCGATATGCTTCTGGTTTTGCTAGTATTCTGACCGCTAGATTACAAGAGCAAAATTCTGCAGTATCTGTGCGAACACATCACTTCCATTTTCAAGAATTACATTCCAAAAATCTACATCATGCTTTTGGAGCAATTGTAAATTTCAACCCCCTACTCAATGGAGCTGAATTAGAAGAAAATTTGGAAGTTCCAATGTTTAATATTTATGCCGGTGGGCAAACTGCCAACCAAATTATGCAAAATATTGAATTAGCAATAGATATAGCTTCTAGCTCTGAAGGATTTAGTTGCGAGTATATCAATCAAGACAATCCTTTTATACTTTTATTCACTATACCAAAAGAGAATAGCTCTATTATGTCCAAAATCCAAACTGTAATAGACCAAATTCAAGATAAACATTATCCTTTGGAGTTAGTTTACACTGTTTTAGAGGGGTAGAGTTTTTAATTTTGTCCCCCTTCGCCTGCCTGTGGTAGGCAGGGAGGGGGAAAGCCTGAAAGGCGGGGGTGGATTGAGCTTAAACTCTAAAACTCAACCTTAAACCTATCCACCCACCTCCGCCCTGCGGGTACTCCCTCCAAAGGAGGACGATTTTTATAAAATTTATAATTTCCCCATTTATATGCTACAATATAATTAAGTATAAATTGATAAAAATATGTCAAAGTATAAACTAAAACCTAGTAAGTTAATTATTTTCTCAGTTATTGGGATTATTACAATTATTCTAGCAATTTTCTTGATTAATTACACTGCTATTCTTCAAGATCCTCAAATTGAAACTGGGGCTAAATTAGAAGTAGATAGTAATAGTATTTCTAAAAGTGTCGATTATAAATATACTGCTGTAGCTTCTAATCTTTATGTACCTTGGAGTATTGTCTTTCCGACTGAGAATAGTATGTATATTGCACAAAGATCGGGTGAGATATTATATTATAAAAACTCTCAACTTAAAGCTAATTTTTATAAATTTTCTGAAATTAGTGCGACCAATGAAGAGGGTCTGATGGGTATGGTACTGGATCCGGATTATCCTAACTCACCCTATATCTATACTTCTCTCGCCTATGAGGAAAATAATCAGATGTTTGTAAAAGTAGTGAGATTGACAGATGTTAATAATCAGGCTACAGAGACTAAAATATTATTAGATAAAATTCCAGCGGCCAAATTTCATGCTGGTTCCAGACTTAGATTTGGACCAGACCAAAAACTTTATATAACTACCGGAGATGCTACCAAAAAGGAAATTGCTCAAGATCTCAATTCACTAGGTGGTAAAATACTAAGAATGAATAAAGATGGTAGTATTCCTGAGGATAATCCTTTTAATAATTCTTATATTTATTCTTATGGTCATCGTAATCCTCAGGGTATAGATTTTGACCCAAGTTCTGGAGTTATATTCTCTACCGAGCATGGACCTTCATTATTTGATGGAGCAGCTGGAGGAGATGAGGTTAATCGAATTCTCGCTGGTAAAGACTACGGTTGGCCAAAAGTATCTCATACAGAATCTACTCCTGAGGCTATTGATCCCCTTCTAATCTTCACCCCTGCTGTAGCCCCAGCTTCTGGAGTATTCTATA
>JBEAQD010000026.1:0-6279 GCA_041164045.1 Candidatus Parcubacteria bacterium
AATTTCTTAGAATTATCCAAACAAGAGCAAATTCAATCTATTCTCCCAACAGAAGATTCCCCAAATAGTTTTATCTCTATTGTAACCAAATTAGGAATTATCAAAAAAAGTGCAATGTCAGTTTATGCCAATGTCAGAAAAGGTGGAATTATAGCTATTAATTTGAAAGATAATGATACTTTAATACAAGCTACTGTGACTTGTCCGGATGATGATATTATATTATTTACTACTCAAGGTAAAGCTATTAGATTTGCTCAGGAAGAATTAAGACCAATGGGTAGAACAGCAGCTGGAGTCAAAGCTATGACATTAAAATCAGATGATACTGTTCTTGCTATGCAAACTATTCGCTCCGGAGATGAGCAAGGTTGGCTAGTAATTGCAACATCCTATGGTTATGGTAAAAAGAGTAAACTTAGTCACTATAAAGTTCAAAAACGAGGAGGAAGTGGAGTAAAAGTATCCAAAATTACCACTAAAACTGGTCCAGTAATCGGAGCTCAAGTAGTAACTTCTGAAAGTAAAGAATTAATTGCAATTTCCCTAGGGGGTAACATAATTAAACTAAATATTCAAAAAGATATACCCACCTTATCTAGAGACACTCAGGGAGTTAAAATTATGAGATTGAGCCAAGATGATAGTATCGCTTCTATTGCAGTTACAACCGAAGATGAGCCAGAAGAAGAAACAGAATAAAAAATTTGACTATTCATCTAAAATCACTTATACTTAAAATAAGTTCTAATATTTAAATCAATTCCAAAATTAAAATAAATTATGCTAGATCAATCTAATAGATTTTTATCACCAAGAGAAATAGTGGAGCAATTTGGTATAAATCCTAGCGCTCAAGTTGCAGATTTTGGGAGTGGGGCTGGAGACTTTGCACTTGCAATTGCTCAGATGATATCCCCTAAAGGTAAAGTATATGCCATTGATGTTCTGGAATCTGCCCATCAATCATTGAGAAGTAGGTCTAAAATAAAGGGAATTACTAATATAAATCTTATTTTGGCTAATCTTGAATGTGAATTAGGCTCTAATCTACCAAAAGATTCATTAGATTTGGTAATGATTCATAATATTATGTTTCAGGTTAATAATAAAAAAAATCTAATTCAAGAAGCATATAGAGTCCTCAAAGACTCTGGAAAATTAGCTATAATTGAATGGGATATGACAAGCCCCATTGGTCCTCCTAAAAATTTAAGACTACCAGAAAGAGAAGTAGTGTCTCTAATTCAAAATAATGGATTTGAAATTGAGTCTCGTATTGAGGTAGGTAAGTACCATTATGGATATATATTTAATAAATTATAACTATGGCGAGAAGTACATCTTTAGATTCATTTGTCAAAAATCGTAAAGTTATTATAGCAGCTGGAGTATTTATGACAGCCATGATTATATTGATGTTAGCTAATGCTTTGGGATTTAGATTCGGAGGAAGGCAGCAGTTACAAAATGCAGATTTGATAATGTGGGGTTTGTGGGACGATAGTGAATTGATGAATAAGTATATATCTGAGTTCAGAAAACAATATGCTAATATCAAAATAGAATACCGTAAATTAACTCCTCAAGAATATGAAAAAGAACTAGTAAATGCACTTGCCGAGAATAGAGGGCCTGATATATTTGCAATGCATCACACTTGGTATAGTAAACACAAAAACAAGTTAGCTCCAATGTCAGAAGAAATAATGACACTAAAAGACTATAAGGATCGATTTGTAGATGTAGTCTATGATGACTTTGTGGTGGATGATAAAGTTTATGGATTTCCTTTTTACACAGATACTTTAGCTTTATTCTATAATAAAGATGCTTTTAATGATGCTGGCATAGTAAGCCCACCTAAAACTTGGCAAGAAGTACAACAAATCGTACCTAGATTAACTAAAATTGACCCATTTGGTAATATAACTCAAGCCGGTATAGCTTTGGGAACTGGTGATAATATTAATCGCTCTCCAGACTTATTGGCAGTATTAATGTTACAATCTGGAGCTCAAATGACAGATCCAAATGATTATACAAAGATTACTTTTAATCAAAATAGAACACAGAGCGGACAAGATATTAATCCTGCAGATTTGGCATTAGAATATTATACAGATTTTGCTAATCCTCGTAAAACTGTATATAATTGGAATTCTACCTTGGATAACTCTATAGATGCTTTTTATGAAAGAGAGGTGGCGATGATGATAACCTATTCATATCAGGTAGAAGCTATCAAGGCTAAAGCTCCTAGATTAAATTTTGCAGTAGCCCCTCTACCACAAGTGTCCCTTGAATCTGGACTTGCCAATTATGCTAATTATTGGGGATACGGAGTGAGTAGTCAATCTAAATATTCTAATGAAGCTTATACATTTTTGAAATTTATGACTGAAAAAGAGCAGTCTCAAGAATATTTTCTTAACACCAAAAGACCAACCCCAAGAAGAGATTTGATAGAAGTGCAATCTCAAGACTTAGATTATGGAGTCTTTGTAAATCAGGTATTGCAAGCCAAAACTTGGAGACAACCAGATAATAATACTGTAGATAAAATTCTTATAGAAGCTATTAATAATGTAAACTTAGGCTTATTTAGTTATAGTCGAGCGATGTCGCAAGCCCAAGCTCAAATACAAGCCCTAGCAGATAATTTTGCAAAATGAAAAATTTAAGTTTCACAAAAATATTCCACTTTATAATTATAATTTCTTTCATAATATCAGGTTTTATATTTAATGTAAATCATGTAGATGCTCAAGGCGGCTCAGGACTAGTCAAATGTGGGTTAAGTCAAGGTAGAGATTGTACAATTTGTGATATATTTATTTTAGTAAGAGATATATTTAACTTTGCTTTAGGTTTATTGGCGGCTCTGGCAGTTTTGAGTATAGTTATAGGAGGATTTTATGTGGTCACTTCAGCAGGCAATTCCGGCAGAGTAAATGAGGGATATAGTATTATAACTAATGCAGTCATAGGACTACTATTAGTAATGGCAAGCTTCTTATTATTTAGTTTTGTTTTAGTAGCATTAGGCTTCCAATCAGCCAATTTCTCAGCTATATTAGATTTCCAAGATGGACAAATTTTTAGTGTCAAATGTGATAATGCCAGCACCTTTAATGATAGAGGAACAGGAGTTCCTACTCCGCCGTCTCCACCTGGATCTGTAGGAAAATGCGGTACTAATCGATGTGCTGATAGATATGCTGATGCAGTTAAAAAAGGAGCTGATCAGCATGGGATTGATCCTAAGATAATACAGGCTTTAATAGATACAGAGAATGCAGATGGTACAAATTGTAATCCAAATGCAGTGAGAGATGAGGGCGGGGACAAAGGGTTTTCTTGTGGTATATTACAACTTAATACTAAAGGAATAGCTGCTGACTGTGGAATTACTTGTGAACAAGCAAAAAATGTTGAAACAGCAGTAGCATGTGCAGCTAAAGAATTAAAAAAAAGAGGTGGAGCTAATATATGTGCTGCAGCTAATAGATGGAACCCCAATGCATGTAGTGAAGCATGTACAGATATTCGGTATGCATATTGTACTCGTGCTAGACGGCATTATGATTTTTACTCAAGATGTGCTGCCACCCCTACCCCCACCCCTACACCTACCCTATAACAATAATGATTTTAAAAATATGAAAATATTTAATTATTTAATACTCATATACACTATAACTATAATTGTCTTTAATATTAATATTGTGAAGGCAGAATCATCATTGAGATTATATCTATATAATGACAATGGTACTATTCGCTTTGATAGATTGACTCCTGCTAAGATTAATATTGAAACCAATAGAGATATCTATAGAAAATATGATAGAGAATCCGAGATGTCAAGAAATATCTATGAAGTATCAATGATATCATCTAACTTAGGATTAGAACCAATTATTATCCCAATAGATATTGAACCAGGGGCATTTGAAGTAGTCATTCCGTATTATGAGCATATAGTGAATATCAATATTTTAAAAAACACTAGTATAATCGATAGCGTTGATGTTAGCCAGTACAGCACATGTAACTCTAATAATATCTGTGAATATGAAAAAGGCGAGGACTCCAATACCTGTATATCAGATTGTATAGGAGATAATATTCAGTTCTCTGAAGATACAGCCAGAACATTACAAGCTCAAAATGGTGTAATTAGGGATGAGTCTGGAGTAGTCTTATTGTCTACCAATACGCCTGCCTCCGCAACCCCAGTTGAACCAGAATCCAGTTATAATAACTCCAATATACTACTTTTAATAGGCGGAATATTATTCCTAATAGCCGGGGTAGGAGTATTTATTTGGAAATTAAGAAGAAGATGATATAATAATAAATATATTAAATTAACAATATGAAATATCTATATACAATCAGTTTATGCCTAATATTATCTTTATTTATGAATATTGGTAATGTAAATGCTCAACTTACTCCAGCAAACCAGCAAAATAATGTAGATACTGCATCTGGTGGAACCAACCCAACTGGACTAAAAGAAGGCTTAGATGCCTTCAGAGGAGAAGATTCAGGGCTTAATACAGGAGGTACACTAATTGGATATGTAGCTAATATAATCAGATGGATACTTGGTATCTTAGGGACAGTATTCTTTTTAATTGTAGTAATCCAGGGTTATATTTATATGACAGCAGGAGGTGACTCTGGTAAAACTGCTACAGCCGCTGGAGCCATTGGGAATGCCGTAGTCGGACTATTGATAATTATGGGTGCTTTTTTGATTACTAATTTTGTGACAAGTGCACTCTTGTCCAATGGATAATATAAAAATCATATGTTAAAAACACTAATTTCAAATTTAATCATATCTACGGCACAGGCTCAAGAATCTTTGCCTCCAGTTTTGGGAATACCTACAGGAACCGGCGTCACAGAACAGGGTGATTTGTTCACATTTGTGTCTAATATAGTACGTTGGAGTCTAGGGCTGACAGGTATAATTTTATTTGTAATAATTATAGTGTCTGGATTCAATTATGCTACAGCAGGTGGAGATACAAAGAAAACTCAAGATGCAATATCTACCATTACTAATGCGGTGATAGGATTATTTATAATAGGATTTGCCTTTGTTATATCTAATACAGTACTAAGCTTTATCTTCGGATTATAAAAAGTTATCCACATTTTTACTCTTGCAAACTTTTTTAGATTAGTTTATAATTGATTTAGACCTTAATATTAATAGTTTATATATATTCATATGAATACTGTTCAAGGATTAAAATCAATATTAAATAGAGTTATACTACCAATTCTATTATTAGCACCAGTTATTGCAGGAGCTGCAAGCCCTGTTCAAGATAATAGACCAATAGCTGCTATCCCTACAGGATCTGGTACCTATGAGGCTACTAACTTAATAGGTACAATATCTGTAGTAATTAGATGGGCACTTGGATTTATTGGAATTGTTGTATTCTTAATTTTCTTATTTGCTGGATTTGAATATGCTACCGCAGGTGGAGATGAGGGTAAAGCTTCAACTGCTCAAAAGAGAATGGTAAACGCTGTAATAGGTCTCATAATAATATTCTTTGCCTTTGTTGCTTCCAATGCTATATTGTCTTTCATATTCCAACAACAAATCTAAATAAAAGTGATAGATCAAAGAAAGAGAGAGTTTCAAAACTCTCTTTTTTGTTTTGATATGAATTGAATAAGATGAGATCATTGTAGACAAGTTGTGACTTTTGTAGGTGATATATGAAAGTAGTTTATATATTTATAAAAAGAGTTCTTAATTTTGTCTCCCTTAGGAGGGAGTACCAGTAGGGGGGGGGATAAAGTATAAACTAGAACTCAATCCACCTCCTGCACTCCGTGCCACCTCCTCCCTGCCTACCGCAGGCAGGCAAAGGAGGACAATTACCATCCAATTTACTATTGTTAGTCTCGTGATGGATATAATTCCTTTTTTCGACGATTACCTCATCTCGTACATGAATTTGATATATATCTAGATTTGTGATATAATAAAATTATAATAAATCAACATATACATGAAACTAATATTAATAGCATTGTCAATTTTTGGAGCATTGTTGATAACTTATCCAAATTCCACTCTCGCCTCCTTTAGAGCACCTGATGTTACTACCCCACCTGATAAAGGTACTATCCCAGATAATTCTGGAGTTTATCAAGGTACTAGCTTTATTGATACAGTCGAGCTAATTATCAATTGGGTATTAGGTTTTGTAGGAATAATTATATTTATAATATTCTTAT
>JBEAQD010000027.1:0-13230 GCA_041164045.1 Candidatus Parcubacteria bacterium
AAATAAAACGAAGCTCAGTCTACACCCGCCCTCACTAGGGAGTATAAAAACACTCCACCCCGTCCAGCAAAGCTGTCCACCCCCTCCCAAACCAAAGTATGGGAGGGACGAATGCCCTCAACGAGGGGAATTTTATATCTACCTCCTATTCTTGAAGGCAGCGATGAGGGTGTCTTGGTCTACATATTCAAGTAGGGTGCCATTGGCTAGTCCCCTACCGAGGCTACTTATATTGCCAGCAAATTCTTTGAGTTGTTGTCTGATATATTGGGCGGTTCTATCCCCTTGGGCGGTGGGACTGGTGGCTATGATTATATCTTGTATATGTTCGGTTTTAATTCTATGTAATAATTCAGTAATATGTAAATCTTCTGGTTGTGAGGCTTTGAGTGGGTCTATTACTCCTCCTAATACATGATATCTGCCATTATAAACTTCTGTTCGCTCAATTTGTAAAATATCCTCAGCATATTCAACTATACAAAGACTACCTGTGTCTCTGATTTCATTATTACAAATAGAGCAAATCTCTCCTTCAGCAGTGTTATAACAAATTCTACATTGTCTGACTAAGGTTTTGATTTTATGTATTTCTTTAGCTAACTTGGTAAGGTAAGTCTGCTCCTGATTGATTAACCAATAAGCGTATCTAGTAGCAGTTTTCCTGCCTACTCCAGGGAATTGTCTTATATCTTCTATTAGCTCATTGACTGAAGCAGGTGGTGTAATTTTACGATTCATAGCTATTCATTGTTTTGTTGGTGTCTGTAGTCAAGGTTGACAAAGGTAGCGTATTCTTTTTTGAAACCTAAGGTAACTTTACCGATAGGTCCGTTTCTTTGTTTGGCTATATGTATTTCAGCTATCCCTTTATTTTCGGTATCTGGGTTTTCTCGCTCTTCTCTATAAATAAACAATACCACATCAGCAT
Organism: Candidatus Parcubacteria bacterium; assembly: GCA_041164045.1. GTDB lineage: Bacteria > Patescibacteriota > Minisyncoccia > SW-4-49-11 > SW-4-49-11 > CALRBF01. Next base: position 932 of record JBEAQD010000027.1, read on the forward strand.
CTTGCTCAATAGACCCGGACTCTCTCAGGTCAGATAATCTTGGGATCTGAGGAGAACGACTTTCTACAGAACGGGATAGCTGGGATAGAGCTATAACTGGGACATTGAATTCACGAGCTAAACCTTTGAGAGATCTTGAAATCTCAGATACCTGCTGAACCACATTATCTGTCCTAAGACTTGATTCCATAAGCTGTAAATAATCTATTACAATTAACCCTAGCTCATCTACTTCCGCCATAATTCTTCTAAGAATAGCTCTCATTTTCATCACACTACTTCCTGGACTATCTTCTATGAATAATTTGGACTTAGATAAAGAATCAAGAGCTGGGGCTAATAACTCAAAATCCTGAGGATGTAATTTACCGGTTTTCATCTTGAATAAATCTACTTTAGCCTCAGAGCTAATCAATCTATCCACCACTTCTTCTTTGGACATTTCGAGACTAAAGAATACCGCTCCTTTACCTGAAGTGATTGCCACATTTTTGATAATCTCAAGAGCAAGAGATGTCTTTCCTACTGAAGGTCTAGCTGCTAATATAATAAGATTGGAAGGTTGTAGTCCTCCTAATGAATTATCAAGAGCATCAAAGCCAGTTTTGACTCCTTTCATTCCTATACCATTATTATGAACATCATCAATTCTATCAAAAGCATCATGGAGAGCATCACTCATTCTGACATATTCTTGTTTGACGACTTTTTGAGCCACACTGAAAACCGCCTGTTCAGCTTGGTCTAAGACTTGGTCAATATCTTGGTTTTCATCAAAACCTAGCTCTACGATAGAGGATCCAACAGCGATTAATTTTCTCAAAGTAGATTTATGCTTGACCGTATTAGCATAATGCTCAATATGAGCAGATGATGGGACTAGGTCTACCAAAGAAGCCAAATACTCTTCCCCTCCTATTTCTTCTAGCTTTTCAATTAATTCTAACTTATGGCTTACAGTTAATAAATCTATTGGTTCTTTACGATTGAATAGTTCTAATATCATCTGATAAATTAGCCCATTTTTTTCATAATAAAAGTCTTCTGGGGTTAATATATCTACAATTTTTATCAAAACATCTGATTCAATCAGAATTGCTCCCAAGACTGATTCCTCCATATCCACAGCCTGAGGTGGAATTTTATTATGTAATATAGGGGCTTTTTCTTTATTGTATTCTTTAGTTGATTTTCTCGTATTTGCCATAATTCTTACATTTCATCTAAAGTCTGAATACTCAATAATTCTAATCCCCTACTAATTACAGTATTTACTCGCTCTAATAAATATAATTTATTATTTTTAAGTCCGCTATCTGTCTCTTTGAGAATTTGAGTAGTATGATAATAAGAATTTATCATTTCGGCTAGCTCATATAAATAGTGAGCTATATAGGCTGGGTCATATTCTTTGGCTGACTGGTCTCTAATTTCTGAGAATTTAGATAGTTTAATAATTATATTATGTTCCACTGAATTATAATCGGATTCGGGCATATATTCTGGAATAATACCTGATTTATTAAGAATAGACCGTAGACGAGCATAAGTATAGAGTATATATGGACCAGTTTTACCTGTCAGGCTAATAGATGAGTTAATATCAAAGACAATATCTTTTTTGGTAGAAATTGACAAAATATAATAAATATAGCTAGCTCTAGCAATTATATCTACTCTTCTTGTTATCTCAGTTGGCTCTAATTGAGTTTCTTTGAAATAAATTTCTCTTACTTTATCTTCAATTTCTTGTATTAAAGGGTCTGCATTGACCACAGTGCCTTTTCTAGAGCTCATTTTGCCTTCTGGTAGCCTAAATAACCCATACCCAATATGATATAGCCCCTCTCTTTTGATTCCTAATTGCTCAGCTATAGCGAATAATTGCTGAAATTGTAAATTTTGGGAGAAATCTGTAATATAAATCAGTTTATCTGCATTATGACATTTGGATTTCTTTGATAATCTATATTTTAATAAGTATAAATCTTGGGTGATATATAAAGCCGTGCCTTGGGATCTCAGGAGAATTTTATTAGGCAAATTATAGGCCTCTAAGTCAGCATAAATATAACCTTCTGTTGTATGCTGTTTGAATATACCTCTATTAAGCCCGTCTTGGACAATGTCCTTACCTTGTTTATAAATATCTGATTCATAAATATGCTCATCAAAAGAAGTTCCTAGTTTTTGATAGGTTTGCTGTATACCTTCTATAACCCAATTTCTGAGTTTAAGCCAAATATCATACCAATACTGATCTCCATTTTCCCATTTAGCTAGAATTTCCTGAGCCTCATCTATCAGTTTTGGATTCTCTTTAGATTTATGCTCAAATTCAATATATAAATTCCCAGCATAATGGTCAGATTTTATATCTGGTATTTCATTTCTATGAAATTTATCATAAATTAGCATCATTTTAGCTACAGCTATACCTCTGTCATTGATAATTTCGGTTTTGATAACTTGATGTCCTTGAGAGGTAAGGATATTATATAAAGCTTCACCTATTGCAATATTGCGAATATGTCCTAAATGTAGAGGTTTATTGGTATTGGGGGATGCAAATTCTAGAGCAATTTTTTGCTTATCCTGTGTGGGTAATTCTGATAATTTATCAGATATAATATGCTCTATTATATATGAACTTTTAAATCTAAGGTTAAGATAGGCTCCGACTATATTGATATCTTGAATATAATCTAAATCTTTCAAGCCTAGTTGTAATGTATTGGCAATATCTTGGGGAGACTTTTTTAGAATTTTGGCGAATTGAAAACAAGGTATAGCTAAGTCTCCAAATTGAATATTAGGGTATTCAAAGCTAATATGAATAGTCTCATCTATATCTAATATGGTATGGATTTGTACTGCCAAATCCTCTTTTAGTGCATATAAATTCATATTCTAAAATAGCTTGATAATATCTCTAATTGTTACCAATAGGGTTAATAACATCAAAACACTATACCCTACTATGTGAAATTTGTTTTCTAAAGATTGAGTAACTGGCGAACCTTTAATCCACTCTATGACTACAAATACTATTCTACCTCCATCAAGAGCAGGGATTGGCAATATATTAAATAATGCTAAGCTAGTACTAATAAGACCTATAAAAGTAATTATATAGCCTATTCCTAAATCTCTCACATCTCCTACAACTTGCACCAAACCTATTGGACCAGTCACATCAGCTTCAGCTGGCAATGGAGCTTGAGTAAATAAACTTATTATCATCTGTCCCAATATATAAAGTGTTGTACTAATAATTACATATATACGTATAAATGCGAGTTTGAATGAATCAAAAAAAGATAGTTTTTGCATTCCTGTAAGTTGAGTGGATATCCCAACTGCTCCTTGTCCTTCTGGAGGATTCTCACGAGGCTCTACAGTTTTGGTTAAAGTTTCACTACCTCTTTTTACCACTATCTCTACAGGCTTACCTATATTTTCCTTAATTTTATTAGTTACTTCATCTTGGGTAATTACCTTTACCCCAGCAATAGTTTTGATTTCGTCTCCAAATCTTAGATCAGCCTTCTCAGCGGGGGAATCTTTAGCCACAGTTGCAATCAAAGTAGTAATATTAGAGAATGTACCAGAGTTAATTTCTGATTCATCAATAACTGCTTGAGTTCCCATCATACCTACAATGGTAAAAGCTATAACAGCAATTATAATATTCATAATTACTCCGGCGGACAGAATAGCAATTCTTTGCCACGGTTTTTTGGAGGCAAAAGATCTAGGATTATCTCTATTATCTCCTTCCTCTCCTAATAATTTGACATATCCTCCAATTGGAAGGGCATTAATATTATATTCGGTCTCACTATTTTTAGGTTTAAATCCCCAGATTTTAGGAGGAAGACCAAATCCAAATTCTTCAACCTTAACTCCATTCCATTTAGCTACTATAAAATGACCGAATTCATGTCCAATGACAACAATTACCAATATTCCTATAAAAAGTAAAAGTGTAATCAACATATTATATCGTTAAAATTTGTTGTTCTTTTTTCTTAGAGATAAGCTCTAACTCATTTTGATAATCCTTAGTCAATAAATCAATTTGGTCAAAGTCTTTATACTGCTCATCTTCTGATATCTCTTTATTCTTAAGCTGAGTTTTGACATTATTACGAGCCTCATCTCTAACTTGTCTTAATTCGGTTTTGAAATCTTCTACCTTATGATTTAATTCTTTTACAAGAGCAATTCTTCTCTCTTCTGTTGGCACAGGAATTACTAACCTTACTCCAGCACTCTCAGAAATAGGGTTAATACCTAGATGTGTTGCTTGTTGTATAGTTTTTTCGATACTTGCAATACTAGATTTATCCCAAGGAGTAATCATTATAACTCTTGGCTCTGGGATGCTAATAGCTGCAATTTGCTTTAATGGAGTTGGGGTACCATAATATTCTACTAATAAATCTGATACCAAATCTATACTAGCTTCTCCTGTTCTCAAGGATTGAATATCTTTTTTGAAAGCTTCTATAGTTTTATTAAACTTTGCTTTAATATCTACTGTATTTAACATATGAAATAAATTAATTACTACTAATATATATTATATCACTTTTTTCTCTATCTATTAAGAGGTCAGTGATATTTTTGACTATGGAGGACAAATTACTTGTATTCCAAGTCTCCCCCTTATTAGAAGAGGTGTAGAGTACTGTCCCTACATTATAATAAATAACATTAGAATCTGATTCAGCAACCCGAATATTAGTGATTGGTAAGGATAAGTTAGGAGTTAATATACGGACATTTTCCCAAGTCTGCCCAGCATCTAATGTACGAATTAACTCACCTGTACTTCCAATATATATTTCATTAAAATTCTTAGGGTTAACCGCAAAAGAAGTTATTTGTGAACCAGTGACTGGTCTTGATTTTAATTTGGGGGAATACTCCTCAAAGCTAAATCCACCATCTTTACTATTAAATATATCAGTAATACCAATAACTACTATATTATCTGTATTAATTGAATTAATCTCCAATCCAACTACTGTACTTTTGAGATTATTAGCCAAAACCCAATCCAAACCTTTATTATATGATTTTAATAAAACTCCACTAGATAATAATGCATAAATAATATTATTGTCTTTAGGGTCTACTTGTATATCAATAAAAGATGGTCCGCTCTTAGGCTCTGTATAAACTTCCTGCCAATCACCTGTTTTATCCAAATTAGTATTACGATATAAACGAGCTCTTTTTGATTCTATAGCTCCTATATATATTTCATTAGTATTAGTAGGATTAATTCCAACTGCAGTAGGTATAATTGGTGAATTCAAGATTACATTCCACTCATTTCCCCAATTAGAAGTTCTAAATATGCCTCCTTTACCAGTAATAGCTATAATATCCTTATCAGCCCCTTTAGACAAAGATATTACATTACGACTCAAATTAATACTAGAGTTAGAAGCAACCCTAGATTTTGGCTCAAAATTTCTTCCACCATCAGTTGATTTCCAAATTGCACCTTTTGGATCACCTGTATTTTTATCATTATTATTCTCCCCCGAGGGTATGGAAATTGGTGAGTAACTATTAAGTATAATAGCCGTAATTATCAAGATACCAATTATAATAGTTAATGGTAGTAAGAATATTTTCATATATTTGGTTTATTATTAAATAGGAATTGTTCTATAGCTAGTATATTTTTACTATTACTGAAGAGAATGGTTTTTTTCAAATCTTGTAGATTATTCAGTGTCTCATAATTCCATTTTACAGTGGTTTTAGTTATTATATTATTAAGCTGTTGTTTTAAACTTTTGGATAATCTAATATTAGTATAGATTGTCTTATCAGTATATGCAAGAGTAATTACAAAATGTACACTTTCCAAAATGAATAATAGTAATTCTATTGAATAATCTGATAAAATTTTAGCATTATTAAATATCTCAATTTCATCAGATTCTAATGTCTGTAAATAATTTTTCCATATTTGCTCTATTATAATCAATAAATCTGGATTTTTTTCTATCTCTAGCTGTAAATCATAGCGTCCCAGAGTTATGTCAGTAGGATTGCTAGATCCTAAGTACAAACTCATACATCTTGAATATATAGTCGGTAATAATTGATGATATGTCCCTAAAAGTAAAATTATACTGTGTCTAGATGGTTCTTCAATAATTTTTAATAAGGCATTTTGTGATTCTTTATTCAAAAAGTCTGCATCTTGAATTACAAAAAATGTATATTTACTATATAGTGGAGTTTGATTAATATTATGTTTAATAATTGCAATATCAGGGAGACCTATACTAGATTTTTCTACATCTTTAGTAATCCAAATAACATCACCATTATAATTATTGGGATTAAAATTACTAATAATATCACGAGCCAAAGCTACTTGTCCCGCTTTATAAGAACCTTCTATTAAAAATGTTTGACTTTTTTTATTATTAATTTGTTCTAAAATAATGTCTTTGGCTTGATTACTTGTCATTGTTATTATTTTCAATAGTTTTATTAATATATTTCTCTATATTATTTATAAATACACTAGTACTAAACTGTTCTGAGTGTTTACGAATCAATTTATAATCATAAGTATTCTCAGTAATTCTTCTGACTCCATCGGCTAATAATTCAATAATTGGAGCATCAAAGAACTCACCTGTCTTACCTTCAATAATAGTCTCCAAAGCTCCACCGTCTCTTAGAGCTAATACTGGCTTACCTGCAGCCATAGCCTCAACCGGGGCGATCCCAAAGTCATCACTACCAGCAAAGATAAAGGCTCTACAATTTTGATAATACTCAACTGTAGTCTCATCATCAAGAAAACCTTTAATTTCAACATTTGGACCCGCTAACTTTTGTAATCTTTTTCTCTCAGGACCATCCCCAATAATGACAAGAGGTAAATTTATCTTATTAAAAGCCTCAACTGCAATATCTATATTTTTATATTGAGTCAATTGAGATACAATCAAAAAATAATCCTTATGCTCTTTAGTTGGTTTAAGTCTATCTACATCTACAGGTGGATAAATTACCACAGAATCTTTGCGATAATACTTTTTGATTCTATCTTGAGTTAGCTTAGAATTAGCAATATAATAGTCAACTCTATCAGCTGCTTGCCTATCCCATTGCCGAAGATAATGAGTTAGTAATAAAATCATAAAGTTACCAAATCCATTTTTTCGCTGTTGTTTGCGATAAGAGTGAAAAGCATTCCACAAAAAAGTAGCTGGAGCATGGCAATAAGCAATATGTATAGATTTTGGCTTGGTAATTACTCCCTTAGCAAAAGAATTGGTGCTGGATATAATTACATCATATTGACTCAAATCCAAAGACTCTATAGCAGAGGGCAGAATTGGAGCTAAGAATTTTACTTTAGATTTTAACCAATTTGGGAAAGTATTTACAAAACTAGACTTAATATTATCAGGAGGAAAAACTGAGGATACTTTGTCCTGATTATACAAAAGAGTATATATGTCAGCTTTTGGATATATGTCCAAGAGATGTTTGAGAACCCTCTCAGCACCTCCTAAACGTGTCAAATACTCGTGCACTAAAGCTATTTTTAGATTTTGCTTCATAAGTTTTTATTTCTCTCTCTTCATAAGTGGGAATGCGGTAGTCTCTCGAATCGGTTTTTGCATTAATACACTAAACAATCTCTCAGAATAAGCAAATCCACAAGTTGGAGGAATACCATATTCCAAAGCTTCTACAAAATCTGTGTCTATCATCATAGCTTCATCATCTCCTTGGTCTCTCAGAGATTGTTGCTCTTCAAATCTTGCCAACTGATCAACTGGGTCATTTAATTCCGCAAAACCATTAGTTAATTCTGAGCCATAAGCTATAAGCTGAGACCTTAATGTATAATCAGAATTATTAGGGTTTCTCTTAGCTAGGGGCGAGATAGCTACAGGATGATCAATCAACCAAACCGGCTCAATACATTGTGGACGAGCAGTTTTTTTATAAATCAAATCTAGCATTCTACCATATCCATCAGTTTTATTATATTTAAGATTTAGATTGTCAGCCAGAGCTTTCAACTTTTCTACTGTGTCATATTCTTGTAGAGAAATTCCTGCAAATTTTTCTATGAATTCATAATAAGATAATCTTGGCCAATTCCTACTCCAGTCTATAACGCTATCTTGATATTTTAGTTCCAAAGTATTAAAAGTATTTTTTATAACATATTTTATCAAATCCTCAGAAAAAGCAAGCATTTGCTCAAATTCAGAATAAGCCCAATAAAATTCAAACTGAATATATTCTTGTAAATGCTCATCATCAATTCCTTCATTACGATAATTTTTATCTATATCAAAAACTTTCTCAAACCCTCCTGATATATATCTCTTCAGGAATAATTCCGAGCTGATTCTAAGATAAAAGTCTTCATCCAAAGCATTATGATGTGTAGAAAATGGCTTCGCTTCTGCTCCCCCAGTAGTATGCTCTAAAGTTGGTGCTTGTAATTCCAAAAAGTCATTTTTGAGCATATATTCTCGAGTATATTGCCAGAATTTGCTTTTCATCCGAAAAATTTCTCTTACTTCCGGATGCAATTTCATATCTACATATCTTTTGCGATACTTGATTTCAATATCATCTAACTTTTCTGGAAGTGACCTCAGAGACTTTGTCAAAACTGTATATGAGTTCACAAACACACTAGGCTCCCCTCTTTGAGAAAGATCAAGATTACCAGTCACTTGAATATAATCTCCCCTATCTATCAATTCTTTGAAATCTTGAAAATTAAGCTTAGCCGATTCCAACAAATCTGACTTAAATATAAATTGGAACCCAGTTGGCAGAGAGTCATCCTCTACAGTTGTAAAGCCAATTTTACCAGATAATCTGAGAGACTTAATATATCCTGCTACTGTCACAGTCTGTCCCTTGATAGAATCAAATTTTTGACTTAATTCTTGCAAAGTCATATCTCTTTTAACTTGTTCTGTGTATGGATTATTACCTTTAGCTTGCAATAATTTAGCTTTTTCTATACGATGATTTCGCTCAACTTCAATAGCTGTAAGTGTAGAATTTGTCATATTATATTTGAGTTAATATTTCAGCCCCTTTATCTGTAACTAGAATTGTATGTTCAAAATGAGCCGCTATGGAACCATCTTCAGTATATACAGTCCAATCATCATCAGCATCTGTAAAGACATCCTCTGAGCCAAGTGTAATCATAGGCTCCACTGCAATAGTAAGGCCAGATTCTAGTTTTGTTCCAGTTCCAGCATTACCATAATTAGGAATATTAGGATCCTCATGCAACTTATGTCCTACTCCGTGACCAGCATAATCTCGTATAATACCATAGCCAAATTGGTCAATATAAGACTCTACTGCATATCCAATGTCACCCGTAGTAGCTCCAGCTTTAATCACTTTGATAGCTTTATTCAAAGATTTTTGAGTTCTCTCTAATAATAGTCGAGCCTCTTCTGAAATCTCACCTATCCCAAAAGAAATAGCACTGTCCACAATCATATTATTATGTAATACTCCACAATCTAATGACACAATATCACCCTCTTGAATAATAGTTTCAGTATTAGGAACTCCATGAATTACAGCATCATTGACTGAAGTACAGATCACTGCTGGGAACCCATAATAACCCAAGAATACCGGTTTAACTTTCTTTTTATCAAAAAACTCTCTAGTATAGATGTCTATTTCCTGAGTACTAATACCTGCTTTAATCTTATCCTCCCTTAGCCAAATCAAAGTCTCTGCTAGGATTTTGCCACCCTCTCTCATAGCCTGGATTTCATCTTTACTTTTGATGCGATATTGCGACATAAATTACTTTAAAGATTCTAGAATATCTGCTGATACCTTTTCCATTGACTGGTCCCCATTAATAGTAATAAGTTTCCCTTTTTCTCTAAAATACTCAATAGATGGAATAACTAAATTATTATAAGTAGTAATACGATTTTGAATATGCTCTGGCTTGTCATCTTCTCTCTCTAATAAGTTTAATCTCTCAGACAATCTATTAATCACCACCTCATCTGGCACATCAATATATATAACCTTATATTCTCTTTCAAACCAAGTAAGTACTTTATGAACAATAATAGCTTCTTCTTTTGACCTAGCCGCCCCATCCAAGATAATCCCAGTTTTATCATTATGATTAGTAACCAAATAATCAATCAATACATAACTAGGCATCCAATAAGGCAAAAACTCCCCCTTATTAATTGAAGATGCTACTTTATTAGCTAAGAATCCTTCATCTGAGGCTATGCTACGAAAAAAATCTCCATAAGGTATTGCCTCCATACGAAATTTTTGTTTCAAAATACCACTTTGAGTACCTTTTCCAGATCCTGGCTTACCAATTAAAATTAAAGCATCAACTTTTACCATAAATATAATATATTATTTCCTATATTCTATCACAATATCAAAATAATTTCCAATATTTTTAGAGGATGGGCTATCCCTATATCTCCTGGAATCGTCGATCTCGCCGACATTATTTTTCGTAGGGGGAAATTTGATGAACTAATATCCTCCTTCGGAGGAGGTGGCACGGGGAGTGCCGGAGGTGGATAGTTGTTAAAACTATGCTCTAGTTCTTGAATGAAATTTATTAATATAATCTATCCACCCTCCCACGTCGAAAATAAAGACTTGCTCCCTGTGAAACCTAAGGGTTTCCCAACCTGCCTCCACGGGAAAACTCACCATTTCCACTAATCTCCCTAAAACCCCGTCTCGGACACCCTCGGTTTCCGACACTCGGAGCTATAGCTCCTCGCTGCCTTCCTAATTAGGGTGATTAATTCCCCTTTCCCGGACATTCAGTCTATTACGGGTACTCCCTACTAAGGGAGACAAAAACGCAATGGATAGATAAACCCTCCGCTACAAAATCATAATGTAATCTAAAAATTCCCGCCCGATTAGTACAATAATTCAGTACCCTCATCCAGTATAAGGCACAGAGGCCTTATACGATGATGGAATTCTTGAACTCACTGCCTCCCGTAGGAGGCAGTTGCCCCTCAGCGCACGACGCAGCGGAACCCAACAGAATTGAACGTATAGGGCGGAGCATCACGCAGAAACAGAGTAAAGACCCCAGCAATAGCGAAATTACCCCAAAAACCACCGCGGAAGAAAGCAAAAGCAGTTGTTCCTGTCACTGTTCCTGCATAGTATTGTCCCATATTCTGATCGCTATTCCATACTGGATTACTTGGTCTGGTTAAATCATAGCTTAATGTTCCAAAACTACTTATGACTGTCCATTGTTGAAAAAGATTTCCTGAACTATTATTTGGTTTATCTTGCCCTTGTATGGTATCATTTGTCCATTCCCAGACATTCCCACTCATATCCCAAATTACTTCTCCATTACTTAAGGTATGGGTTCTTCTCTCTATACTTGGGCTAGTGTTACCTGTTCCTTCATAACCTAAACTGTCATCTGTACTGGCGGCGAGAGCATTTGCTGGATTATTATCGCTATGTCCTCTCCATAGTCCTCCACTTCCTACCTTGTTTTCTGGTGGAGTTGTATTAGGATTATACCAATTACTATTTTGTGCCTCTATATTCCTTGCTATGGTCATCCATTCATTATTGTTTATGAGTCCATATCCTGCCCCATTTAGACTACAGGCGGTGATTGCATTATTTTGGTTTATATTTACTGTTGGTGTCCCTGCTGCTGCTGTTGTAGCTGCTACTGTTGCTGATCCTGTCTTGGCTTCATATTTCATTACACAGAAGTCTTTGGTCTGGTATAGGCTATTTCCCGGTACTCGGATATATCCTGTTGGACAGGTTAGATTGGAGGCTGTCTCTGTGGTATTGACATACACTCTTCCATCATTTCCTCTTGCCACTGTATATGTTGTACTTTCTGGTATTGCTGCTACATAATCTGGGATTAATCCACTCAAATCTACACATTCTGTTGTTACTGTACTACTACATATTTTCCTTTGTACTCCATCTAATCCTGCTGGATACTGTCCTGTATCTATTAGTCTCTGTTGTAAGGCTTTCTCTATTGTATTCTTATCGCTATTTATTACTGCTTGTCTTGCTTGGTTTATTTGTCTTGTTGGATTTATTGCTACTAATACTATTGCTGCTAATATCCCTATTGCTGCTATTACTAAGAGTATCTCGAGTAGGGTAAATCCTTTGTTTACTCTCTTATGAATTTTATTCATATATGTGTGTTAATTTATATTGTATCTTTATATTATTTTACCCCCCCC
>JBEAQD010000028.1:0-8848 GCA_041164045.1 Candidatus Parcubacteria bacterium
AAATCCAACTCATAAAAAGCATTCGTTTCAACTTTTTGATTAACCTTAACCCCACCATCTTGAATTGCTCTTTTTGCCTCAGAGTTTGACATATCAAAAACTTGAGCCACAACCCCAAAAAGTCTTCTATCTTCTAATTTCTCAGCTTTAATAATTGGAACATCATTAGGAATCTCCTGTTTTGAGAATAATTGTTCAAAATAATCTCGAGCTTTATTAGCCTCCTCCACACCATAATACCTCACCACTATTGAAAAAGCCAAGTCAATTTTGATATCCCTTGGATTCTCCCCTACCTCTAATCTCTGTCTATAATCCTCAACTCCACTAGATGGCATGTCTGTCGCTAATCTAAAATAATCTAAGATAAATTCATCTTTAATCGCCATTACCTTCACAAACATTTCATTAGCAGAGTCAGTAATATAAATACCATTACCCCAAGAGGAACTCATTTTCCTACCATCAATACCTAATAATAACTCAAAAGTCACAATATCTTGTGGGTTTTGGTTATAATATTTTTGCACCTTCCTTCCAGCAATTAGATTAAAATATTGGTCATTCCCACCTAGCTCCAAATCTGATTTCACAATTACAGAATCGTAACCTTGTATCAAAGGGTATAAAAATTCTCTCAAACTAATCCTAGTGTGAGATTGGTGTCGTTGTTGGAAATTATCCCTATCCAACATTTCATTAACCGAGAAAATATTCGCAATCTCAGTCAAAGTATCAAAGGATAGATTACTTAGCCATTCTGAATTATACCTTATTTCTACTTTTGTGATGTCCAAAATTTTAGATATTTGCTCAATATAATTAGTCAAATTATGCTCCACTTGCTCCTTAGTCAACATTGGCCTCTCCGAATCTTTATCTGAAGCATCCCCAATCCTAGCTGTAAAATCTCCAATTATAAGAATAATTTGATGCCCCCAATCTTGCAATTGTCGCAATTTCCAAAAAGGGACTGCCCGCCCTAAATGAATCTTATCACTAGTCGGATCAATCCCAAATTTCACCCGCAATTTCCTACCTGATAGCAAAGCCTGTTCCAGATGCTCTGACTCTAGATAATTAGTCACTCCCCTTGTAAGCCACTCTTGAACTTGTTGTTGATCTACCTGTGTTGACATATTTAGATGAAATGTTTCTTAATATTATAATTTATTATAGCATATATTAAAAAATTATGAATGATGAATTGTAGATTATTAATTATTATCGTAGGGGCGACCTTTTAGTCGCCTATGTTTGTACTAAGCTATAATTATAATAATTTTTTTGGCTTGATTGACTATGATTTTTTTAGGGATATAGGAGTTTAGAATTTGCTGCACTTTGGGTGAATTTAGGGCTTTGTCTTGAATATCCTGTTCAGCTTCATCGGCTGATACTGTGATTATATCTCGCATTTTACCATTAATATGAATTTGATAATTTACTTGACTCTGTATTAGTTTTGTCTCATCATATTGAGGCCAATTTGATTGATGTATACTGCTTGTCTCTCCTAATATTTCCCATAACTCTTCTGTCAAATGTGGGGCAAATGGGGCTAATAATTGAATGTATACTTTAATATTCTCTATCCCTATATCCTTGATATTATATGAATTAAGATATTCCATCAGACTACTAATACAAGTATTATATTTTTGATTATCTATGTCTTGAGTGATTTTCTTGATCAAGAAGTGAGTATCGTAATCTAATTGAGAGCTATCATCCACTGACTCTAAGTTTTGAGTTTTTATATCTCTAATCCATTGATATACTCTCTTTAAAAATCTACTACAACCAATTAGACCCTTGGTGTCCCAAGTGATGGCCTCATCGTAAGGCCCAATAAACATTTCATATACTCGCAAGGAGTCGGCTCCAAATGATTCTACCATCTCAATTGGGTCTACAGTGTTACCTTTGGATTTTGACATTTTCTCTCCTCCTTCAGCTAAAATCATACCATGTTTAATTCTGGTCTGATATGGCTCTTGTGTTGGCACTACTCCAATATCATATAAAAATTTATGCCAAAATCTAGAATATAATAAATGCAATGTAACATGTTCCATTCCTCCATTATATAAGTCTACTGGTAGCCATTCTTGTAATAAATTTTTATCCGCTAAAACCGTGTCATTATTAGGGTCAATATATCTAAGATAGTACCAAGAGCTGCCTGCCCAATTTGGCATAGTGTCTGTCTCTCGCATTCCCTCTACCCAATTGATGTCTGGTCTTGGATTTTGCCTCGAAATTGCCTGTCCTGTAATAGTATTATACCAAACTTCTACCCAGTCTTTAGCTTGAGCTAAGGGACCATCTCCCAAACCTTGCGGGATATATGATTCAACCTCTGGTAATTCTAAAGGTAAATCGGTTATTGCAAGTGGTACTGCATATTGTAAGATACCATCTACTTCTCTAGTAATTGCTTGTTGGGGTAAAAATTCAGTAATCTCACCTGCTAGTTGCTTATAGCCTTCCCCACCAATCCATACTATTGGGAAAGCCTCTCCCCAATATCTTTGTCTAGAGAACACCCAGTCTCGGAGTTTATATTGAACTTGTTGCTGACCTAAATTTTGATCTACTAATTCTCTTATTAATTGTAGCTTGGCTTCTGTTGTAGATAAGCCATTATATGACTCTGAGTTCTCTAGGATATTATTATCTGTGATGACATTGATAATTTCTAAATTATATTTCTCGGCAAATTCCCTATCTCGCTCATCGTGAGCAGGTACTGCCATCACAGCTCCTGTTCCATAATTCATCAATACATAATCTGCTGTCCAAATTGGGATTAGCTTGCCGGTGAGTGAATGTATAGCATAAGCTCCCGTAAATACTCCTGTTTTATATTTTTCTTGCTGACGGTCTAAGTCACTTTTGGATTTGGTTTGCTCATGATATTGTTGGACTTGACTCTGATATTCTGCTGTTGTAATTTTATTCAAAAGTGGGTGCTCAGGGGCTAATACCAAGAATGTCACCCCAAACAAAGTATCTATTCTGGTGGTAAAGACTTCTACAAATTGAGTTGAGTTAGCAATTTGGAATTTTAATTGCACTCCTTCACTGCGGCCTATCCAATTTCTCTGTTGAGTTTTGATAACTGATAAATAGTCGACTGTCTCTAAGTCTTTGTCCAATCTATCTGCATATTTGGTAATAGCTAGCATCCATTGTCTTAATGGAACTCTGGTACAAGGATGTCCTCCTCTCTCGGATTTACCGTCTATAACTTCTTCATTGGCAAGGACGGTTTTTAGTTCTTCACACCACCAAACTTGGGTTGTATCCTGATAAGCAAGTCCTGCTTTGAACATTTGCAACCAAATCCATTGTGTCCATTTATAATATTTAGGATCAGTGGTGTTTATCTCTCGGCTCCAATCAAAAGACAGTCCCAAAACTGCTAATTGTTTTTTAAAATTATTTATATTATCTGCAGTAGCTATAGCTGGGGAGATATTATTTTGTATTGCATAATTCTCTGTTGGTAAACCAAAAGCATCCCACCCAATTGGGTATAATACTTTTTGCCCCTGCATACGATACATACGAGCCTTGATATCCTGGGCTACATAACTTCTGATATGCCCTACATGTAATCCAGCTCCTGATGGAAATGGGAACTCTACTAGAATATATTTTTTATCATCAGAAACCTGTTTATCTAAACTATAGTCTACAAATCCTTCTGCCCATTTCTGAATCCATTTCTGTTCAATAGTTCTATGATTATACATAAAATAAAAATTTTAATTGTATTATTATATCATAATTTTTATTCACTATTCAAGTGTAGATTGTGTCGAAATTCCTGTATTATAGTCATATTCTAATACTAACGCTTGAGAAGGATTAATATTAAATTTAATAGTATCCTCAATAGATAGTTTTTGAAAGTATTTAAATATAGCTCTAATGCTATCGTGATGAGCAACAATTAAGACATCCTGATTTTTCTCCAAAATTGGTAATAAAGTATCTAATATAAATAATTCTACTCTCGCACAAACATCTTTTAGACTTTCTACTGCTGGCAAGTTTTCTGGCAATATATTAGCATACCTTCTATCTTTAGAAGGATGAGATTGATCATCTAGTAAAATAGGGCTAACAGTCTGATCCCAGCTCAAATTAATTTCATTAATATTAGGATATTTTAAAAGAGCTTCTTGATAAGTGGAACCCTGCACTACGCCATAATGTCTTGGATTTAACCTCCAATCATGGATTTCTGCAATCCAGGAATGATACATACTGTTCATTATAGTCCATGCACTAACAATTGACCTTTCTAAAACAGAGGTTATAACTATATCTATATCTGTATTATTGTTAAGTAATATATTTCCAATGTGCTTTAATGTATCTCTTTTCTCTAATAAAGGGACATCAATCCACCCTATAAACCTATTCTCCTGGTCCCATTGACTATCTCCGTGTCTAACTAAAATAATCTTTGACATAATTTATTTTGATTTAAAAATAGACTTAATTTTATTTAATAAGCTAACTTTTTCTTCAGTATGACCTATAAGATAATATTTCTTCAAAACTTTTAATGTATTCTCTTCTAATTCATACACTAAAGGATTACCAGTAGGTATTTCAACGTCTATTATTTTACTATCTGAAATCCCTTCTAAGAACTTAAGCAAAGCTCTCAAACTATTACCATGAGCTGAAATAATAAGTCTTTTACCCGACAAAATTGCAGGTTTTAATTCAGATTCCCAGTATGGGTTAACCCTGTCCAGAGTATCTTTAAGAGATTCTCCAATAGGCAATTGATCTAATGGTATCTTTTTATACCTATCATCACTAGCTGGATATCTAGGATCATACTCTGATAACAAAGGTGGTTTTATAGCAAACGCTCTTCTCCATACTTTGACCTGATATTCACCAAATTCTTCTACTGACTCCGCTTTATTTTTACCTTGTAGGCCACCATAATGCCTTTCATTGAGATGCCAGTCTTTAATAACTGGGATCCAAGTCATATGAGCACTTTCTAAAGCATATTGCAGTGTATCTATAGCTCTATCCAACATAGAGGTGTAAGCAACATCAAATTCTAAACCATGTTGAGCTAAAGCTACACCAGCAACTCTAGCCTCTTGTATACCCGTTGAAGACAACTCTACATCAGTCCACCCAGTAAATTTATCTAGTTGATTCCAGACACTTTCTCCATGCCTCATCAATACTAAAGTGTAAGACATAATTATTCCTCCACAGAACTAGCTATCACAGTATCATTTGCCTCCACTAATTCGGTAGATAAATCTTCTTTAGACAATACATCAGTATATAATTTTTCCATAATCCCTTGATTATCTCTTAGAAATCTTCTAGCCGCCTCCAATCCTTGCCCTATAGTATTACCTTC
Organism: Candidatus Parcubacteria bacterium; assembly: GCA_041164045.1. Lineage (GTDB taxonomy): Bacteria > Patescibacteriota > Minisyncoccia > SW-4-49-11 > SW-4-49-11 > CALRBF01. Next base: position 5,414 of record JBEAQD010000028.1, read on the forward strand.
TAGATCCTGTATATATGTTCCTTTCTTCTTCAAAACCCCAACTTTAAGGGCCAAATTAATCAAATCCGTTTCCAGAGATACTCCTTCATTATACATAATATCAAACTCTGCAACTTTGAAAGGAGCTGCAACTTTATTTTTTACAATCTTAGCTTTTGTTCTTGCTCCAATTACTTCTTCTCCTTTTTTGATCTGAGCCACTCGTTTAATCTCTATTCTAACAGAGGCATAAAATTTCAAAGCTTTACCTCCTGGTGTTTCAACTGGACTACCATACCCCATAGCTCCAATCTTCATACGAGTTTGGTTAGTGAATATAATAGTAGTATTAGCTTTAGCAGATATAGCTGTCAACTTACGTAGAGCTTGTGACATTAACCTAGCTTGAATAGCTACATGAGAGTCTCCCATATCTCCTTCTATTTCCGCTTTAGGCACTATAGCTGCCACAGAGTCAAGAACAATAATATCTACATTGCCTGAATGCACTAAAGCTTCTACAATTGACAAAGCTTCTTCTCCAGTGTTAGGCTGAGAAATTAACAAATCGTCAGTATTTACTTTGAGCTTTTTGGCATATTCAGGATCTAGAGCATGCTCTGTATCAATAAATGCAGCAACTCCACCTTCTTTTTGAGCATTAGCGATTACTTGTAAACAAATTGTAGTTTTACCACTAGATTCTGGTCCATAAATTTCTATAATTCTACCTTGCGGCATCCCTCCAATACCAAGAGCTCTATCAAGAGAAATTGAACCAGTCGAATAAGATTTGATATCAACTTTCTTGACATCTCCTAACTTCATCATTGACTCATCTCCGAATTTACTTTTAATATCTTCTAAGACTGATTGTATTTTCTCATTTTTACTAATCTTATCTGTGGATTTAGATTTATTCTTTGCCATATTACTTCTTATTTAATATTAAATTAATTATATCATATAAATGATTTACCTTCAAATATTAAAAATTTATCCTTGAAATCCATATTCTAGAGCGGATTTACCTAATATATAAATTTTTTCTCTTTTAGAAGTCCTTGCTCTTTTGGTCAAAACATCATAATTATTTTGCTCAATCTTATCTAGAATAGCTTCATACATACGGCTGGCCATAATTACTGCAAATCTACCTCTTTTATTGAGATATTTGAGACCACTATCAGACTGTCTATACAAATTTCTAGCTCTTTTGATTTCAAATTTTATTAATTTTATAAAATCTGCATTAATTTTATTATCTCTGATATTATTTTCTGTTACATTATATTTATGCATATCTTCTTGTGGCAAATAGATTCTTCCCCTTTCTTTATAATCCTCTCCAATATCTCGAATAAAATTAGTCAGTTGCATAGCCTCTCCTAGATAAGGAGCATATTTTAAAGCTTTATCACTATTAAAGCCAATCACATAACTCATTATGAGACCAACCACTGAAGCAGAACCATACATATATTCCTGCAGATCTCCATAAGAATCATATCTATTGGTATACACATCCTGCTTCATAGCTTTGAGGAAATCCAAACTATATTGATAAGGTATATTATACTGTTTAAAAACTTTGGCCGTTAGGTTTAAAACTGGATATGAAGAGTTTTCACCTTTATAAGCTTTGGCCCACATTAATTCCCAATCCTCTAACTCTGATAAAGTCTCATTTTCATTTTTCGTACTAGAATTATCTACAATTTCGTCTGGTATACGAAAGAAGCTGTATAAAGCATAGGTTGCTTGTTTTAAGTCATTAGGCAAAAACCTAGTTGCAAAATAATAACTTGTGCCGAACTTTTTTGTTATAGATTCTATCGAATTGGTATATTTATCCATATTTTTAGTATCCCCTGTCTTCAATATATTGAATTAATTGATTTAAGGCGAGTCTAGTATCATATGTAATATTTTGCTCTGCACTAGTAATTTGCTTAGCTTGATCTAAATATTCTTTTACCTTTTCACGAGTATAAGATAAGGCCCCTGTTTTTGCAAATAAATTAATAATTCTAGCCTGATCGATCTCATTAATTTCAGAATTACCCCAATAACTTTCTAACTCTAAAATATTATCTTTAGTCCCATTATCTAATATATATTGAGTCAAAAAAGTATGTTGATGTTCTCTTATATCTGATAAAATAGATTTTTTAATAACCTTAGGATCAGCAATAATATCTAAAATATCATCCTGAGTTTGGAATGCAAGTCCCAAAGCTGTACCAAAATCCACACAGAATTTCAAAAGCTCTTTTTGCTTCCCAGCCAGAGTCACACCTATTTGCATTGGTCTTACAAAAGTATATCCAGCTGTTTTGAGTCTCATTTTAGTTTCTATGAGTTTTGAGTCAATTGAATCTCTAGTCATCACATTCACATCTATCATCTGACCTATTGCAACTTCATCTATCATCTGATAGAAAATTTTCCAAGCTTCAGTATAATTAGGCAAATGATTAAATTGATGGAATCTACCAATAGCCCACGAAAATAGTAAATCTCCTACTAATATAGCCTGAGAATGACCATAATGATCTCTATTGGCAACATTTCTATGATTGTCGTGCATACCCTTGGAGACAAAAGTATGTAGGGTATCTACTCGATGCCTCATCTTACCCTCATCAATAACATCATCATGTATTAAAGCAAAAGCGTGAAAAACTTCTAAAGAAACCAATAAATCCATTACTTCTTCCTTATTATCACAACCTAAAGTTTCGTATAAAGTGTACGCCATATAAGGACGAATACATTTACCTCCTCCAATAATAGATTTGGCATAATTGATAATTTTTAAAATTTCAGCATCTTGAGTATATTCAGAATATTCCTCAAATTTGTCCTCAATAGCTTTTGCTAATACAGACTGAAATGCAGTCTTAAATTCAACTATATTCATATTTAACTAAGGGTATAATTTATCAAGCTCTATTTAGTGTATACTATATTTAAAGTCTTTACAATAAAAACCGGATATACCGGCTTTTATTATCATAAAGCTAAGACACAGCTTACTATTCTTTATCGTTCTGTAATTTCTGAAGTTCTTCTTGTTGCTGCTTCTGTTGTTGTTCTTGCTTATACTCTTGATATGAAGTTAATCCCAAATATGATAATGCAAATAGAACCTGGTAAAGAACCAAGGTAACAGCAACTAAGATCACCATTGCCTTTAATGCATAACGAGTTATAATTTCTGTCTTGTAGATAAACTCTTTGTGACTTGGATGCTTTTCTAATAGTTTTTTACTCATATTTATAATATATTAGTTATTATGCATACAATTATATCATATTATAAAATTTTTGTCTAGTAAAAGACCCCGCCTTAAAAGGCGGGGCTTTTACATAGAAAGAAGCATGATTTAGGGAATTTCTCTTTGGTTTTTTATGTATTCTCTAATTACTTTTTCGTTTTTTAACCCTACGGAT
>JBEAQD010000029.1:0-7563 GCA_041164045.1 Candidatus Parcubacteria bacterium
ATAGTGTTGGGGATAATGGCAAAGAATATATATTCAAAATTAAATCTAATATAACTTGGGATGATAATACTCCCCTTACAATTGATGATATTATATTTACTATTGAGACCATACAAAACCCTGATTATAATAGCCCTCTTAATTCGGCTCTAAAGGGAGTAATTATAACTAAAGTGGATGATTCTACCTTAAAACTAAACCTTAATGCTAGTTATTCTCCATTTTTATCTGGTTTAACTTTTGGAATTCTACCAAAACATATTTGGCAAAATTTGGAGCCCAGTGCTTTTCTTTTAGCAAAAGCTAATTTGGAACCTGTAGGAGCTGGGAAATTCAAGTATAAATCTATTCAGAAGAAAAAAGATGGAAATATCGCATCTATTACCCTCGAGAGAAATACTAATTATTTTGGTGCTAAACCTAATATAGAAACTTTTATATTGGTTTTTTATGCTAAAGAAGAGGAAATGACTCAAGACTTTAAGCAAAATAAATTACAGGCAATAACCCAGCTCAAAAGTCCCTTAGATGAATCAGATAAATTCCAAACTAATATTCTGAATATACCTCAGTCTTTTGGTATTATATTTAATGTAAAAGACCCTTTACTTGCCAAAAAGGAAATTCGCCAGGCTATGTCTCATACTATTGATAGAGCCCAGATAATCAATAATGTTCTCAATGGGGAGGCAACTCTTATCAATGGACCTTTGAATCAGTTTAATAAATTTTATACAGATACCCCTGTTGAATTAAATCTAGATAAAGCTAAACAAATCTTGGATGAAGCAAATTGGAAAGACGCAGATGGTGATGGAATTAGAGAAAAGGATAATCAAAAAGCTGAATTTACCTTACTTGTAGCGGGAGGAAATAAAGTTGATGAGGTCACCGCAATGCTAAGGGAACAAGTCAAAGCAGTTGGTATACAAATGAATACTGAGATTATACCTTTTAATGAGTTGTCTAATAATCAGATTCGAAATCGCTCCTATCAAGCTTTATTCTTGGGACTAGGATTGAATATATATCCCGACCCTTATATTTATTGGCATTCTTCTCAAATCAATAGTCCTGGATTGAATTTATCTCAATATACTAATATTAATAATGATGGGTATCTAGAAACTGCGAGAACTAATACCGATAATAATGTAATTACATCTAGTCTAGCTCAATTTCAAAATCAAATAGCTAGTGATGTGCCTGCTATATTCATTTACTCACCACAATACCTATATTATACCAACCCTATTATTAGTAATATCAAAGTATCAACCGGTAATTCATCTGTAGATAGATATGCCTCTATTTCTGATTGGTATGTGATGACAAAAAGAGTCTTAAAATAAATATGGGTTACTTTATCTTTGATAAGAATACTGACAATTTAGCTTTAGATGAAATTCATCATATCAGAGATGTATTAAGATTAAAACCTAATACTAATATCAAGGCCACTGATGGACAAGGTAATTTATATGAATTAAACATAAACAGTCTAAAGCCTTTTACTGTAGATATCCTTAGTACAAAAAACTTTTCTAATGCTAATATTTATATTCGCTGTATTATAGCTACAATTAAAACTCAGCTCCTAGAGCTAATCATTCAAAAACTAACCGAAATTGGAATAAATGAGATTATAATTACTAAAACAAAATTTGCTCAGATTAGTTTAGACAAATTAGAATCCAAATTAAATCGTTGGGAAACAATTATTCATACAGCCTGTAAACAAGCCGAAATAGTCCACTTTCCTACTATCTCTATACAAAACTTAAATCAAATTCAATACCATACAGAGAATAATCTCAATCTAATTGGAGATACTCAATATAGCATAGAAGCTCCTAATATTAAATCTATTAATTTGACAAATATAAAGACTATCAATTTATTAATTGGTCCCGAAGGAGGATTTGAAAAAGAAGAATATAAAAATTTATTACAGCAATATAATTATACACCTATTACTTTTGCCCCTAATATTCTCAGAGCCGAGACTGCAGCTATTGTAGGAGCTGGTATATTAAAAAATTTGACTTTATAATTCTAATTCAGCCTCAATCACATCTACTTCCACTTTTGGCATCTCAAGAGTATCTACATTCTTAAGCTTTCTCTCAATGGCTCTTGCTCTAGTAGCTCCAGCATCAATTTGATTAGAAGCCTCTTGTAGTTTCTTTTGAGTTCTTTCTAGAATTTCACCAAATCTTCCAAATTCGGTTTTGACCTCAGATAAGGTTTGCCAAATTTCACTAGATTGCTTTTCTATAGCCAAGGTTCTAAATCCCATCTGCAAGCTATTCAAAATTGCCGTAATTGTAGTAGGTCCCGTAATCATAACTCTATATTCTCTTTGAATAAAGTCAACTAATCCTGGAAGTTTTAGAACCTGAGCATAAAGCCCCTCGATTGGAATAAATAGAATTGCAAAATCTGTTGTATTAGGAGGGTAAATATATTTGGTTTTAATCTTTTTACCTTCATCTTTGAGCCTTTTTTCAATAGCCTTATTAGCTATATCAATAGCAACTCTATCATTAGCATCCTCAGCTTCTAATAGTCTTTGATAGTCTTCGATTGGGAATTTAGCATCAATTGGCAACCAAATATGATTTAGATTTTTATCTTTACCAGGTAATTTAATCGCATATTCAACAATATCCTTAGAATCTTTTTTGGTAGCTACATTAGCTTGATATTGTTCTTTTGTTAAAATTTGCTCTAGTAGATTACCTAATTGTACTTCACCCCAAGTTCCGCGAGTTTTGACATTAGATAAAACTTTTTTTAAATCACCTACTCCTACTGCCAAATGTTGCATTTCTCCAAGCCCCTTATGTACCTGCTCAAGTCTCTCACTCACTGATTGAAATGACTGAGCTAATCTTTTTTCTAAAGTAGATTGTAGCTTTTCATCAACAGTTTCTCGCATTTTTTCAAGCTTTTGATTATTATCTTTTTGTAATTCGGTCAATCTCTTCTCTACTGTATCCCGAATTAGCTCTAATTTGGTGGAATTTTGTTTCGTTAGTTCTAGCAATTGTTGAGAAAATATTTCTAATTGCCCCTTTTGCATAACTGAAGACTCATGCAATCTCTTTAATAATGAGTTACCAAAAGCATTCAAGTTATTGCCTAGCTCTACTCTACCTTCCTGAGCCAATTCCCTAGAATCTTTACGAATTGAGTGCAAATCATCTTTGAGCCTTTTCTCTGAGTTGGATATTAATTTATCCAAGTTATGATCTGAGCTATTATTGCCCTTGATTAAAAATATAATAAATATTTGTAAAACAACAATAATCAATCCTACAATATAAATTTCCATATTATTCTTCTTCTAAACCTTTTACAAAAATTGATACTACAGACACTACTGGCAAAGCAATTAATGCTCCTAAAGCTCCTGCTAATGAGGTTCCTAAGAGTATTACTATCATCACAATCAAAGTGTGTATACCAGTCACTTTTCGCATAATTAAGGGGGTCATAAAATTACCATCTACCTGTTGTAATATAAGATAAAATAATCCTGTTGCAATGAATATATTAAATCCTCCAGTCAAAGCTAGAATCATAGCTGGTATTGCTGATAAGATAGGACCAATAATAGGGATTATATTTAGAAAAGCAGCAATTACGGCTAATAATAAGGCATAAGGTACTTGAATAATCAATAAAAATGGATAGGTTAAAATAGCTAATATAAGTGAAATTAATAATTGCCCAGCCAACCAATACCCTGCTTTATATCTAGCTTGATCAATTTTAGCACTAACTAGTTTATGCTTTTTGGAAGGGAAAAAGAAGTTAATAATATTATCTAAATTATCAGGTCTAATAGCCATATAAAAAGTAGCTGCAAAAAAGAAGGCTATATAAAATAAAGTACTAATGATATTTTGAGTAGTAAAAAATAAACCTGTAATCACATCCCAAGTTACAGCACCGATATTAATATTCCCCCCTGTAGTAGAGTTAAGGTATTCTATGAAATTAAAATCAGGTTTATCTATTATATTACCTATAAATAAGTTAAAATCTGCAAAAAAATTGGGGGAATTATTTACTAAAGCTGCAAATTCACTACTAATCGTAGGGACTATCAATTGATATAATAACATTACCACAGCAACTATAACTGACAAAACAAAGAAAACACCCATTTGATAAGGAATTTGGATAGATTTATGCATAAATCTGGCTCCTAGCACAATCCCAGAGGATACAATAAAAGATAGAATTGTTACAACTAGAACATCTCTTAGTAAAAAAGCAACCCAAATTGCAGCTAAAATCAAGGCACCTTGTAAGATAGACTTTATATTAAGGTCTAATATGTAGGTATCATTTTGTTTCATATAGGTAGATTTTATAATTTTATTATATACTATTTTTGACAAAATTGACAATATACAGTAGTGCGACTATTGATTATAGTCTTTTGTAAAGTATTTTCACAAATCACACATTGCTTACCAGCTTTGCCATAAACTTTATGCTCACGGGCATAAGTTCCTCTGGATCCATCAGCCATAATATAATTGGCAATTGAAGATCCTCCCATCTCAACTGCTTTAGGAATAATTTCTATTATAGCCTGATGTAATTTATCTACTTCTTTTTTACTTAAAGTATTAGCTATACGGGTTGGTAGAATTTCAGCTCTAAAACATACTTCATCAGCATAAATATTCCCAAGGCCAGTCACAATAGACTGTTCCAAAAGTACAGTTTTTAGTTTAGATTTTTTATTTTTCAAGTTTTTATATAGATATTCTGCTGTAAACTTAGAATCAAAAGGATCAAGTCCAATCTTATCAAAATGTCCTAACTTATAAATATAGTCAAGATTTGGGTAAAGTAAAACATAGCCAAACATCCTCACATCATTATAATACAAAGTTCCTTGATCCAACTCAAATATAATATGACTATGTTGATTCGGAAGTTGGCTCTCTGAGACCTCAATTGGATGTCCTCCCAGTACTTTATTTTTCTTATCATCTTGATACACTAATTGACCCGTCATCTTGAGATGCACCAAGATAACTTGACCGTTACTAAGATGAAGGATTAGATTTTTGGCAACTCTAGTAATATCTGTAATTGTAGCCCCAATAGGATGAGTTTCAAATTCTTGTTTTTTGTGTTCCAAAGGTTGTCTTACAGTACCAGAGCCACTTACTAATTTGGGCTTATGTACAACAATAGACTTAATGGATTTACCTATTATATAAGACTTGAGACTTCTCCTTAGGCTCTCTACTTCCGGTAATTCTGGCATAAATTTTAATTAATTATTTTTTCTTATATTCTAATTTTTGCCTCAAATCGTCCACAAAATCAGTTTTTATATCCAAAGAATCATATAAATTAGAATAAGCCTTTTCATTAGGTACTAAAAGGGTATGTAATTTGCCTTGACTTTTGAGATATTGCACCAAAGTATAAAAATCACCATCTCCACTCACGATCACAGCTTTATCATATTGATTAATCTGAGTCAGAGCATATAGCACCATCTCAGCGTCTACATTCCCCTTTAATTCACCTTGTTTGGTAGCTAAAGTAGGCTTGAATACTAGATGATACCCGAAATCTTGTAGAGCTGAGTATAATTGCTGATTAGTATTAACCATACCAATAAACATATAAGCTTTTTTTACTCCATATTCTCGGTCTAGATAATTTCTAAATTCTTTATAATCTAGACTCCAACCTTGACTTTGAATAGATTTGTTCAAATTTTGACCATCTATAAAAGCAAAGTTCGGACGATTCAAATAGTTCTGCGGTTTTGGATTATAGCTTGTCTTCTTAATGGGTTTATACTGACTTTTGATTTCCTTTGATGGAGATTTGGCAGAAGTATTATGTGGCTTATATTCTGACTTGTGAGATTGAGATTTATAATCTGAAGTATCAGACTTTGTTGCTGACACTGAATTTTGTTGAGAATTTTTATCTACAATCTCATCAGCACTACTAAAGAAGCCTCCTTTAGGTTTAAAGGTATGCTTATATTTTTTTTTCATAATAAAATATTAAAATAATAACAATTGGAGTAACAATATTTAATTAAAAATAATTTCAAATAACCAATATTAAATACTACTCTTGGTCTATTATAGCTTATAATGTGAATTTATGCAAAAAATCATCAATTGTCTCAATAGTCTTATTGACTGTATCGGTAATTTTTATATTAGGGATAATAGCATCAAACTTATCTTTGAAAGATAACTCATATTCGGCTCTGGCTAATCTTTTTTTTAATTCATCTTCAGTCTCAGTAGCTCTATACTGTAATCTTTCTCTCAATATATCTATACTAGGTACATCCAAAAATATAGTTAATAACCTATCTTTAAGTCGTTTTTTGAGCTCTAATGCCCCATGAACATCTATAGCTAAAATTGGAATTTGTCCTTTTTTAGCTATATTATCTATCTCTGAGTTGAGAGTCCCATAAAAAACATCAGAATAAACTTCTTCCCATTCCAAAAATTCATCTTTATCAATTTTATCCTTGAAGTCTTGCAAACTAATAAAATAATAATCTCTACCCTCTACTTCATTGATTCTTGGAGTTCTAGTAGTAGCCGATATAGACTTAGCAAATCTCCTAGATGACCTTAGAATCTTCTGAGTTACAGTAGACTTGCCTCCCCCTGATGGAGATGATATAGTAATTAGAGGGGATTTTGACATTAATTTATAATGTTTTAATAGTTTATATTGTAATATTATATCATAAAATAGCTAAAATTTCAATATATGTATTTTTTGTAGAGTCGGCGACCCCGCCGACATGGTTTTTAGTACGGTCACAAAACACAATGGAGGAACAAACCCTCCATTACGAAATCATACCTTAATCTAAAATTCCAGCCCGATGAGTTCAAGAATTTAGTCCCCTCATCCAGTATAAGGCACAGAGGCCTTATACGATGATGGAATTCTTGAACTCACTGCCTCCCGTAGGAGGCAGTTGCCCCTCAGCGCACGACGCAGCGGAAGCCAACATCATTGCCCGTACCGGCCGGAGTAGCAGCCAGAACCAGAGTAAAGACCCCTGCATTAGTTGCAGACTCCCAGCCACCACCGCGGAGGAAAGCAAAAGTAGTTGTTCCTGTCACTGTTCCTGCATAGTATTGTCCCATATTCTGATCGCTATTCCATACTGGATTACTTGGTCTGGTTAAATCATAGCTTAATGTTCCAAAACTACTTATGGCTGTCCATTGTTGCAAAAGATTTCCTGAACTATTATTTGGTTTATCTTGCCCTTGTATGGTATCACTTGTCCATTCCCAGACATTCCCACTCATATCCCAAATTACTTCTCCATTGCTTAAGGTATGGGTTCTTCTTTCCCTACTTACTGGGGTTTCATTTGCATTTCCTGTTCCTTCATAGCCTTGACTGTCATTTGTATTGGCGGCGAGTGCATTTGCTGGGCTATTATCGCTATGTCCTCTATATAGGCCTCCGTTTGTTGGTGATGCATCTGTTGAACCTATAACTCCATTTCTCCAATTACTTGACTGT
>JBEAQD010000030.1:0-6027 GCA_041164045.1 Candidatus Parcubacteria bacterium
ATATTTTGACCGCTATACTAATATTCACTAGTATATATGTGTATATAGTTTCATATGTATTTATAGTATTAAAGCTTAGATCTAATGAAGATGAATTTATTCTAGTTAATAATTATGCAGAGATAATAGACTATGATACTGCTCAGCATTTAGTTAGATATTTCCCCAAAAAACTTACATATGTTCAACTACTAAAAGCTATTAGTAAAAGTAGTAGAGGTAAGACTATACTTGCATATATGGGTCTGGATTCAGATACATTTTATAAAAGAGTTAAAGACCTTGGATTAGATCAAAATGCAAATTTAATACCAATAGAAGAATTATTAGAAAGTGCTAATAATTTGAGAATAAATTGGGAGGAAAAAAGAATAGGAGCACATATACTATTATATGTTATATTTCAACAAGAGCAGGAAAATATATTTCATACCCTATTAGATCAATTAGATTTATCCAAAGAAGACTTTTTGCAAATTGTGTCTTGGGAAGCTCTATACCATAGTAATAGTAAAGTTATTTCTACCTGGAGTCCAGAAGGTTTATACAAAAGTTTTGGATCATTAGGACGTTCTTGGACGATTGGCTATACTAATGATTTGGATAGAATTACTGATGATATTACTGAATCCATAGTTCATAGAGATCCTCACAGAGTTATTATCCATCAAGATATATTAAGACGCGTATTAAGTAACTTGTCTAATTCTAATAGGCATAATATATTACTATTAGGAAATATAGGAGTGGGGAAAAGGTCTCTTATTGAAAATTTAGCTTTTACTATTAGACAGTATCAGATAGAAAAGAATAAGAACCTCAGTCGTGTCTTGAAGCTAAATACTACGGATTTAATATCAGGTACACCAGAGGCTCCTCAATATCTATTAAATGCTCTCAACTATGCTGAAAAATCAGGTAATATAATTTTAGTTATTGAAAATATATCGGAATTATTCTTATCAGCCGATGATGAAATTAGAAATATTATTGTCAAGTTTTTAAACTCTAAGATTATTAATGTGATTGGTATTGATAATCCAGAAGGGTATCATAGTGGGGTGAAAAGTTTTCCTGTTATAGACAGTTTGTTTGAGGATATTACAGTAGAAGATGCTTCTCAAGAAGATACAATGTATGTACTTATGATGACATCTTTTGATTTATATCGTAGATATAATAAGTATATTACCTATCAATCTTTGCGAGCAGTGATGAATTTTTCAGAGAGATATATTAGTAAGGGAGGTTTCCCTGGTAAAGCTGTAGAAATATTATCTGATGCTGTTAATCAAGCTAATATAGAAGGTAGCCCATTTGTACTCGAGAGTCATATTAGGACTGTTGTCTCAGAGAGGGCTAACATTAATGTAAACACTTTACAAAATACCGAAAAAGATGCATTGCTATCATTAGAAGAAAAATTACAAGCTGAAATTAAAGGTCAGCCAGAGGGGCTGACTGCTCTTGTCAATGCACTAAAGAGAGCACAATTGGATGTAAAGGCTAGAGATAAACCAATAGGTACATTTCTTTTTTTGGGTCCTACTGGAGTTGGAAAAACAGAGACCGCTAAGGCTTTGGCCAAACATTATTTCGGGTCAAGTGATAGGATGATTAGGTTGGATATGAATGAGTTTGGTAGTGAAGAATCAGTCTATGGTATTTTAGGTTCTCCAGCGGGGGAAGATAATTTATTTCAAGAAGGTTTTTTGACCAAAAGAATACAGGATAAACCTTTCTCATTAATATTATTGGATGAAATTGAGAAAGCTCATAGACAAGTATTGAATATATTTTTACAAATTCTAGACGAAGGATTGTTGACAGATAATAGGGGCATTAGAACTGACTTTAGAAACTCTATTATTATTGCTACCTCCAATGCCGGAGCTTTATTCTTGAGGGAATTTATTCGTACCCATTCTGAATTTGATAAAGTTGCATTCAAGAAAGAATTAATAGATACCATTATCAAAGGTAAAGAGTTCGCTCCAGAGTTTATTAATAGATTCACAGATGTTATAGTATATTATCCGTTAGATATAGATACGGTAAGTGAAATAGCTTCCAAAATAATTGAAGGTATGGTCAATAGCTTTGATGAGGAAAGGGGCGTTAAACTCGAGATAGATAATGAAGCTATTAGATATCTTGCTGAAAAAGGTTATAACCCAGATTTTGGTGCTCGTGAGTTAGAAAGGACAATTTCATCAATTTTGGAGACATATTTAGCAAACTATATTCTGATCAACTCCGTTAAAAGAGGTGATATTATTCGAGTTACCTTAGATGATATTATAGATAAAAATTAGATCAAAATCTTGAAAAAATGTTAATTCTATGCTATAATTACTGTATATGGATAGTAGAAAAGAACAATTTTTGGAGTATGTAATCCTTGATTATATTGATACTGCTCAACCAGTATCATCCTTTACTATACAGAAAAAATATCAACTACCATACTCTAGTGCTACAATTAGAAATGAGTTATCTTATCTTGAGGAAGATGGTTATTTGACTCAGGTTCACACCTCTTCGGGAAGAATACCTACAGACAAAGGTTATAGATATTATGTCAATAGACTTCTTGGCAGGCAAGAAATTTTACGCCAATATGCTTCTGTGACTCATAAATTACTGAATGATATGAATAAGATGAATGAAATTCATCTTAAGTTAAAGAAACTTTTATTATCATTTGCTCATGAGTCTGGAAATGTTGCTATGGGTAAATTATCCTCAGACTTAATATTTGAAGAAGGTGTATCTAATTTTTTAAACCAGCCAGGATTTTCATCGGTAGAATTTATTAGAAATGCATTAGAAGATTTAGAAGAAATCAAATCTCATATTGATGAAATTAGTCAAGATGTAAGTCAGGGGAGCTATAAGCTATATATCGGAGAAGAAAGCCCTCATACATCGATGCATAAATATGCTGTTATTGTGGGTAAGTTTTCAATTGACTCAGATGATGGTACAATAGTTGTAGTAGGGCCAAAGGGTATGCAGTATGCAAAAAATATAGCTCTAGTGGAATATATGCTTAATAGTAATAATAATTATGAAGAAGAAAGATAATCAAACCGAAGAAGTACAGAGTAAATCTAATGATAACATAGATTTTGAGCAATTAATTGAGCAGATAAAGGAGGAGTCAGCTTATAATTTAGCTGGTTGGCAAAGAGCTCAAGCAGATTATCAAAATTTAAGAAAAGAGTCAGAGCAATTTCGAATAGATAGTATCAAGTTATCAAATAAAGCATTAATTGAAAATTTAATTCCAGTTTTTGATAATTTTGCTATAGCTACAAAGCATTTACCTGAAGATTTACAAAATAATAACTGGGTGCAAGGCATAGTTTATATTTATAAACAATTACAAGACATTTTAATAACCGAAGGAGTTGAAATTATTAATCCTATGGGTGAAATTTTTGATCCTAATATACATGAAGCAGTAGAAACTGTGGAAGCAGAAGACTCAGAGAAGCAAAATTTAATTATAGAGGTATTACAAGTAGGGTATAAATTAAATGGCACTTTAATTCGTTCTGCTCGTGTTAAAGTATCATCCTAGTTATGGATTGGTCTAATATATGGCTATATATTGGAATTCTTAATATAGTTTATTTTATAACATTCTTGATTTTCAAAATTTTGCTTAAACAAAAATGGATAAAATACATTTTTGAAAATAAATTTAGAGATAGAGATATTCATAGTGAAGTGAAGCCTAAAATAGGTGGGTTAGTGATTATCCCTAGCTTTATTATAATAGTAATTCTTTTGGTTTTATTCGGCTTATTACCTTGGCAAAATGAGTTTTTGGGTCTTTTGATGGGTGCTCTAGCTATTCTAACTTATGGTTATATAGACGAAAAGCTAGATTTGCATTGGAGTATTCAGTTTATTTGGCAATTTGGCATTGCAGCTATTGTAATTTGGTCTGGAGTTGGTATCCAAGCTATTAACTTACCTAATGGAGAATTATGGTTTATAGATAATTATAAATTGGGTGGGATAGTCTTTCCACAAGATATAATCACCTTGCTATGGATTGTAGGGCTTATGAATGTAGTTAACTGGTTAGATGGTATTGATGGCTTGGCTGGAGGAGTAGGGATTGTTGGATTTCTAACTTTATTTATATTGTCTTTGACTTTATTCGTAAATCAGCCTCATATTGCCTTAATTTCGATCATATTAGTAGGTTTATATTTGGGATTCTTACGATTCAATTGGCATCCATCTAAGATCTTTTTGGGCACTTATGGTAGTATGTTTTTAGGCTATATGTTAGCCGTTTTAGCTTTGATTAGTGGAGGCAAAATAGCTACATCAGCTTTAGTCTTGGCTTTCCCTATTATAGATGCTATAGTTGTGATTTCGCAAAGAATTTGGAATAAAAAATCTATTTTTGAGGCAGATAACAGACACTTTCATCATAAATTATTACAATCTGGTCTTAGTCAGAAAGCAGCTGTTATGATTATGTACCTTATTAGTATATTCTTTGGTGTATCGGCTCTGATTTTAGATACTAGAGGTAAATTAATTGTGTTTTTCCTAGGAATGCTTGCTTTGATCATAGTTTCAATTTTGATAGCTAAATTTGTTGTCAAAGATAATTAAATATGATAATATAAGTTTATATAATTTACAAAATAAATATGTTATACAAAAAGGGTTATAGTTTTATAGAGGTCTTATTAGCAGGTTCTATTTTATCTTTAGCTATATCAGGAATAGTAGCTTCTATGATAATAGCTCAGAGAAATAATCAATCTAGTATCGCACAAAGTCAAGCTCTAGCTATGGCTGAAGAGGGTATTATAGCATTAAAATCAATTAGAGATAGAGATTATTCGGCTCTTATTAATACAAACGACACTACTAATAACCCTAGTGGAGCACAGTTTGGGCTGTCATTTTCCGATGGAGTTTGGAATCTTATTCTAAGTCCCACTACATCTCAAGATAAATTAGATCGTCCAGACAGAACTAGAAGAGTTAAAATTGAAGATGATATAATACCAGATGCCAAAAAAGTAACTGTGACAGTGAAGTATCAAGTCAATCCAGAAGGAGATACTGCTAATTTAGAATTATCAGAGACATTAATTAATATGGCAAAAAAACCTACAGGTGTAACCTCTGAGAGTAGAAATTATAGATTGATTGATGATAATTTGGGAGATATAAGAGATAATAGTCTTAATCAAACAGCACCATAATGCGTAAAACAGGATTTACATTATTAGAAATATTATTAGTAATGACTCTAATTAGTATTTTATTAGTAATTTTAATTAGATTGATTAATCCATATCAGCAAGTTGGAGATATTAACAATGCACAAAGACGGGCAGATGTACTAAGTATTTATACAGCGGTTAATCAGTATAGAGACGCTAATTCTGGAAATTTACCAACTGGGATTACTGATGAATTAAAGTCTATTTGCAAGCCAGGTTGCTCCGTTAGTTCGGATAAGATAGATATCAGTGAAGCAATAGAAACATATATTGCATTTGGCAATATTCCAATAGATCCTCAACAATCAGAAAATTCAGATGTTACAGGCTACACAATATATGTAACTAGTCAAGGACGAGTAGTAGTTTCTGCCACTCTAGCACAAAATGGTGATATAATTAATACTTTAGAATAAAAATATGTATAAAAAACCTAATCCACTAATTAAAGCAGTAATGTTTCGAGTGTTCACAGCATTAGTTTTATTATTTACAACTATTTTATATATTATTATATTAGGTTTGGCTTATTTGCAATATACTGGAGGTATAGATATTATATATACAGATGCAGTCACACACTTATTAATATCGGTAGTAATAGTTTTATTTGTTATAGGTTGGTTTTTTTCTTATACTCTATATATAGGTGTCATTAAGCCAGTTTATGAGACATTAAATATTATCTCAGAAAGTATTTCTAAATTAAGTATTAAGGATTCTATAGATAAAGAACAGATTATATATTTAAATGAATTTGTTA
>JBEAQD010000031.1:0-9797 GCA_041164045.1 Candidatus Parcubacteria bacterium
CTCAATCCATTAAGACACATAAAATACCATGATGCGTCCCCACATTTACAAGCCATTGCCGGTACAGGAATATTAACCTGTTGTCCATCGGCTACCTCCGTTTCCGAAGTTAACCTTAGGCCCGACTAACCCCCCGATGATTATCATTGCGGAGGAATCCTTAGGATTTCGGTGGCTCAGAATTTAACTGAACTTGCGGTTACTTATTCCAACATTCTCACTTCCTTGCGCTCCACCAGCCCTCACGGGTCCAGCTTCAGTGCACAAGGAACGCTCTCCTACCATTATAATACTAATAAATTAATATATAATCCGTAATTTCGGTACTACACTTGAGCCCCGTTACATTTTCAGCGCATATTTTCCTATCCCTCCTCAGTTCTGGGATCGAGCAAGCTATTTTTAACTCGCTCCATCAACTGATATTTGGCACTACCATGAGATTTTAATCTCTTTTCTCTGATGAGTGCATCTTTTTTGATTCGATACACTTCAAAGTAAATTAGTGTCCATTGACCTTTATGTTTTTTAGTATACTTACTCTTCCTAGAATTATGTTCTTCTAGTCTTTTTTTAAGATCTTTAGTACTCCCTATATAGAGAGTGTAATCTGTAGAGTTTTGAATAAGATATACTATATACATATAGATTCATTATACCAGAACTGAGGAGGGAATAGAGTAGTGAGCTATTACGCACTCTTTAAAAGATGGCTGCTTCTAAGCCAACTTCCTACCTGTCTCAGAAAATACACAACTTTTCCCACTTAGTGTAGTTTAGGGACCTTAATTGACGGTCTGGGCTGTTTCCCTTTTGAACATGGAGCTTAGCCCCCACATTCTAACTGCTAATCTATAATCTACTGGTATTCGGAGTTTGGTTAGATTGGGTACCCGAAGGCCCCAAATCCATTCAGTGCTCTACCCCCAGTAGGGATCAATTAACGCTAGCCTAAGAGCTATTTCGGAGAGAACCAGCTATTACCAAGCTCGATTGGAATTTCTCCTCTATTCACAGCTCATCACCTAGAATTGCACGACTAGTGTGTTCGGGCCTCCCTTTGGTGTTACCCAAAGTTCACCCTGGCCATAAATAGCTCGCCTGGTTTCGGGTCTACTCCCATCAACAATATCGCCCGTTAAGACTCGATTTCTCTGTGCCTCCGTCCTTTTGAGACTTAAGCTGCTGATGAGACGTAACTCGTTGGATCATTCTTCAATAGGCACGCCGTCACCCTTGCGGGCTCCGACTCCTTGTACGTAAATGGTTTCAGGTCTATTTCATTGTCCTCTCGGACTGCTTTTCACCTTTCCCTCACGGTACTAGTTCACTATCGACATTAAGTAATATTTAGCCTTACCAGGTTAGTTCTGGTGGATTCAGACAGGGCTTTCTTTTCCCGTCCTACTCAGGAATAGAACCGATATATATACATTATTTTCGATTACTCGGCTATCACGATCTATGGCTAAGCTTTCCAGCTTACTCATCTAACAATATATATACATCCTCCTTACGGAATGTTCTACCCTACAACCCCGCAGACACAAGTGTCTCGGTTTGGGCTCCTTCCGTTTCGCTCGCCGCTACTAAGGAAATCACATTCGTTTTCTTTTCCTCCGGGTACTGAGATGTTTCACTTCCCCGAGTTCGCTCCCTATATAATAGGATACTTAGGCATTACCCTAAGTGGGTTTCCCCATTCGGACATCTCCGGATCAAAGCCTGATTGGCGGCTCCCCGAAGCTTATCGCAGCCAGTCGACGTCCTTCTTCGCTTCTTAATGTCAAGGCATCCCCCATTTACGCTTACCAACTCATCTTTTTAAATTCTGATTCATACTTTTTGGTGAAAGTAGTAAAATTGCATTTACCTAAATTTACTTGTGAATGAACCCTCTTATAGAAACAGATGATAAAATCTCAAAGGTTGAACTTTAAGAGGTCATCTCTATCGCCATATTACTGGAAAGTGATATCAAAGTGAAGTTGCGAGTACGATATTTATAATACACGAAATCTGAAGAGGTGTCAAGGGTTTTTGGAGATAAAATTTTATATATTCTTAAATACAGTATATTTATAATGATATTAAAGCATAGCATTCATTAAAAACAGCTAAAAGAAAAATATTAATACTATATTTAATCTATCAAATATATTGAGAACATGTGGACGGATATTTGGTTATATTTTTGAGTTAGTTAATATTGACAAAATTACTAAAATATGCTATGTTAGCTCAGTACACCAGTTTCGGTAGCAGCTCTTGAAGCTTAAAGAGCTCCCGTAACTGGACTTCGTCCTTGGAGGACACCCCATGAACCTTTCCAATATCTGCGTCCCTACAGGACGCATCCTCAGTCTTATAGACTGGGAAGAGGTCGGTCTGATCGTGTTCCACGGTCTAATCACTTTCGCTGTAGGCATCTATGTCGCCGGGGAAACCCTCGGCAACTGGGTGCATCGTACCAACGACCAGCTCGCAGCTAACTGGGTGCGGATGCTTGCCCTTACTCCCGTCATGGAGGAAGAGGAAAATGAGGAGGACGAAGTTCCCCTTCCGACAGTATCCTCGCCTCCCACTGAAGTGGGACAGGCTCCGCTCCCAGTCATCACCGAGGAAGTCTCGGTACCCACTCCGCCCACCGTCGTTGAGGTTGAGCCACTGCTCCCTCAGGTAGCTGAAGTGGTAGAGATTTCCACACTGCAAGAGCAGCCACCACCAGTGCGCAGGCGTCGCAGGAGCTCTGCCCCAAGGTCACTGGAAGAGACGGTGAACGAAGAAGTTGAGCCCCCGACAACTCGCCGGCCTCGCGGCCCCAAAGCTCACAGAAGAAGGGTCAGGCGGACACTGGCGGCCTGAAGAAGAAAATAATAATACTAAAAAACCGAATACCATTACCCCACCCTCGAGTCCCCCGACATTGGTCGGGGCATTTTTTTATTTAAAAAATAACATATTTATACCACCAATAATTGACAAAACATAACAATTATGTTAATAATCAGGTGTAATTTTTCTCTCCTATAAGGAGAAGGAGCTCTTTATGACAACTGCCTGTGTGGCTTTTGCTTTCGGGACACCATTAGACACGATGGCTAACCAAAGGATAGCCATGATGTCTTGCTCAGATTGTATCCCATCAGACCCTGGTATCTACACCCAAAGGGACGTAGATATCCCTGATTTACAGGTAGCGGGCAAACAACATGGTATGAAAGTTACATATACACCTGAAAGGCCTGGTTATCCTCCACCGACCCTGCGGATAGCCCGAGGCGCAGTGGAATGGGCAAAGGCAAATCATGTGACTAAATTATATATCGCCTGTGCCTACCCCCATCTATGGAGATGTAAAAGGGATATGAGGTTGGCTATTCAAGAAAGAAGAGCTAACATTGAGATCAAAGTCTGCCCTGGAGCCAGATATCCAAAGGGCTGGTTTTGCAAAGACTGCACTCAACCGAGAGCAAACAACAAGTTGAGTTGGTATGCGCGAGAAATCATAATCATGCTTATGCCAGTCTGGCTGTATAAAAAGATAGCTAGTTAAACCAACCCACCACTTTACCAGTCCAGAGAAAATCACTCTGGACTTTTTGTTTCGCAAATACAATTACATAATCTAGAATTAGGGTATGATTAAAAGTATTTTTATTTAGTATTTTTAGTTTTATTTTTTGCTTTTAAAGCTCCAACAACTACCGGAAAATATATGAATATAAAATAACGAGTCAATTCAGATTTATATTCTAAAACAAAT
The DNA here is from genome assembly GCA_041164045.1 of Candidatus Parcubacteria bacterium. Taxonomy (GTDB): domain Bacteria; phylum Patescibacteriota; class Minisyncoccia; order SW-4-49-11; family SW-4-49-11; genus CALRBF01. The sequence goes on from JBEAQD010000031.1 coordinate 3,767, forward strand.
TGAACGAATGCCATCAAATTCTAGAATCAATAAATCAATGAATTTAAGAAAATCTTACCTATTCCCCTTCGCTCGGTTATGAGTTTTACATAACATCTGACAATTTTTTATATCTGTTGCACCACCTTTGCTCCATGCAGTGATATGATCAGCGTCCATATCAGCTAAGCTCCAGATTTTATCTTTATTGCTATCATTCCCGATAGCACAGAGGGGACAATTAGATATTCCTTTGCTTTTGGCTTCATCTGTTTGTATAGTGTAGACGGATTTTTTGGTAGCTTCATCAAAAATTCTAACATCCAGTAATTTGGTATCCTGACTACCTCCGAGAATATATTCGAATATTCCTTTCCGATTTTTGACATAGGGATCAGCATAGAGTTTATGTACTTGAGCTGACACTTCATTAGGATTATAGGCTGTTTTGTGGTACATCTCATATAACCTCCCCCACTCCAAACCTCTCATTTCACTTTCTACATCTTTGAAAACTCCTGCAACCCAATCAATCACGGTATTAAAATAGGTCTTGAGTTCAGTAATATTGGTATCATAGCGATGACGGCTCATATAATCTCCAATATTACCCTTGCTCACCCATTCCAAAGCTCTCTCGAGGAATTCTTGCCTATTAGCACTTCCAGTAATATAGGCAGACCATTTTTGAATATTGGCATTTTGAGTATTACTAAATTCTTCTTTTCCAAGAGTGACAAATGGTCCAGAATATACCGCATTCAAAAGTTCCTGATTATTGAGAGGCACTCCCGCAATATTAATGGTACGAAACCATTCTTTGATTTCGCTTTCTGTCCCTTCACATTGATAAATCAATAAGGGAGTATTGAGAATTTTTTGCTGTTTATCCTCTGCAATTCCCGTAAAATACTGCTCCATTCCTCGCTCATCCTTCACTGCAAATTTATTAGTTACATAACGCCCAATACTGGTAATTCTCTGTTGCCCATCCAATACCTCAAAGCTATCTGTACCAACCGTATTAAAATAAATCAATCCCAAAGGATAACCTTTAAGAATAGATTCGATGACAGCCACATCTCTTCGCCCATCAGCATAAATATAATTCCGCTGATATTCTGGCTGAATAGTAAGTTTCCCAGCAAGTCCAAACAATCCCTTTCCTTCGAGTTCATTATATACAAAACCTTCACAAATATCTTTTACCGTAATGTCTGTTCTCAAAATTGTCTTCATAGATTTATCGCTTATGTTTAATGAGTATTCTTCTGTATACATCTTTACCGTTTATAGTAGCATCATTTTTTCCACCCTTCCAATAACCGCCATCCATATTCAAACTATTATGTCGAGACCATCCCACAATCTCAAATTGCTCAGGACTATATTTATCGAGGAAACTTATTGGAACTCCCATTACTCCCTCATAATCACTTGGGATAGCATCGGTAAAAGGGACTTCTATTGCCTCATAGTTATCATATTTCTGATAAGAATCTTTCCCCTGTACTTCTTTATGCTTACTATATTTGAGATTATCTTCCATAGTCATCAAGGGTAATACTTGATGTCGTTTTCCATGATCAATATTGGTAAACCAAACCGATGATACGTTTTTCATGTTTACATCCTCAATAATTTTATCTACATCCTCTAAGTCTTTTGTCTCAAACCACATTCCGCCCGACCATTCTGTTCTACCTGACCATAATTTATTTTCTTTAATCAATGGAAATACCTCTTTATAAGTAACGCAGTTTTTATTCCCTATAATCACAAATTGTTTATCTGCTTCTAGTATCCAAGTCAAAAATTCACGGAAAAGTGAAAAGGGTGGATTAGTAATAATAATATCCGCCTCATCTCTTAATTTTTTAATCTCATCACTTCTGAAGTCTCCGTCTCCTTTGAGATATTGCCATTCCAAATCTTCCACATTAACCTCTCCTTCCCCTGTTTTATCTGTGGTTAGAGTAAAAATCTTACCATTTTTGGCGGTTTTCTTTTTATCATATTGAGGGCTATTCTGTTCGAATAGACTTGCCTGATAAGTCTCTTTGAGGTTTTTGCTCTCAGCCGCATAACTGGTACTAATAAGTTTTTTCAAGCCAAATTCTTGAAACTTTTGGGCAAAAAACTTGGTAAAATTACTCCACTCTGGATCATCACATGGTAACAATACCGTCTTCCCCCGAAACACATCAGGATTATATTCTATATAGGCAGATATTTCTTTCTCAATATCATGGTATTGAGTATAAAATTCATCATTTTTTGCTCTTTTTGCTTTGGTTAGATTACTATTTGCCATAAAATACGTATATATATTTTTACATTATACCATATTTTGCCTATTATTAATAGACTCCCCCGCTCCCACTCAATAATCTCAGCTTTTCTCTCTATTCCCCATTTATAGTCTCCAAGTTTACCGCTGGAGCTTATGACTCGATGGCAAGGGATAAATAATGTGACAGGATTACTACCTATTGCATTACCTACTGCTCGGGAAGCTTTAGGCTTGCCGATAGAATGAGCTATCTCTCGATAGGTGGAATAGTGCCCAAAAGGAATCGCAAGGAGTGCTTGCCATACTCGGAGCTGGAATTCTGTCCCTTGAATATGTAGCTTGATACTGTGCTTTATATTGTGTCTATGCTGAAGTATAGATAGAGCTTCTTGCTGAAGACTATCTTGTGTATGTAAAAGAGGAATATGCGGAAATTGAGCTTGCAAGTCTTCTACCGCCTGCTCCTTATCTGTATAAAAAGCCAAGCTACATATTCAATATGACGTAGTGGCGATAAGGATATCTCCAAAAGGAAATTTTGCAAAACTATACTTGATAGTCTCTATGGGGTGAGTGGTATCTATAAGGATATGAGGATGAGTCATTGAGAGGGGGGTATTATATTCTGTATTATAGCAAATAATATATCCACCTCCTACAAAGGAGGACAAAACCAATCCACCCCGTCAAGCAAAGCTGTCCACCCCTCAAAGAGTAAAATTTTAAATAAAAATCCCCCACAAGCGAGTGCTTGGGGGGAAGATGTCAGCTGATCTTGATGCCCTCGATAGCTCGGATCAAAGGCTGCAGTTGAGGCCAGATGTTGACCTGAAACCAGCGCATCCACTGGTCGAATGTCCTCAGAAGCTGTTTGGACTCTGTGTCCAGAGTCGTGACAACCTGCTGAGGGGGTGCGACCACAGCCGGGGGTGGTGGAGACACGGGCTGAGGTTGTAGCGAAGCTTGGACCGTTGGAGATGAGATACCAATGGTAATGACTTGGTCAATCCCAAGATGATAAGCAGAAATATACTCATCATCACCGATGCCACCAGGCATGGGGTTGAGACCCATCACCCGATATCTCCCCGGTCGAGCATCTCCAGGACGGAAGATCCATGTGGATGAGAAAAGATTTTCCCTGGTACCAGTGATCCTCAGTGGCTGAGGACGAACATCGTCCTGAATATACAGGAAAACTGTACTCGAGATGGGGCAAGTGTTGCCTCGTACAACCCGTACCCTGATGGTATGGTCAACGACATTGTCGCTAATAGATACCCTAGGAATACAAGGTTGAGTCTCAGAATCAGCCACATAGGCCCAATCCTCTCCTGGAGAGGGTGTGGCTTTGGCATCCAAAGGCATAACACCAAGTGAAGCGTTCGCAGCCAGTATGGTGCCAGCCAGAACATTTTGAAAGGAACGCATGAGGAAAATGTTCACAAGGTCCTTTCTTATATACCACAAAATAGCAAAATTGTCAATATCTATAGACAGTTTATAATTACTTGGATTTTTTAACTTTGGCTGCGTAAATATGTGAGTATATCTGTATTATTAAAATAATTGCGCTTGGTAATCCATAAATTAAAGCATAGTCTCTACCTTGTAAGGCGGTATGTAAAACCAACAAAAACATTGTAGGATAAACCAAAGTATGTAGAGTTTTCCAAGATTTACCTAGTTTTCTTACTGAGAAGTTATTGGAGGTCAAAACGAGTGGAGTTATAAGTATAAGTGCTAAGGCTCCAAAAACTTGGTATAAAGGTATGCTACTAGGTATTCCTGACTGTATCATATCAAATCCACGCATCCACATAAAGTGTATAAAGGCAAAGTTAAACATAATTATACCTAGATATCTTCTGTATTTCATCAAAAATAGCTGAATTTTTTGTAGTTTATTTTTGACTCTAAATCTTTGAAATATACCCGGAATAGCAATAACCCAAAATACCCAAATTGAAAATTTACCAATAAAAGCTCCTGCTAGCTTCAAATCATAATCATAAAAAAATATACTTATGATAAAAACAATTATTTGCAAATATATAAAGGTTTTGAAATATTTTTTGTAGGAGTTCATAATATATGTCAGTTGTATAAACTTAATTCTGATCATATTGTATATTAAATGATACCAAAACTCAAGTAAATTATGAATAAGATGAGATGCATCGTAGACAAGTTGTGACTTTTGAAGGTGATACATGAAAGTAGTTTATATAATTATAACAAAGAGTTCTTGATTTTGTCCCCCTTCGGAGGGGGAAGCCTGAAAGGAGGGGGTGGAAGTGGACAATTTTTAGGGTATACTATATTTTTAACCCTATCCACCCTCCCCCTACGGGTACTCCCTCCAAAGGGAGACAAAAATACAAGTTACAAAATTCAATCCACCCGCCTCCGGCACTCCGTGCCACCTCCTCCAAAGGAGGACAATTACTATCCAATTTATGATATTAGTCTAGTAATGTATATAATCCCTTTTGTCGATGATTACCTCATCTCGTACAAATTATATACAAAATAGCAATTTTATGGTATAATATATTATATATACTTAATCAAATTATATTGATGAATTTTATTATATCAATTATTGCTAATGGTGTAGGATTGTATGTGGCAAGTGTGATAGTACCTGGGGTGGAGGTAGATCCTACCGTTCCCTTATATTATTTTGGTATAGCTGGGCTTGTATTTACTATTATATTCTCTATTGTTTTGCCGATTATCAAACTCATTTCTTTTCCGATTATTTTTTTGACTTTAGGGTTATTTTCTTTTATCTTGAATTTGATAGCTTTTTATACTCTAGACCAGCTTTTGACTGGTTTGGAATTCAACTCTATTTTGGCAATTATATTGACCTCAATCGTAATTAGTAGTATAAATATGTTATCTAATGTATTTTTAGAATAATAATTAATTTTTATGGAAATCTATATATCTATTGCTCTTATCACTTTATCTGTTTTACTTGTAGCTTCAGTTTTGCTACAGCAAATGGGTAGTGGCTTGTCTTCAACTTTTGGTGGTGGTGGAGCTGCTTATCAGACGAGACGAGGTTTTGAAAAGATTTTATTCAGAGCCACTATATTATTTGGGATACTCATAATAGTTGGAAGTATTGTATATCTTGCACTATAGATTTATCTTTAGATACTTTTTATAGATATTTTAATTTATTCAAATTACATTTATGGACATTATTAAAAGAATTCCTAAACCCATTAACCCCAAGAATATTCCTAAAAATATTCCCAAAAATCTCAAGAATATAACCAAGCATAATCCTTTGGCCAATGTAAATCTAAAAAATATTTCCAAAAATATACCTACTGGCAAATTACCTAAACAATTCAAAAATAATGTTTTTGTCAACTTTATTATTATATTTGTAGTTCTTATTATTATTGGTAGTGTAGTTTATCGTGTAATTACCAAGGAGGTTCCTGCAACTGGAGGGGTTATTAGGGAAGGAATTATTGGGCAACCTCAATATATTAATCCTGTTTTATCATTTTCTAATGATGTCAATAAACCTGATAGAGTTCTGGAGTATTTGATTTATCCTACTTTATTTAGACTAGACACTGAGGGTAATCTTGTCAATGAATTAGTGGAAGAATATAGTGTTGGGGATAATGGCAAAGAATATATATTCAAAATTAAATCTAATATAACTTGGGATGATAATACTCCCCTTACAATTGATGATATTATATTTACTATTGAGACCATACAAAACCC
>JBEAQD010000032.1:0-3890 GCA_041164045.1 Candidatus Parcubacteria bacterium
GGAATTATATTAACTCCGTTTTTGACTGACTTTTTATTCCGTACTAAATTGGGGAAGAATATTAGAGAAGAGAGTTGGGATAATAGTAAAACTCCTGTTTTTAATAAATTTCATCAGCATAAACAAGGTACTCCTACTATGGCAGGTATATTATTCTGGATTATTACAGCTGTATTGACTTTAGTTTTTAATCTAACTCGCTCCGAGACATTTTTACCGCTTGCTTTTTTGGTCTCAGCAGGTCTATTGGGAGCTATTGATGATATCGCCAATATTAGAGGTATTGGTAAAATAAAAGGCTTAGGGGTAAAGTTAAAGTTAGGTTTGCAATTATTGATTGCAGGTTTTGGAGCTTATTGGTTTACTTTTAAGCTAGAATGGACTTCTTTTCACATCCCGGGTGGAGCATTACTTGGTTTACCAACTGATGTGGAATTAGGTTTCTGGTATATCCCCGTCTTTATAATATTGGTTGTATTCATTATGAATGCAGTTGATATTACTGATGGTCTAGATGGTCTCTTGGCAGGATCTATAATACCTCCTCTGGGTGTATTGTCGGCATTAGCTTTGGTACAAGGTAATATATCTTTAGCAATATTTATGAGTACTTTGATTGGAGCTTTGATGGCTTTTTTGTGGTTTAATATTCATCCGGCTAGATTCTTTATGGGAGGAACAGGTGCTTTTCCTTTGGGAGCTGTTTTAGCTGTGGGAGCTATGCTGACTAATTCTCTGGTGATTTTGCCTATTATTGGATTTCTATTTTTTGTAGAAGGTTTTTCATCTATTGCACAAATGTTATCCAAAAAATTTCTCAAGCGAAAAATATTTTTAGCTGCTCCAATTCATCATCATTTTCAAGCACTTGGTTGGCCTGAGACCAAAATTGTGATGAGATTCTGGATTATATCTTTGGTGATGAGTGTTATTGGTCTTACTATTGGTTTATTAGGCTTATAATTATGTATGATATTATTATAAAAGATGGTTTGATTGTAGATGGTACGGGCAAAAAGCCATACAAGGGTACTATTGCAATTAAAAATGGTCAAATCTCCAAAATTACTTCTAAGGATAATGGGTATAGGTCTAACTTTGAAATAATAGCCAAAGATAAGATTATTACTCCTGGATTTATTGATGTTAGTAATCATTCTGATACCTATCTAACTTTATTCTCAGCTCCATCTCAAAAAAGTCTTATTACTCAGGGGATTACTACTTTGATTGGAGGTAATTGTGGGGCATCTCTGGCACCTCTCATTAGTAATTCTGCTATTGCTTCAATCCAAAAATGGACAGATATGTCTAATATTAATGTAGATTGGCATACTTTTAGGGAATATATGGAGGTTCTAGACCAAAAATTTTTTGCTCCTAATTTTGCTAGTTTAATTGGCTATGATACTGTCAGAAGAGGGTTAATTAGAGATGAAAATAGAGCCCTAACTGATTCTGAGCTAGACATTATGGCTAAGTTAATAAATCAATCTCTAGAAGAAGGAGCAATTGGAGTGTCGCTTGGACTGGCTTTTTCTCATATGCAAGCTGTGGATAAAAAAGAATTATTACAATTAGCTAATATTATCAAAAAGCATAATAAAGTTCTAACAGTACATACTCGTAATGATGGAGAAAAAGTAATAGATTCTATACAAGAAATAATAGATATTGTCTCAAGTACTAAGGTCAAAACTCATATTAATCACTTAAAAATTCTTGGTAGAAAAAATTGGAAATATGCCCAAGAAATAAATGAAATAATAAATCAAGCTATATCAGATAAATTACCATTAACCTTTGATATATTTCCATATACTGCTAATAATACAGTTGCTTATTTATTATTACCAAATTGGGTATCTCTTGGAGGAAGACGAGTTCTACTAGAAAACTTAACAGATACTAGTATTAGAGAAAACTTAGTCCAAGAAATGAAGTCTAATTCTTATGATTATAGTAGAATTATAGTCTCAGATAGTCCTATGAATAGGTCTATTATCGGTAAAAGTATAGTAGAAATAGCTAAAAATCAAAATATGGGAGTAGAGGATGCTGTGATACAATTGGTTATAGCCTCTGAGGGTAGAGCTAGAGTAATTGTAGATTCAATCTCAGATAAACATATTAGTGAACTTCTAGATTTTGATAACAGTATGTTGGGTTCTGATTCAGCTGGTTATGATGATAATTTGATTAAATACAAAAATTATGAACATCCAAGGTCATTTGGAGCCTTTACTAAATTCTTACAGGATTATGTTTTGATAGGGAAATTATATTGGCAACAGGCTATTCCTAAAATAACCTCTCTTCCAGCTCGAACTTTTGGTATGAATAATATTGGTATAATTAAAGAAAATATGAGGGCAGACCTTGTAATTTTGGATCCTAATAATCTTCAATCTTGTGCTACTTTTAAGCAACCAATTCAATATTCTACAGGTATCGAGACGGTTATTATTAATGGAAAAATTGCATTGCAAGATGGGGAAGTAGTGAATTTGGAAGGAGAAGTCTTTAAGTTATAAATATATGAATTTGAAAGGTAAAAAAGCAATGGTAATGGGACTTGGGTTGAATGATGGGGGGCTAGGGTCAGTTAAATATGCTATAACACAGGAAGTAGCAGAGTTAATCATTACTGATTCCAAAACAGCTGATATATTAAAGCCAACTATTGATAAAATTCAAGCTTTACCCGCACATAATGTCCCAATTAGATATATTCTGGGTGAACAAAAGACAGAAGATTATACTCAAGTTGATATTATTATCAAAAACCCAGGAATACCTAATAATTCTCCTTATCTGGAAGTTGCTAGAACAGCAGGGGTGATGATTACAACAGATATAGAGTTATTTTTTAGTCATATTAATGCTCTAGAAAATAAACCTAAAGTAATAGGTATCACAGGTACCAGAGGTAAATCTACTACTACAGCTTTGATTCATCATATACTTAGTGATTATTATGGCCAAGATAAAGTTTTATTGGGTGGTAATATTAGAAAGTCTATCTTAAGTTTATTATCAGACATACAACAAGATAGCTATATAGTCTTAGAATTATCTAGTTTCCAATTAGATTGTATTACAAACTCACCACATATTGGAGTCTTTACTTCATTTTTTGCAGACCATTTGGATAGATATAATTCTATTGACAATTATTTTGAGTCCAAAACTCATATTGTCCAATTTCAATCCAAGAGTGACTTTGCAGTGCTTAATATAGACAATGATAGAATTAGAGATTTATCTCACAAGCTACAATCTCAAGTTATCACTTATTCTCTCAGTAATACAGAGGCTAATATTCATATCAGTGATAGTCAGATTATGTATAACTCTGAGACAATAATGGATATTAGAGATATTCATTTATTTGGAGAACATAATCAATATAATGTGATGGCAGCAATTAGTGTTGCTACTATTCTAGAAGTTAAAAAGTCTAGTATTGTAGAATCAGTCAAATCTTTCCAAGGTATTGCAGGTAGGCAACAGTCATTGGGTATGATTGATGAAATAGAGATAATCAATGATACTACCAGTACTATGCCAGTGGCTCTGATGGTAGCAATGGATACTTTTCAAGATAAACCTTATGTGCTAATTTGTGGGGGAGAGGATAAGGGGCTAGATTATTCTGATTTAGCAGAACATTCCTATAGAAATCTCAAGGGAGTAGTTCTACTACCTGGATCAGCTAGTATTTTGATTAAAAAATATATAACCAGTATTCCAATATATGAGGTGACTACTTTAGCTGAGGGGGTGGATAAAGCTTTTAGTTGAGCAAATTCTGGGGATAGAATTATATTTTCCCCAGGAGCAACTAGTTTTGGAATGTTTTTGAATGAATTTGATAGAGGAGATAAATT
>JBEAQD010000033.1:0-10492 GCA_041164045.1 Candidatus Parcubacteria bacterium
TTTTCTAAAGTAAAGCTCATATTTTTGAGGACTTTATTTTCGTCATAGCCAAAATTTATATTCTCAAATTCTAGAATATGTTTGGTTTTCTTTCTTTTTATTCCTGATTTATCTTCTTCTAAAGTTAAATTTGAATCTAGACCAATAATCTCTTGTACTCTCACCCAAGCGGCTAGAGCTCCTTGTAGACTGCCTACTATGGAACCTAAGATTCTTAATGGTTCAAAAAATTTTTGGGCATAGGCTAAAAATCCTATCAAAAGTCCAATTGTAATACTACCTGATATAATAAAACTAACTCCCACTACCAAGAGAATAATCTGAGCTATATTAGCCACAAAAGTATATAGCGGAGCTATATTATCATTGAGAATATTAGTTTGTATTTTTGTTTTGTATACAGCCTCACTAATTTTATTAAAACTACTCTGATAATAATCTTGGATTTGGAAAGCTACTATGGCATTGAAGTTTAGTAATCCTTCTTGTACTTCTGAGGAAAGAGACCCTTGATTTTCTAAGCCTACTTTATTAATTCCTTCTATAAATGGAGTGGCTATTCTGGTGATTATTAGAATTATAAAGGTTAAAATAAAGACTATACTAGCTAATTGCCAATTCAAATATAGCATCATCCCAGCAATTCCAATCAGAGAAAAGAAAAGCGAGGTAAATCTCAAAACCCCTTCTGATAGAAATTGGTTAATTCTATTAGTGTCATTATTAATTCTTGAAATCAGATCCCCCGCTTTATTACGATTAAAAAAGTCTATAGGCAGGCTCTGTAGTGATGAGAAAACTTTTGCTCTCAAACGAAATAAAACTCTCTGTGAGACATAACCCATAATTCTAGCCTGTCCATAAGCTGCAATGGCTGAGATAATAAATAGTAATACAAGCCCCAAAGACATTAAGGCTAAAGTCTGTATATCTTTATTAGCAATTGGTCCATCAATGGCTCTTGTGATGATATATGGGGTTATAACTCCTGTTCCAATATTTATGAGTACGGTGATTATAATAATAATTAAATTTTGCCTCTCCCCTACAAAAAGTGGTAAAATTGTAGCTAAAGACTCTGAAAAAGATGTCTTGTCTTGTTTGTTTTGTGATAAATTATATGGATTTTTCATACTTAGGTGGTTTGTTGACTTTGCCATATTTGGGCATATTCAATAGAAGTCTGTAAGAGATTTTTATGCTTACCTGTTGCTAATAACTCTCCTTCCATAATTAAGATAACCTGGTCATAATCTTGAATTGGTTCGATTTTTTGAGTAATAGATATAAGAGTTAATTCAGGATAATTCTGGAATAAAGCCTCTATAATATCGTTTTCTGTCTTAATATCTACTCTAGCTGTGAAGTCATCTAAGAGCAATAATTTTGGGTTTCTAACTAGGGCTCTTGCTAACATTATTCTTTGTTTCTGTCCTCCAGATAAATTACTTCCTCTTTCACTAATTTTGGTATTGATACCATTTGGTAGGGATTGTACTATTTCTGATACATTGGAAGTTTGTAATGCTTTTGTATAATCTGTATCTGAGACTGTAGTATTGAATAATATATTCTCTCTGAGTGAGGTATTGAATAAAATACTTTCTTGAAAAACAAGCCCCATATTCTTGAAAATATAATCTTGGTCCCAGTCTTGAAGAGGGATATCATCAATTAAAATTTGTCCAGAAGTTGGCTTTATCAAACCACTAATTAAAGATAATATAAGGCTTTTACCTGAACCAGTTGGTCCTATGATAGCATTTTTTGTATTTGGTTCAATTGTAAAAGAAACATTTTTTAGCAAACATTTATCATTAAGTTCATAAGACACTTGGTCAAAAGTAACCTTGCCTTGTACTGGTTTTTGGATTAAATTTTTATTATTTAATTTAGGAGATTCCGGAGCTTTGAGAACTTTTTGAATTCTAGCTAGCGACACAAAGCCTCTGGAAATAAAATTACTCACAAATCCTAAAATAAAAATTGGGGTTATTAGAAGGTTAAAGTATGAAATAAAGGCACTGAACTCTCCTATAGTTAAATCTTCTATCATAACCTGTCTACCACCAAACCAAATAATTGTGACAATGGCAAAATTAGAAACTAGATTAATTGTAGGAATAAGACTTGAGAATAAATTTATAATCTTAAAGCCAACATCTCTACCCTGCTGATTTACATTGTCAAATTTACTATTCTCATAATATTGAGAGTTTAGTACTCTTATCAGCATAGCCCCCAATACACTTTCATTAATGACTTTATTAATTTTGGATAAAATTTCTTGAGATGAGCGAAATAATTTGGATATATTTTTAAAAATAAAAGCAAAAACTCCTATAATAATTGGTAATGAAATAATAGCAATCAGAGCTAGTCTAATATTAATAGTAAATAACAATACTACACTACCAATTAGAATGATTAAAGCCGAAAAAATACTAGCAAAACCCTGCGATATTATATCCTTAACCTGTTCTACATCGGATGTAATATTAGTAAATAATTCAGATGAATCTTGCTCATTAATAAATCTAATAGGTTGAGATAAAATTTTCTTTATCAGAGAATCTCGCAAATCTCTAGCTACATTTTCTGCTACATATACACTAATAATAGTTTGTACTAAAGAAATTAATAAAACAGATATAGTTATCACAACTAATAACCATATATCTGAGGATATCTTATATATACCTCCATTTTGACTAAAATTATCTATACTATTTCCTAATATTCTTGGAATTAGTAAATTGGCTCCGTTGGATATAAAAACAAGTATAGTCAAGAAAGCAGCCCAGCCTATATATGGTTTTATAAAATTTAAATCAATTTTAGGATTTTTTGCCTTTGATTTCTGCATATAATTTATTTTGTTCAGTGTAAAAAATTATGCAGAATTAACTTCTGTCCACAAACTCATCTCTAGAACAAGGATCTGGTTTGGTAATATGTTCTGGAATCATAGCTTGTAATAATGATTCACTATTAGCTCCTAATTTGGCTATATCATAAGCTAATTGTCTATAATTAATATGTCCTCCCGGTCTGACTCTAAGTTGTGTCATATAGCTAATTTCCTTAGGGGAAGCATGGAAAAATGAAGTAAAAATATGAGCAAATGGGAGTAGTTGCGTATAAATATATTGAGGAAACCAATCATATTGTGAACTTAAATCTACAAATTCTTGTAATTTGGTATAGTATTGTTGCAAATCCTGCTCAAATTCTTGTCTAATCTCTTTGAGAGCTGGGTTTTTGGTCAAATATAACGGTAAAGTATACCCTGTATAGAGACTTGCTTTATAATTACTAGTGTTCAAAATTGGAATGTATCTACCCCAAGCTCGATGCCGATTCAAGTCTCTTAATTCAGAGTTAGAGCAAGTGAGTACAAAACTATGGGTATTGACTCGAAATAAATTACCCATTTGTTTGTGATGGTTGAAGTCTTTGAACAAAATTTTAGAAATATATGCCTTTTGTTCTATATTCAAATTATCTATGAATTGTAAAATTGAATGAATATTGGCATTGGGATATATAGTTATAATATGTTGTAATAAAATTATAGTTCCCGCACTTAAACTCATATCTAATAAGTCTGCTTTGAGTTTATGGCAAGTAATAGTATTTGCAAACTCTAAAGATTTGGTGATTTTTAGATATTCTTCTAGATACTGCTGTAGTATATTCAAGTTTTGATTGGTAATAGTATCTGCCTCAGTATGCCTGATTAAATCTGGAGCTTCTGGAGTATATTTTAGTCTTTCAGCTACACTATCTTCCGGGGCAAAAAGTATTTCTAATTGCTCAGCAAGACAGACTAAGTTATATTCATTGGAGGCCTTGAAAACTGATATTAATCTAGCCCATTCTCTGGCTGAGGTAATATAGGCTAAAGAAGTCTTATTCATAAGACCAGAGGGTAAAAAGTATCTAGTAGAGTCAAAAACCCTTGCAACTAGAGCTCCTGCTTCTGACTTATTATTCTCATCTATGTTATATACTCTTGTGTATTCGGTAGTTAATTTGTCTTGATAATATTTGTACTTTTCTAGGGAATATTGCTGTAAATCTAATAATTTCTGATTAATATTATCAAAGTTTTCTGAAGTTTTATCCACTCCTATACTATCCAGTCCCAAAGGCTTACTATTGCCAAAATCCTGATATCTAGTAGATCTTTGTTGTCCTCCACCGACACTAGTTTCATTAAAAAATATAGTAGAATAATGATCTGGAATTTGTTCAATATAAGCAAAAAGTTGTGCCATATCTGCTACTGAGGAATGGCCATAATTGCGAAAAATATTAGCTAATTTTTCATTAGCATTACTGCCTGCTTTTCTAATTTCTTGGAATAACTCCTCTGCTGATAGGGATGATCTTGAAAACCTAGCTCCTGCGAAAGCCATAATAGATGCAGTTTGTTTGCCTGAATTTGGTAAAGCGGTTCTAACTGTATAGCCGGTACGAGAATCAGTAACCGAGACTATGACTAAATCTGTTTTATCCTTGTCCGAGATACTAAATTTAAAGTTTGATTTATTCATAATATTTTTAATCTTTTATTTTCTCAAAATTTTTATGCATATCACTAGCTTGAACTCCTCTGGAATCATAATATTTACTACCAAGAGATGATGTTCCGTAAGGTTTTTGAGCTGGGGTTTTGAGTTCATAAAAAGCAATTTGAGCAATTTTCATCTCAGGATAAAGACGAATTGGGACAGTGTTGGTGTTTACAAATTCCAAAGTAGCATTAAGCTTATTGCCTGGATCAATAAATCCTGCCGTAGTATGTACAATTAAACCATACCTAGCTAGCGAACTTTTGCCCATAATTTGGCAGGCATACTTTTCATTACAACCAAAGTAATCTTTGGTTACTCCTAATATAAATTGCCCTGGATGAATTACAAAATATTCATCTGGACTAGACAATACAACTTTTTCCATAAACTCATGAATAGGTTTTTTGGGATCTATACATTCAAATTTATGATTATTGAATATCATAAATTCATAACCTAATAAGACATCATAGCTAGCTGGTTGTAATCTATTCTCATCAAATCCTGTAATGGTAATGTCCCCCAACTCTAATGCTTTTTTTATATCTATATCCGATAACTGCATATCTTGCTTAACTTAAACTTTAAGATATCTATTAATTGCAATAAGACTGCTTCCGACTCCCAAAGTAATTCCTACAGCTAATTGTATTCCAATAATTAAGAAAGATTTATTCAATACATATTCACTTGGTGATTGGGCTCCAGAGATAAAACTAGTAATAGTTTGTGAAATCAATAATACAACTACGAATAATATCAAAAAGCTAATAAATGTTCCAAAAACCCCGAACAAAACTCCTTCTACAAAAAACGGACCTTTAATTTGTGAATCACTAGCTCCTACCAATCTCATAATTTCAATTTCTTGTCTATAGGAGTATAATGTCAAACGAATTGTATTATAGGTGATAAGCACAGCAATAGTAGCCAATACAACAATCACACTAATACCAACATTTCGAGTTACTTTAATGACATTATTCAATCTATCAATAATTTCTTTAGAGGTGCTTTTTTGATAATCTGTTTCTTGAATAGTAGATTCTTTATACTCTGAGGATAATAAAGTATCATTAATACTTTGATAAAAATTACTACTCTCAGCTTTAATGGTCAAGGTTACAGGAAGCGGATTTTCATCTAGAACTTGCAGGGATTGTATAATGGAAGGGTTATCCTTATAAGTTTCTTTAAACTTTTCTAAAGCCATTTCTTTGGTAATCAAATTTGTCTCTTTGACACCCTCTATTGATTTGACATAATCTATAAATTGATTAACTTGAGACTCCTCTAGTCCTTCTTTCAAATATACACTAATATCAACTCTTTCCTGTATCCCACTCAAAGCATCACTACTAATCTGATTAATTACCATAAAAAATCCAAGCCCAAATAAAGTCAAGACCATTATACTAGTAGTAGCAATAGATAAGAAAATATTGCGTCCAAAGTTTTGAAATCCGTATTTTATACTGCGAATAATAGTAGAGAAGAATAAGTCCATATAATTAATGTTTATCTTTATATAATATATTTACCATCAAGACTATCTCGAATAATCTTACCTTTATCAAGGCTAATAACTCTTTTATTAATACTATTTACAACCTCTTTGTTATGTGTAGCAAAGATAATAGTAGTTTTGAGCTGTTCATTGATTTTGAGTAATAAATTGACAATATCCCAGCTATTAAATACATCTAAGTTACCAGTTGGCTCATCAGCTAATAATACTTTTGGCTCATTGATTAAAGCTCTGGCAATAGCTATTCTTTGCCTTTCTCCTCCAGACATTTGACTAGGAAATTTATTAGCCTTCGCCCCCATACCAACAATATTCAAGAATCTAGGGACTTTTCTACTAATTTCCAAATTATCCTTCCCTAATATCTCCATAGCAAAAGCAATATTTTCAAAAGCTGTTTTACTTGGTAAAAGTTTAAAATCTTGAAATATAATACCTAAAGACTGTCTATGTCTTGGCATATCTCCATACCTTAGATCATTAACTCTGGTTTTACCCAAGAAAACTTCCCCCTTATCTGGCTTTTGCTCTCCTGTAATTAGTTTCATCAAAGTAGACTTTCCAGCACCACTCTGACCTACCAAAACCACAAATTCACCATCTTCAATTTTTAAGTTTATATTTTCTATAGCAAAAGATTCCTCTTCGCCATATTTTTTGGTTACATTTTTAAATAAAATCATATTTCTAATTAATGTTTATCTTTTTTGATAAGTACTGAGGTAATAATTTCATCTAAATCACCAGACAAAACCTTATCTACATCAGTTGTCTCAAAACCACTTCTCTGGTCTTTTACCAATTTATATGGATTCATTACATAAGATCGAATATGATTACCCCATGAAATCGAGACATCCTCAGTATGAGATTGTAGCTCCTGTTTATGCTCGGATTGCCTCAACTCCCATAGCTTTGATTTCAAGATATTCATAGCCAATGCTTTATTCTGCAACTGCGACCTCTCGGTCTGAATAGCCACCACAATACCAGTCGGAATATGAGTGATTCTGACCGCTGAGTCAGTGGTATTAACACTTTGTCCCCCAGCTCCTTGAGAACGATAGACATCCACCTTGATATCATTAGGATTAACAACAATATCACTCGAGCTAATTTCATCTATTTCAGGCAAAACCTGCACCATCACGAATGAGGTATGTCTTAATCCCGCAGCATTGAATGGAGAGACCCTTACTAATCTATGCACACCTCTTTCTTGGCGAAAAATCCCATAAGCATATTGACCCTTTATCTGTAATAATGAACGCTTTATACCAGCCTCTTGGCCTTGTATATATTCTATCACATCTATTTCAAAATTTCGAGACTTACCGTAGGCAATATACATTTTAGTGATTATTTCAGCAAAATCCTGAGCATCTACTCCACCAGCTCCTGCCTGTATGAACAGCAGGGCATTACCAGCATCATACTCTTCATCAAAGAACATCTCCTGCCAATAAGTGTTAACTTGTTTTTCTAAATTTTTTAATTCATCAACTAAATCAGGCTCTGGTTCTAGAATTAATTGCTCTATAAATTCAATACTCTCAGGAATACTCTCCAAATCCTGTATTTTTTTTTGAGTATGAGAGAGTTTTTTTAAAACAATTTGAGCCTGTTCCGGATTATCCCAAAGATTTGGGTTTTCAGACTGGGCAATGTATATATTTAAGTCTTGTTTTAGCTTATCAAAGTTAATTCCAAGCTCAATTTGTCTCCACTTCTCTTTAATTTCACCTAAGATATGATGAGCCTGATCGATGGTCATTTACTTTAAGTTACGAATCACTTCTCGTACATGAGGCATAGCTCTATTTACAACACCATGGTCTGGGTGAGAATATAGTTTATTTTCTATCTGTCTACCATATCTAACAGTACTTTCCTTATTAATAGGCTTAAATTCTGACCCATATACCCTCGTAAAAGCTTGATGTACCGCTTCTGCTTCTGGACTACCTTTTGTAAATCTACCAGCCTCACAAATTTGCTTAATAACGTCTTTTACCACCATATATTTCACTTTAATCTTAATTCAGTTTCTATTGCTTTTGATAAAATTTCTATATCTTGCTCAGCTAAAATATCTTTTTTATTCGCTAATAAATTCTCTTTGATCTCCTGCCACTCCTCAATAGTAGCCAAAGCCCTACCGTCACCATAAGTATCAAAAGCATCATCAAAAATAACTTTTATATATTCTTTTTTCTGGTCACTAGTAGCACCAGAGGAAAACATCCCAGGATTCCTAAAATGAACTCTTCTTAATATAATTTCAAATCTTGATTTGGATATAGTCATAAATTTATAATTTATATATAAATATTATAGCATAGACTCAATAATATGTGAATTGTAACTAATATTATTCCTTCTTAGCGGAGGGTTCCTAAAATTATAGATTGTGAATTATTAATTAATAGTTATCTAATAACACAATCCCCGCTTAAACTTCATCAGACCCCACCAAGAGCTAATGGCTCTGTCTATTTTTTCTTGGTCAATTTGTCTATAGTATTTTTGCTGTATATATAATCTATACTTTTGCCTCATTGTATAGTAAGTTTTAGCTTTAATTTTACGACTATAAAGATACAAGGTATAGCCCAAAAATGTTATACCTTGTTTTAATTTATAAATATGAGTTTTATTACGATGTAAATCTAAATATAAGTCTTTTGCCAAAAATTTAGTTATCGCAATCTGTATATACTTTAGCCTATTAATATCATAATCCATCACCACAAAATCATCCATATACCGAATATAATAATCTGCCTTGAGAGTATATTTGGCATACTGGTCTAGCTCATTTAGGTAAATATTAGAGAATAATTGACTAGTCAAATTACCTATAGGTACTCCTTTTGCTTGTAGGGGTCGAAAACTATCTATAACTTGGTCTAAAAGTTGTCTAGTCTTCTTGCATCTAATCTTGGAATATAAGATAATTTTTAAAATCCTATGATCTATACTATCAAAATACTTCACAATATCGGCTTTGAGAACATATACTTTTTTGAAATCTTTACTTTTATGGCTTAGTTTTTGCCAAAAATATTCAAATCTTTTTATAGCTCTTTGGCTACCCTTACCTTTGCGACAAGCATAGCTATCATCAATAAAATCTACCTCAAATATAGGGTTTAAGACTAAGTATAGAGCTTGATGCACTATTCTATCCCGAAAGGGTGAGACTTGGATTATTCTAGGCTTAGGGTCTAGAATTTCAAAAGAATTATATTCTCCGTGCTTATATATACCTTGTATTAAATCTTGCTGTAAAGCTACAAGATTATATTCTCTGTTCTTTTCAAATTTTTGTACATATTTAGAATATTTTTTGGATTTACGAGCCAAATAATATGCTTGAATTAAATTATTCATATCTACAATTTGATCAAACATATTATATATATTTATAAGGACCGAATGAATATGCATATTTCATTCGGTGATTAGGTTTATTGAGTTAGTATTTAACTCAAAAGGACAGAGGTTTGGGGCATTAATGCTCACTTTTTATAGTATTTAGGTATAAAAACTCTGGCATCAGATTAATATAAAGCCACTCAACGCAAAACACAGCGGAACCCAATATTATTGTTCGTATTGGTTGGAGTATTATTCAGATTCAGAGTAAAGACTCCTGCATTAGTTGTATTATTCCAATTACCACCGCGGAGGAAAGCAAAAGCTATGCGTAATATGAACCCCTATCCTATCCACAAAGCTACCGGAACTCTGTAGACTGCATTTGTTCATCAATTTTGGCTATTTGCTCTAGGGCAAATATATATTGTTTTTTGGATATTACTTTCATATCTAATGCCATCCTTATATATACTTTCACTACATAAAAATCTGCCTGCGCTTGTTTGATATAATATTTCGACTTAGAACTTTTTGATGCTTTGACTATATTTTTTGTACATTCCAAACAAGCATTTTCTAATTGAATTCCTAGACTATATTTATGTATTTTAGCAAATCTCTGGGATATATTGACTATCCATAGTGTTAGGTCATAAAAATATTGTAATAGAATTTCCATTTTATCCAAAATTATTTTCGCCCGGCTCATCCAATCCGTATCCACAGTTATACGGATGAACAAACTTCATCCTAACTGTGGAGGATTGGATAAGTTGCCCCTCACCGCAAAACACAGCGGAACCCAACAAGACTGAACGTAGAGGTAGGAGAATTAGCCAGACCCAGAGTAAAGACTCCCGCACCAGGAGTATCACTCCAATTACCACCGCGGAGGAAAGCAAAAGTAGTTGTTCCTGTCACTGTTCCTGCATAGTATTGTCCCATATTCTGAGTACTATTCCAGGCATTATTACTTGGTCTGGTTAAATCATAGCTTAATGTT